>JBAXOP010000183.1:0-10591 GCA_037133195.1 Verrucomicrobiota bacterium | reverse complement strand
CTCCTCGCAGTCGGCGAGGGCGTTGAGTTGGTCAACCACCGTCTGGTACGTGTCGCCCCCTTGAGCGCGGTTTTTGATGAAACGCGAGGTGATGAGCGCGAACTCACGCCATTGGTCGCCCAGCGCGGTCATATCACGGCTCGCCTGGGCCAATTCCGGCGCGGCGAGCACCTCCGCCGCCTCGGCGAGAAAGGCGGCGAACATGAAGCGGAACCCGGCCCCGCCCGAACCGACGACTTCCTGCATGATGATGATTTGGTTGAGGTTGTCACGCAGCGCGTCGCCATCGAGCTGGCTCTGCCATTTCACCAGGTCGCGTGCCAGGTAGCGGATGCCGCGCACGCCGAGGACCGGAAACGGAATATCGAGCATGTTGTAACAGGTGTCTTTAAGCCCGGCGAGAATCGGCACCGCCAACTCCGGTTGCCACGCCGCCCGGTCTTGGGTCAGCCAATACAAGCGCCCACGCGGATTCAACCCGCCTTTAGCAAACCGGGCACGCGCTAAATCGGCCCGCCGGATCGTCTGGACCTGCTCCATGCCTGGTTCGCTAACGAGGTATTCATCGCCACGCCGGCCGTAGATGACGATATTGTGGGCGTTGAAATGCGAGCGCATGGCCCGCGGCACGTAGGGCAACCAGTAGAAGCCCACTTGACAAGCCACCGGCGTGCCGGCGTCCAGCAAGCGGTCGAGGGCGAGTTGGGCGTTTTCCGGGCGGAAAAACGCGCGGGTGCGGAAGGCCACCCCCAGCCGTTTGAGGCCCTTGCGGAAAATGGCGCCGGGCATTCTGCGGAACGTGGTGACTCGGATATGCGCCATGCGCAGCAAGGGGAAATAGCCGAAGAACAGACCGCCGCCGATGCCGAAGGCCATGGGTTCGGAGAGTTTCACGCCATGGAAGCGCAGCAAGTTGATCATCGCACCGGTTTCGCAGTGCGTCGTTTGATGGTGGGAAAAGTCGATGGTGACGTCGGGCATGGCATGGGTGGGGGCGTTCAATCGCGCAGCTCGCGACCGGTCAGTTTAATGAAAACATCCTCAAGCCCGCAGGCACCGGAGTGCGCGGCGATCAGTGTGGCCGGAGCGCCCACAGCAATGATGCGGCCGGCGTCGATGATCGCCACGCGTGAACACTGCTCCTCGGCCTCCTTGAGGTGGTGGGTGGTGTACAGCAGCGTCTTGCCCTCGCGATTCAGGCGGGCCAGGTTGTCGGCAATGAGCAGGCGTGATTGCGGATCCACGCCGGCGGTGGGTTCGTCCAGAATGATCAAATCCGGCTCGTGCAGCAGGCCGGCGATGAGATTGCAGCGGCGTTTCATGCCTCCGGAAAAACGACCCACCGCGCGATTGGCCGCGGCGCTCAGACCGAGCCGTTCGAGCCAGGTGTCGACCCGCTGGCGCAACTCCGAGCCACGCAGACCATAGAGGCGGCCGAAGAAGCGCAGGTTCTCGCGTGCGCTTAGAGTGGGGTAGAGTGCGATCTCCTGCGGCACGAAACCACAGCGCGAATTGATGGCTTTGCGGTGGCTTGCCGAACCCATCCCATCGATGCGGATGCTGCCTGCGTCCGCTTTCAGCAAGCCGCACACCAGCGAAATGAGGGTGGTCTTGCCGGCACCGTTAGGACCGAGCAAACCGAAAAATTCGCCGCGTTCAACGTGCAGGCAGGTGTGGTCGAGGGTAGGTTCGGGATTGCCCGGATACGTTTTGCACAGACCGTCGATTTGGAGGAATGGGTTCACCGTGGGCAATGGGGCATGGCTGGCTTCATACGGCTTCCATCATCACAAATCCACAGGCGAAACGCCCGCTTTCCGGGACGTACATCAATAGTCGCTGGCCTCGTTGAATGCGGCCCGAATTGAACAATTCATCCAACATGATATACGGTGAGGCGGAACCCACGTTGCCCTTTGTTGTTAGATTGGTGAACCAACGCTCGCGCGGCACGTCCAGCCCGATATCGCGCATCGCGGCTGCCACCGGTTCGGCGAAAAACATGGAAGATATGTGTGGTAGAAACCAATCGATGTCGCGTGCTTGCAGGCCACGCTTGGCGGCGATGGCGTGCAGCGGCTCGCGCAAGGTGGCGCGGATGACATGTTCGTTGAGGAGCTTCACATCTTGTTTGATTGCGAAAATCGACCGTTCGCCCCATTCGGCGGGGCTGCTGTGGTGCCAGCCGCGCAACGAGCCATCCGGCAATTTCTCGGCACCCATGTACATGCAGGCCGGCAATTCGTGGGCCGCCGAGGAGAGTTCTATCCACTCGATGCGCAGCGACAACGGCGCGCACGGCGTGGCTTCCAGTAGCATCGCTCCTGCCCCATCCGATAGCATCCAACGCAAAAAATCCTTTTCAAAGGCGATATGCGGGTGGCTTTCCAAGGCCTTGAGCTGGTGCTCGCTTTCCGCTTCATAACAACTCCCGCGCAAGCACAATGATGCCACTTCGGAGGCGGTGGCGATGGCCCGGCGCGCTTCACCGCATTTGACCGATAGCCAAGCGTGTTTGAGCGCGGCGGTGCCGGCGGCACAGACACCGGCGAACGCCACGGTTTCCATCCGCGGCCAGCCGAGTTCTCCGTGCACCATCGAGGCATGGTTAGGCATTAGCTGGTCCGGCATGGAGGTACCGGTGGCGAGGCAATCGACCGGGCCGACCTCGCCAAGGGCGCGGATGGCGGTGGCGGTGAGCTGGGCGTTGCTGATAGAATTTTTGCCGGTAGCCGGGTCGATGGCGTAGTGGCGGCTGCGAATTCCGTTGCTGCGCAGGATGATGCGGCGTGCCCGTGAGGGTTGGTTGCCGACCCTGCCAAGCAGCGCCTCCATGGCGTCGTTGGCAACTGGCGCGAAGGGCAGCGCCGCTGCCGTGCGGGTGATGTAAACTTCAGCGGTCATATTGGGATAGTCGCTCATCACCCGAGCCGGAGGGGAGTTCAAATTCTCGTTTCAGTCTGGCCAGGCGCTCGCTCAGCAAGGGACGAATCAGGAATTGGATGGCCAAACTGATAGGTACCACGGTGAATACCAAGGTGACCAGGAATACTAGATAGAGTGCCAGCAACGGCTTGCGCGGCCAACTTCCGGGAACGCCAGCAGCACGCAAGAGGATGCCCCACAGCAAAAAACTGCGGGTGGCCGCTCGCTCGCTCAACCACAGGCGGGGGTCGGCTTCCACCGCCCGCAATCCGCTCAGCAACGGCCGGCCTGCCCGCTCGCGGTCTTCGCCCAAGGCCTCCCGCAGCGCGCGACCGAAGCGGGCCGCACCCGCAATATCCGCCGCGTCGATGCCCGCCGGGGGCAAGCCGGGCACTACCCGGCGCTTGCCGGTGAGCATCCACAGTGGCGTGGTCAACAGCGTCGCCATCGTATGGGCACGGTCGGTAAATACCACGTTATCTATTAGGCACGCGCCAAGCCCGGCTAACATGACTTTGGTTTTTTCTTGTGCGAATAACCACATGTTACGGCAGGCGATCACGGTGACCACCGGTTTGCCGCGCAACAGGCGTGCGGCTATCGGGTGTTGGAGGAACGCGGTGATGGGTTGGCTGGGCGCAAGAAACCAAACTTGATAGGGAAGGATCACCAAATCGAATGTCTCGTCACCCGTGAGTGCCAGCGGTGCCAGAGGGGCCGGTTTCAGGTGGGCGGATTCCGGAAAGGCATCCAGGAAGCGCCACAACGACCATGGAAACGGAAATGGCGGCTGCGGTGCGAGGGTCTCCACCCGGATCGTGATGCGCGGATCGGCTCGCATCGGGGCGAGCAAACTCTCGACGATATTCGTCAGTTGCCCGGTCTGCGAGTATGAGAGGACCAACACTTGCTTGTTAGTAGCGGCGGCGCTGGTTGCGCTGGTTGGCGGGTTCGCGGTCACGAGCTAAGGGGCGATGAGAAATGAAAATACCGGTGCTATTCTGAGACTCGCTACGGGGGAATGGGGCTTGACGGTGGCATTCTAGCGGCTGGCGCTCGGGCTGAGGCTATCCACACAGCCCCTCATGCCAAGGAGATTTTGGGATTTTTCGGTAGGAGCCGCCGCCCGTGCGGTTCAAGCGGGAGGCTGGGCAGGCACACCTGCCAGCGTCAGCTTGGTTGTTAGAACAACTCTGGATCCGACCTGCGCCCGGCCTTCGATTTGAATCAAAGTTCCCATGCGTCCGAGCACGGAGGCATGCAGGTGGATGACTTCGCCGGGTTGCGCGCTGCCGGTGATTTTGGCGTTGAGTACGGCAGCGAGTCGGAGGTTTGCCACGGGTGGCAGTTTGGGGTGGGATTGGGCAACCACTCCGCCGAGTTGTGCCACTGCTTCTATCATCAGCACACCGGGCATCAGTGGCGCGCCAGGGAAGTGGCCGGCCAAAAACGGCTCATCCCCACGCAACAGATAATGAGCGGTGGCGCACTGGCCAGCAACCAGCTCATCAAGGGCATCAATGAAACGAAATTCAGGACCATGGGGCAAAGCAAGCAGGGCGGTATGCATGGTGGCGGCGGCAGGCCATAACGGCCCCGCCTGGCATGCGCGTCAAGCTCAGGGTTTTTTTTGAATGATCCGTGACGAGTTTCTTCCGCCCCTATCCCCTCATTGGCCAAGCCACGACAGTAAGGTCGTGGCTCCTTACGCGGTGCATAATTGTGGCAAGGCGCAAATCCGGGGTGTTCAAGCGCGCGGCTTTGTGCTGAGCTGGGGTTTTCCACCATGGGCATAGACCGAGAGCATCTGGATTGGGAGGCCAAGCACCTAGGCATGAGGAGGGCTGCACCATGATCCATCATGAGTTCTCAGTGAGGGACTTTGCCCGCCGCTTCCCATCGGTGCAGGAACGCTGGTATGTGGCGTCCAAGCTGGCCACCGATCCACTCTATCCAGCGGTGCATGACGCCCTTCGCCTCACCTCTCAACCATTGCTGGATGTAGGTTGCGGCATGGGCGTGCTGGCATTCTACTTGCGCCAGCGTGCCTGGTTGCCCGCTATCACCGGGGTGGATTTCGACGCCCGCAAAATTGCCACCGCCTGTAGCCTGGCTGCCAGCTTTGGTGACAAGCTGGCATTCTGCCGTGGGGATGCCGGAGTGGCACTCCCCGCCCATTGCGGCAGCGTGACAGTGCTGGATGTGTTGCAGTACTTGGCACCGGCTACCCGCGATGCGATGCTGCAGCAGTGTGCCGCGCGGGTCGCCGACAACGGGGTGTTGGTCATCCGCTCCGGCATCAAGGACGACTCGCTGCGCTTCCGCTTCACCCACCGCGTGGACCAATTGGCCACCTGGGTGAACTGGATGCAAGCGACTCCAATTCACTACCCGCGGCGCGACGAATTGGAGCAAGTGCTTGAGGCGGAGGGCTTGCGCGGGAGATTTGAGCCTTTGTGGGGGCGCACGCCGTTCAACAGTTGGCTGGGGGTGTTCCGGCGGACTGCGCTGGATTGAGCCAAACCTCCGGCAGAGTGGTGGCCCATCCGTCTGCCGCCAGCATCTCGAGAACGCGCCGCAGCACTTCCGGTGCATGAGGCATTCCCTGGTGTACCAATACGATCGCTCCAGAACTCAGCCCGCGCCGCAACGTAACAAGAATTTTTTCTAGCGGTGTGTTGACTCCGTCAAACCCGCGTGCCCGCCAACCGGTGACGGCGAGACCAAATTCGGCGGCGACGGGATTGCAATATGGGTTGCGCATGCCCGCCGGTGCCCGAAACAACATGGGCAGTTTCCCCGTGATGGCGCTTAGCGTCTGCTGGCATTGGTGGATCTCACGCCGCTGACGCCATGGCGGAAAACTCCAATACCAATAGCCCGAGTGAGTTTGCGTGTGATTGCCCACCAGATGTCCTGCCGCAATGATGCGCCGCACGTCCTCAGGGCGTTGCGCGGCACGCTCGCCTATCAAAAAAAACACCGCCCGCACCCGGTGCTCCGCTAGTATCTGGAGAAATTCCTCGGTATCGGCACACGGGCCATCGTCGATGGTGAGAATTACGCTGCGGGTGGCACTGGGAAAACTCCGCGTGGCGGAGCCAAATACCCGGCTATGCGGATACAAGGTGCAACCTGTCAACACCAGCCAGACCAACCCGCCCCCGCCCGCCGCCCACAACCAGCCCCAATGCCAACCCACTAATAACAGCCCCGCATGTATCGCGGCCAACAGCAAGGTCATCGCGCTGACGGTATGACGGCATGACGCGTTAGGGGCTTGAGTGGATTCCATGGTTACTTGCGGGTCGTCACTGTTGGATGCAGGTCAGCGCTTGACAAGCGGGAATGCAGCGGGGTCCGGATTGCCGCAGCCACAAATCGTTTTTTGTTTGTCATCTACCGGGGCAGCCTGCCAGTCTTTGGCCGCTTCTGTGGGGCTTCATCCGGCCTCTCCACCTCATGCGTCACTCATCCAGCCATTCCCAATCCTTGGTTTTTCGCGCCGACGCGGCGGCGATGGCTGTGCGCGTGGACCCTGCCGGCTTGCTCTTGGATTGCTCGATGCCGTGGCTGGCTGGACCGCCGTCGCAGCTATTAGTCCAAGGTGGCACACCGCTCGTGGCCGACGATGCCTGGTTGTTGCAGACAGAAGATACGCTAGCCGGTGTCTTGCTAGGCAACGTGGGTGGATCACTTGAAAGCGAAACGCAACACCTCTACGGGCGGTTGTTTGCCCTCACTCGTGGCTTGAATCGCTACCGAATCTGGAACTTTGTTCCCCACATTAACACCGAGGTGGCCGGCGTGGAAAATTACCTGGCTTTCAACTCCGGTCGCCATCAGGCGTTCACCCATGAATTCGGGGGCATTTCCCCCAAGGACCTCTCGGCCGCTTCCGCAGTCGGCATCCAGCGCGGCCCCTTGGCTCTCGCATTTGTCGCCGGATCCGCTTGCGTCGAGCATTTCGAAAATCCGCTACAACTTCCTTCCGCACGTTATCCAGAGCGCTATGGCAAGAACTCGCCGCTCTTCGCCCGTGGCAGCAAGGTCCAGGCGGCCACTGGCGACACCTGGTGGCATTTATCCGGCACCGCCAGCATCCGCGCATCCGAAACGATCGGCAGTGATTTTTCCCAACAATTGGAGGTCACCTTGGAAAATATCCAACGCATGCTCGACGTCATGGCCGTGCCAACCCGGCGGCATGCCACTTGGAAAATTTTCCTGCGTAACCGACGCCATCTGGCACTGTGCCGCGAGCAACTGGCCCGGATCTATCCAAATGAGGTGGACCAGATGACATTTGTCGAGGCGGACATTTGTCGGCGCGATTTATTGTTGGAAATCGAGGCGATTTTCCAACAATCAGAGCCGTCCCTTCCCAGCCGAGCCAACCCGTCCTTATGCACGCATTGACATTTGCCCGCTTGTCCGTCGTATTGGCAAGCGCCTGCCTCGGGGCCTGTGCGCCACCCACCAGCCGGCTTCCAGGGGATCATCCTGCTGACCGCTGGACGGCGGATTATGAAAGTGCAGCCATCTGGCGGGTGATTCACCCGCCAGTGATTCCCTATATGCTGTTGCCGCAGATGATTTCGCTGCGCACGCCCCAGCACGCCAGGCTTAGCGTCGGCGACAACGATCTGACCATGCGCTCCCGGTTCAGCTTGTTGGCCGAGCCCATTGCCCGCGGGCCGGAGTCGATGTATTTTGGCTTTTCTGCCGGTCCGTCCTTGGAATACTGGCTCGCGGGTCACCAAACGTGTTGGTACGCAGGTGCCGGCGGTGGCTTCGGACTCATCGATAGCACCCGCGTCCCTGGTGGCCAGGGACAGGATTTCACCCTCAATTGGTATGCCACCAGTGGCCTGCGCTATTACCCAAAGCCCGATTTGGCAATCCATGGCGGGGTATTCTTCCAGCACATGTCCAATGGCGGTGCCACCGATCCAAATCCCGGTTTGAATTGCCTCGGTCCGCTACTGGGTCTGTCCTGGCATTTCTGATTTCTGTGCCTATTCCCATATCATGGTCCGCCGGGCAAGATGCGAGAATGGGCGGAGCCAAGAACTAACCAGGCAAGATACGCCATTCAAGGTTTGGGAGGAAATCTGGAAAAGTGAAATAGTCGCGGATTTTGACCGTAGAGGGATTTTTTGCCCGCCATGAACCCCTCTCCCGCCACGCCGACACTGCGCCTCTCGCTGATGATGTTTCTGCAATTTTTCGTCTGGGGGGCATGGTTTGTGACGTTGGGGGCGTGCCTGGATAGCAACGGACTGGCGTCGATCATCGGTGCGGCGTATGGCAGCGCCCCGATAGCGGCAATCTTCGCCCCGCTCTTCCTCGGCTTGGTGGCGGACCGGTTTTTCCCCTCCGAAAAGGTGATGGGAGTGTTGTTGCTGCTGGGCGGCATTGCGATGTTGGCGGTTCCTAGCTTTGCAGCCAAAGGTGATGCGGGCATGGTTAAGAACCTCTTCCTCGCCCACATGCTCTGCTTCATGCCCACCCTCGGCCTCGGCAATTCCATCGCCTTCGCCAATATCCGCGATCAAAGCCAGTTCCCTGCCTTGCGTGTGTGGGGCACCATCGGTTGGATTGTCGCCGGACTCGCTGTCGGGTTCCTGGGCTGGTCCACTAGCTTGAATATTTTCTCCTTGGCTGGCGTCGCGGCGCTAGTGCTGGGAGTGTTGGCGTTTGGGTTGCCGCACACGCCGCCACCGGCGAAGGGCCAGCCGCTCAGATGGAGTTCGTTATTGATGTTAGATGCATTCAAGATGCTGGCCCGTCCGGCGTTTTTGGTGTTCATCGTGTGTTCGATCCTGGTGTGTATTCCGCTCGCCTTCTACTTCAGCACGACCTCGATCTTTCTCTCGGACATGGGCTTCAAGCAATCGGCCTCATTCATGTCTATCGGGCAGATGTCTGAGATTATTTTCATGTTGCTCATTCCGGCGTTTTTCCGGCGCTTGGGTGTGAAATGGATGATTTTGATTGGTATGGGAGCGTGGGTGCTGCGGTACGCGTTGTTTGCCTTTGCGGCACCGGCCCAATCGGTGTGGATGCTCTTTTTGGCGATAGCATTGCACGGCGTCTGTTATGACTTCTTCTTTGTCACCGGATTTATTTATGCCGACCGGGCGGCACCGGTCACGGTCCGCAACCAAGTCCAGTCAATGCTGGTGTTTTTCACTCAAGGGGTGGGCATGTACTTCGGCTACTGGATCGCCGACGTGCTGATGAAAGCCAAGGTGGACGGGCATGGGGCACTGGCCGGAGCCATTGCGGAAGCGAGCGGAGGGCAGAAGCTGGATTTTGCCACGCAACTTGGGCAGATGTTTTCGGTAGGTTTGCAGAAAGTGGATGCCACCATTCTGGCCACCGCCGCCGCGCAATGGAAGACGTTTTGGCTGATTCCTTCGGGCATGGCGGCGGCCATCGCCTGCCTGTTCTTCGTGGCGTTCTGGGATCGCGGTGCAGACAATGGCAAGTGACGTGTGGGCGGGGTTGAAGCGGGCCATACGGTCAATTTACTGGAGGCCTGTTTTCCAATCAATAAGCGCTTATTTCCAAGTTTTGCACGGAGCGTGAAAATTTTCCTATCGCCGGGGTTGCGGGTTAGGGCATGCTTGCGGGGCACAAAAAAATGAAAGCACTCGTCAAGGCCAAGGCAGAACCCGGATTGTGGTTAGAAGACGTCCCCGAGCCCGAAGTAGGGCCGATGGACGTGTTGATCAAGATCCGTAAGACATCGATTTGCGGTACGGACGTACACATTTGGAAGTGGGACGCTTGGGCACAACGCACCATTCCACTGGGGATGCATGTGGGCCATGAATTTTGCGGGGTGGTCGAGGCGGTGGGTTCCGGCGTTACCGAAGTGCGGCCCGGCGAATTCGTGTCCGGAGAAGGCCACATTGTGTGCGGTCGTTGTCGCAATTGCCTGGCCGGCCGCCGCCACCTCTGCCCCAATACGCTGGGCGTGGGTGTCAACCGTCCGGGGGCATTCGCCGAATACCTGTCCATCCCGTATCGCAACGTTTACAAGGTCAATCCGAACATTCCGGAGGAGGTCATTTCCACTTTTGATCCGCTCGGCAACGCCGTCCACACCGCCTTATCCTGGGATCTGGTGGCTGAGGACGTACTCATCACCGGGGCCGGACCGATCGGTTGCATGGCAGCGGCCATTTGCAAATTCGCCGGAGCACGCCACATTGTAGTTACCGATGTGAACCCGTACCGCCTAGAACTCGCCAAAAAATTAGGGGCCACCCGTGTGGTCAACGTTGCCACTGAGTCATTGGTGGAGGTGAAGCGCGAGCTTGGGATGCAGGAAGGCTTTGATGTGTGCTTGGAAATGTCTGGGCATTCATCTGGCTTGCACGACATTCTCGAGCACAGTTCCAACGGGGCCAAAATCTCACTGCTGGGCATTTTCCCGGAAAAAGTGGCCATCGATTGGGACAAGGTCATTTTCAAAGGTCTCGTCCTCAAGGGGATCTACGGCCGCGAAATGTTTGAAACCTGGTACAAGATGAGCAGCATGATTCGCGCTGGCCTGGATATTTCCCCGGTCATCACCCATCGTTTTGCTTTCGGCGATTTTGCAGAAGGCTTTGCCACCATGATTTCCGGCCAATCCGGTAAAGTTGTCCTCGAT
>JBAXOP010000182.1:0-10662 GCA_037133195.1 Verrucomicrobiota bacterium | reverse complement strand
GGTTCAGGGACCGCAGCGAGTTCGCTGCTGGCAACACGGAAGCCGACGAGGTTGCCCTCGTCCGACGGGTCGGAGTCGGAGCGGAACGAGGAGGCCAGGTAGTAGTCGACGCTGTCCCAGGAGCCCCCACGCAGCCCGCGCGACGAGCCGGACGAATCGTTGACCCCGTCATACTCCGTCTCCATCCATTCCCAGACGTTGCCGCCCTGTCCCATCGTGCCGTAGGGGCTGAGACCACCCGCGAGGGTGATGTCGGCAGGGCTGGATTGCCCGTTATAGACTGCTGTTCCCGAAGCAGTCCCGCTGGCCACCGCCGTAGGTGCGCTATCGCTGCCGGTCGCGTAGTCCCAATAACCGGCACCGCCAGTCTTGTTCGGATCATAATACGCAGCCTTATACCACTCGTTCTCGCTCGGCAGGAAATACTTCGCGTTGCTATTGCGGAAGGGATTAGCGGCGTTGTAGCCGGCATCGCCGCTGGTCCAGAGGGCGATGTTGTCGTTCACGCCGCTCGTTGTGAATTTGTAAGCCGCCACCGAGCCGCTCGATGCATTGAGCCAGTTCACGAAGCGTGCCGCCTCGTTCCAGGAAACCGACGTGGCGGGCATGTCGGCAGTGCGACTGGTGTAGGTGATGCCGAGGCTGCCAGCAGTGTTCGCTTTGGAGACCATGTCAACGCTCACCTCGTAGCTGCTCATCCGAAACGCGTTGGCCACCCCGCCATACCCCGCAGGGCTAGTGTCATTCGCATTTCCAGGGTTGCCGATGTCCACGAAATTCATCGTGAAGGCATTTTCTCCAGTGCCAAATGTGTCGATGCTGAGCGAGGCCGATGCCGGAGTGACGAGCGATAGGCCGACCAGAATAGCCAGCCCGAGGGATGAGAAGAAGGGATGTTTCATAAGGTTTACAACAGTAGAACAACGCTTTTTTAGCCCCCCACCCCCCCCTCAAGTCGAGAAAAATCAAACTGTTTTTTCTAACTATTTACCGATCCGTTTTAGACAAAGGGACAGAGAAATGATAAATACCGAAACTCTGGAAGTTCCGTTATAAATACCAGTATTGGAGGGTGCGGTGTCTGATGCCGATTAAGGAGGCGAATTGGGATTTGAGGTAGGGGCGAAAGTGGCCTAGTCTGGCGGCATGCTTTCCCACGAACGAGCCGGGATCCTGGTGCGCACGCGGTTTGCGCCGAGTCCGACGGGGCGGCTGCACCTCGGGCATGTCTTGGCGGCGCGGGTGGCATGCAATCTGGCGCGGGAACAGGGCGGACAATTTTTGCTGCGTCACGAGGACATCGACGTCACCCGGGTGCGCGAGGAATATTTTTCGCAAATCGAGGAGGACTTGTGCTGGTTGGGATTGAGCTGGGATGGGCCAGCCATGCGCCAAAGCAACCGCCTCGGGGATTATGCGGCGGCGTTGGACCAATTGCGCTCGCTGGGCGTGGTCTATCCCTGCAATTGCACGCGGCGCGAAATTCAGGAGGAAGTGGCTGCGATGCTCGCCGCCCCCCAAGGACCGGAAGGACCGCTGTATCCAGGCACCTGCCGTGGGCGGGCAGACGAGGCGGAGACGCGCGGCTTGCCCGGCGGTAGCCACGCCTGGCGGCTGGATTCACGCAAGGCGGCGGATCTAACCGGCGAGCTGACCTTCACCGACCTGCGCCACGGCACGCAGGTGGTCAACCCGGATTTGTTGGGCGACGTGGTGCTGGCACGCCGGGACATCGGTACGGCCTATCACCTTGCGGTGGTGGTGGACGACGCTTATCAGCAAATCAGCCACGTCACGCGCGGCGAGGATTTGCTAGCCGCGACACATGTGCAGCGTTTGTTGCAAGCATTGCTCGGATTGCCCGAACCGGTGTATTTGCACCATCCGCTGGTGCTTGATGCGCAAGGCCGACGGCTGGCCAAACGCCACGATGCGCTGGCTATCGCGACGTTGCGCCAATCCGGGATGAGCGCCGCCGAGGTGCTTGCGCGGCTGGACGCCGGGGGGTTCTGGATTGAGGGATGAGTTGCGTTTTCGGTCAGGTAGGCTTTACTGATGGCCGAGCCCGGCGCATGTCAACCCGCCGGGCGGATTTCCATATCATCTTTGTGCCGTGCCCGAGCTACCCGAAACATTGAATCCCGAGGAATCGCCCGATTTCATGTTGGTCGGCTGTTATGTTGGCATGGCTCCGGCCTTCGAGCGGGCATTGGTGATTTTGGCGATGGGCCTGGCTTGTCAGATTGAAAAAGAGCCGACGGGTGACGGGTATGTATTGTTGGCGGAGCCGGACGAGGTGGAGCGTATCCGGGAGGAACTGGCGTTGTACGAGCAAGAGCAGGAGCAAGCAACGCCAGTGCGGGTGGAAGTGGCCACCGTGGAGTATGATTCGGGGGCGCTGCCGACGGCACTGTGGGGGGTCTGCCTGTGTGCGGTGTTTTGGCTGCAGCGCGACCATCCGGCGATGGTTGCCCGGGGAGTGTCGTCCGCGCAAGAGATCTTTGTGAATGACGAATGGTGGCGGCCGTTTACAGCACTGTTTCTGCATGCCGACCGCATGCACTTGCTCAGTAACGTCGCCAGCGGTGTGTTGTTTGGCACCTGGGTGTGCCGCTCGCTAGGCCCCTGGCTGGGCTGGGCTCTCATCCTTGCCGCCGGTACCCTCGGCAACTCTCTCAACGCCGCCTCGCGTCTCGATACCGCTTTCGCCTCGCTCGGCGCCTCCACCGCTGTGTTCGGCGCTCTGGGGATTCTAACCGGCGTGGCGATCTATCAAGTCACACGCGACCGCCCCGGCCCCCGGAGCTTTCGCTACCTGGTGCCGCTAGGCGGCGGGATGGTGTTATTGTCATGGCTGGGCGTGGGTTCCGATCCCCGCACCGACGTGACAGGCCACGTCTGCGGGTTTGCCGTCGGAATTTTGCTAGGTGTGGCAGCCGCTTGGTGGCCGCGCCATCCGGTGAAGTCGTGAAGCCGAGGGAGGATAGGCAGTCTTGACATTGCGCAGCGCAACGTATCCCATTCACCCGCACCCAGCCATTCATGACAACTCCCATGCGCCTATTTCTCCTCGATGGCATGGCCCTGATCTATCGGGCCCACTTCGCCTTTATCCAAGCCCCAATCCGCAATTCCAAGGGCGTCAACACGTCCGCTCTCTATGGCTTTATCAATACGTTGCTGGCAATTATGGAAAATGAAAAGCCGACCCACCTCGGAGTCGCCTTCGACACGTCGGCACCGACGCCGCGCCACCTGAAATTTCCTGCCTACAAGGCGCATCGAAGCGAGATGCCCGAGGAACTCGCCGCCGCAATTCCGCACGTCAAGGCGTTGTGCCAGGCGTTCCACATACCGGTGCTGGAGGTAGATGGCTTCGAGGCGGACGACATCATCGGCACGTTGGTAAAGCGGGCCGAGGCGGCGGGATTTGAATCATTCATGGTCACGCCTGACAAGGATTTCGCACAACTCATCTCCGCCCACTCCGCGATGTGGAAACCCGGCCGCAAGGGCTCCGACCACGAAGTCATCGACCTGCCCACCATGCTCAAAAATTGGGAGATCGAACGCCCCGAACAAGTCATCGATATCCTCGGCCTGTGGGGTGATGTCGCTGACAATATACCCGGCATCCCCGGCATCGGCGAAAAAACCGCTAGAAAACTCGTCGCCGAATTTGGCTCAATGGAAAACTTGCTAGCCAACGCCGCCAAACTTAAAGGTAAGCAGCGCGAGAACGTTGAGGCCTACGCCGATCAGGCGTTGCTCTCAAAGGATCTCGCCACCATCATCACCGACGTGCCGTTGGCCGTGACGTGGGACGACTTGGTACTCTCGCCGCGCGACGACGAGGCCCTCCAAACCCTCTTCAATGAGTTCGAGTTCCGCAGCCTCTCCAGACGCCTGTTCGGCGGCAGCGCAGGTATCCCGGGGAGCGCCGGCATCCTGCCGGCAGATTCCGCCGTCTCGCCGGACTCCTCTTCTGTCGCCCTTCCCACCGCCGCGCCATCCACTCCGTTTGTAACGTTGCGCAATATCCACGACGTCCCCCATATCTATCAACTAGCCGACACTCCGCAACTCGAACAGCAGCTTCTAACGGAATTGCAGCAGCAGCCCGGCTATTGCTTCGATATCGAAACCACCGGGCTGGACCGTTTTACCTCTAAATTGTTAGGCATTGCCTTCTCATGGCACGCCAACGAGGCATGGTACCTTCCCATCACCGACCTGCCGGCCCAAATTACCGGCTTGCGCAAGGTGTTTTCCAGCCCGGCGGAAAAAACCGGCCACAACCTCAAGTTCGATCTATCCATTTTGCACCACCACGGCATCGAAGTCGCCGGAGCGTTTTTCGACACCATGCTAGCCGACGCGCTGGTGTTTCCCGAGCGCCGCCATGCGATGGATTATCTATCTGAAATCCTGCTAGGCTACACGCCGGTCAAGTTTGCGGAGGTGGTGGCGCTGGCCAAGCGCCAAGACCCGCCGCCCCCCGTGAGTGCCGACTTATTCGAGTTTGCGGCGGCGCAGCGGCCGGCCATGGAAATTGATGTGGCCGCCATTCCGCTGGCCAAGCTGGCGGAATATGCGGCGGAGGACGCAGACGTGACCTGGCAACTGGGGCACATACTGCGGCCCATACTAACAAATTCAGGCCAGCTTGAGGTGCTCCAACATATTGAAGGGCCGCTATTGCCGGTGCTGGTGCGCATGGAAATGGAAGGTATTGCAGTGGATACCGGTTCGCTCAAGTTTATCGGTGACGAGTTGCAACTTCAGATAGATGCTCTGGCTGTCTCCATCCAACAGCATGCCGGCACTCCCTTCAATATCGCCTCACCCAAACAACTCGGCCAAATCCTCTTTGAACACCTCAAGCTTGATGCCAAGGCGAAAAAAACCAAGACCGGTCAATTCAAGACAGATGAGCAGACGCTGGCAACTTTTGAAGGCAAGCACCCAATCATCAGCGACATCCTCGCCTGGCGAGAAGCCACCAAACTTAAATCCACCTATCTGGACGCGCTGCCCAACCACTTGGTACCGGAAACCGGCCGCCTCCACACCCATTTCCATCAACTCGTCGCCGCCACCGGCCGCCTCGCCTCGTCTGACCCTAACTTGCAGAACATTCCGGTGCGCTCCGCAGCCGGCCGCAAAATCCGCCAGGCGTTCGTGCCCCGCGAATCTAAAATCTCAAATTTGAAATTTCAAATTCTCTCCTGTGATTACTCGCAAATCGAGTTACGGGTGATGGCGGCTCTATCGGAGGACGCCACCATGATCGCCGCCTTTCAAAATGGCGAGGACATCCACACCGCCACCGCCGCCAAGGTTTTCGGCGTGGACCTCCCGGACGTCACCCAAGATATGCGCCGCAGCGCCAAAATGGTCAACTTCGGCATCATCTATGGCATCTCCGCCTTCGGATTGTCACAACGCCTGGCTATCCCACGCCCCGAAGCCGCCAGCATCATCGATGCCTACTTCCGTGAGTATCCAGCTATCCGCCAATTCATGGATCGCACCATCGCCGAGGCCCGCGAGCGCGGTTATGTCGAGACCCTCAGCGGCCGCCGCCGCGCGTTCCCTGATTTAATGTCTTCTAACCAAAATATCCGAAGCAACGCCGAGCGCGCCGCCATCAATACGCCGATCCAAGGCACCGCAGCCGACATGATCAAACTTGCCATGATCCGCATCGACGCCTTGCTACGAGAAAGCCCGTATCAAACCAAGATGCTGTTGCAGGTCCACGACGAACTGGTGTTCGATCTAGCCCTCAGCGAACAAGACAGACTCGTCCCGAAAATCCTCCACGCCATGACCACCGCCCTGCCACTACCTAACAATGTCCCCATTGAAGTGGAACACGGCATCGGCCCCAACTGGCTTGCGGCGCATTGATTTTTCAGGTCGGCTGTTCGCCGCGGGCCATGACGACCTTGCCGGTGCGCACGGTTTCGATGATCTCAAACTGCGAGAACATGGCTACGGCTGAATCGAGTTTGAGACTGTCGCCAGTGATCATGACGATCATCGATACGGGGGTTAGATCGACGGTTTTGCCGGCGAAGTGCTCGGTGATTTGCAGGGCCTGGGAGCGCTCGTTAGGTGAGCAACGGATTTTGATGAGTACCATTTCCTTGGTCACCGAGTTATCGAGGGTGTGCTCGGAGCAATGGATCACGTCGATGAGCTTGGCCACTTGCTTGACGATCTGCTCCAAACCTTCGGGGTCGCCGGTCAGCCCGATGGTGATGCGCGAAAACCGCGCGTCGCGGCCTTGGGAGACGACCAGTGAGTCGATGTTGAAGGCGCGGCGGGCAAACACCTGGCAAATGCGCATCAACACGCCGGGGCGGTTGTTTACATAAACCGAAAGGGAATGCGGGGCCTGTTTGGGCAGGGCCTCGGCGGGAGTTGCGGCGGGAGCCGTGGTGGGAGTTGCGGCGGGAGAGGGGGTGGGTTGCATGAGGGTTAGGCGGTTATGCTGCTAGAGAATTTGAACAAGAGGCCATGACTCATGTGGAACCGGTGGGCTTGGCCATCTTGTATTTGGGCGGCTCAATAAGCATATCTTCGAGGGCGGCACCGGCGGGAATCATCGGAAACACGTTGTCGGTTTTGATGCACTCGGCATGGATTAGCATCGGCCCGTCGCGGTAAGCGAGGGCTTTCTTGACCATGCGGGTGACATCTGCCGGGCGCTTGATATGCACACTGGGAATACCGTAGGCGGCGGCGAGCTTGCAGAAGTCCGGGTTGCCGATCAAATCCACGCCAGACTTGCGGTCATCGAAAAACAATTCCTGCCATTGCCGCACCATGCCGAGGTAGTGGTTGTTGAGGACCACGATTTTAACCGGCAATTTATGCAAGGCGACGGTGGCGAGTTCAAAGCAGGTCATTTGAAATCCGCCGTCCCCGGAGAACGAAATGACCGTCTTATCCGGGCAGGCGAACTGGGCACCGATGGCCGCAGGAAAGCCGAAGCCCATGGTGCCCGCGCCGCCGGAGGATAGCCATTCGTTAGACCGGTCATTGAGGAAAAACTGAGCGGCCCACATCTGGTGCTGGCCCACATCAGTGGCCACAATCGCCTTGCCCTTGGTTTGTTTGTAAAACTCCTGGATCACCTGCTGCATCCGCAGCCCGCCTTGTTTCTTATAGCTCAGCGGGTACTTCTTCTTATATCCGTCTAGCGTGGCGAGCCACGGCGCAGTCTCCAGCTTGCCAATGCGCTTGTTCAAAGCATCGAGCACGGCTTTGGCATCGCCGACGATTTGGATGTGCGGGCGGATCATCTTGTTCATCTCCGCCGGATCGATATCGACGTGGATGATTTTGGCGTTCTTGCCAAACTCTTTAGGCTTGCCGATGATGCGGTCGTCAAAGCGTGAGCCAATGTTGAAAATGAGATCCGCCTCACAGATTGCCTTGTTGGCATAGGCCGTGCCGTGCATACCGATCATGCCTAACGAAAGCTTATGGGTTTCCGGAAACACCCCCTTACCTAATAAAGTATTAGTGACCGGGCAGCCCAGGGTTTCGGCAAACTCCATTAATTCGGCACTGGCGCGGGCGATCATCGCACCCTGGCCGGCCAGAATCACTGGTCGCTTGGCATGGGACAGGAGTTGCACCGCTTCATCGATGAGCGCCAAATCAATATCGAACGCCCGCTCCGGATGATAGCCAGGTAGGTCCAGCGGTGGATTGAGATCGCCGCTGAAGGGCCCCTGCGACACGTCCTTGGGCACGTCGATGAGCACCGGGCCGGGCCGACCCGTGGTGGCGATGTGATGAGCTTCGCGGATGATGCGTGGCAGGTCGTTGGTCTGCTTGACTAGAAAATTGTGTTTCACCACCGGCATGGTGATGCCGAAAATATCGGCTTCTTGGAAGGCGTCCTTGCCGAGCATCCAGGTCACTTGCTGGCCGCAAATGACGAGCATAGGAACCGAGTCCATTTGTGCGGTCATCAGGCCGGTAACGGTATTGCTGGCCCCGGGGCCGGAGGTGACCAGCACGGCGGCGGGCTTGCCGGTGGCCCGGCCATAGCCATCGGCCATGTGCACCGCGCCTTGCTCGTGGCGCGCCAAAATAAACTTCATGTTGGTCTTGACCGTTTCCAGCGCATCGAAAATCGGCAGGGCGGCACCGCCGGAATAACCGAAAATATATTCAATGCCCAGATCATCCAGGGTTTTGATAAGGGCCTGCGCGCCATCGAGTTGTTCTTTTTTCATGAAAATCGGGGTTCCGGAGGCAAGTTTGACCAATTCTCAGAATGTCGCAATAGAAATCTGGTGTTTTTTTGACAAATCGGCCTCAAATGACTCAACCAGCATTGGAAAACGACGATTTTCGACGGTTTTTCAATGGTGATGAATGTGATTGATGGATAAATCGGTGGTTTACAGCCTTATCAGTGGGGTGGGGGATTGGGGCGAATCTAATCCGCCCGAGTCACTTGACCGGGAGAGGGGTTTAGGTGCCAACGCTGAGTTCATATACACAGGCAGGCAACCCGAGCCCCCCTGTTGCAAGTGGCTCACCAACCGCCGCCGAGAGCCTTGTAGAGGGTGATGAGATTGGTGGCCATCGCGAGATTGCTGAGCGTGAGTTCGCTTTCGGATTGGAGGAGCGAGCGCTGGGCGTTGAGAACATTGAGAAAATCCGTCTGGCCGGCGGTGTAGAGCTTGGTGGAAAGTTCCACCGCCCGGCGGTTGGCGTTGACCGCTTCAGTCAGTGAGGCGCGGCGTTTGTGCTCGTTGGAACCGGCTACCATGGCGTCCTCGACCTCCTGCAAGGCGGTGAGCACGCATTTTCGATAGGCCAGCAAGGATTGGTCACGCAAAGCCTGCTGCACACGGATATTGGACTGGATGCCGCCGCCTTGAAGGAGTGCCCAGTTGAACGATGGACCCAAGGAACTCGCGCGGGCCGAGGGCGAGAGCCAGTCGGATAGTTTGGCGCTTTGTTGGTTGAGCGATCCATTGAGTGTGAACTTGGGAAACAAGTCAGCTACCGCGACACCGATATTGGCGGTGGCAGCATGGGCGAGGGCCTCGGCACTGCGGATGTCCGGACGCCGCCGCAATATATCCGATGGAATCCCCGTGGGCACCGCAGCGGTTGCCGTGGGCACCGGACCGGAAGCCGCTAACATGGCTAACAAATCAGCCGGCGGCCGGCCCAGCAACACGGCGATGGCGTGGGTGGTTTGTCTGGCGGAAGTTTCCATGCTCGGGATTTGGGCCTGGGTATTGGCGACGAGAGCATCGGCATTGACCACATCCAAATCACTGGCGAAGCCGGCGTTGCGGCGGTCGTGGGTAATTTCGGCGCTATGTTGTTGGGTGATGAGGTTGCGGTGTGCTACGGTGAGTTGGTCCTGGATCGAACGGAGATGGCAATACGTCAGGGCAACCTCGGCGGCCAAGCTCAAGCGGGTGGCATCGAGATCGGCGGCGGTGGCGGCTTGGCGGGCGGTGGCGCTTTCGAGGTTGCGGCGGTTGCCGCCGAACAAGTCGAGTTCCCATGCGGCACTCAGCGCGCCGTGATAGCTGGAGGAACTGCCGGATGACGGACCCGAGCCGCCGACAGCGGATTGGGTTTCGCCGCCCGAGGCATTAAGCCATGGCCAGAACGAGGCGGCGGCTCCCTGGCGTTGCGCCCGTGCCTGGTTGAGGCGGGCCACAGCAATTTTCACATCGAGGTTGGCAGCGAGTGCTTGCTCGACGAGCGAGCTGAGCTTGGCATCGTGGAAGCGGTCCCACCAGTGAAGCAGTCCGGCAGGATCGGCAGTTGCTGCAGGGGCGGCGGGGGATTGGCTAGCGCCAAAACTCCAACTGGCCGGCACGATGCTGTTAGGTAGTTTAAAGTCTGGGCCCACCGCGCAACTGGTGAAGCAGAGGCCAAGCAAGATATACGGCGATTTGGATAGGATCATAAAATGGGGGTTATTCATAACGCAATGCCTCGATTGGATCGAGGCGCGAGGCTTTCCAAGCGGGATAGAATCCGAAGATGATACCAACCGAGGCAGATACCACCACCGAGGCAATGATGGCACCAAGCGAGGGCAACGTGGGCCAATGGAGGATTTTGGCGACCAGATAGGAAGTGCCGCGGCCGAGGCCGATGCCCATGGCCCCGCCGGCCAGACATAACATAACCGACTCAGCCAGGAACTGGCGAAGAATGTCGCTGCCGCGGGCACCCACCGCCATGCGCAAGCCAATTTCCTTGGTGCGCTCGGTCACCGAGACGAGCATGATATTCATGATGCCAACGCCGCCGACCACCAGTGAGATCATGGCCACCACCAGCAGCAGTTTGGTCATTAAATCGGTGGTGGAGGTCATCACCTTGGTGATCTCTGCCATGTCGCGTATATTGAAATCGTCCACCTCTGTTTCGGCAATGTGGTGGCGCTCGTGAAGCAGGGTGGTGATTTCTTCAGAGGCCATCTTGGTTTCTGCGGCGCTGGTGGCCGATACGATGATCTGATCAACGGTGATCATGCGTACTGGCGTCGGGCTGTTCTTCGTTTGAATGGCCGAGCGGGCCGCAAATAGCCCTTGCGCAGAGCCTGGATATAACTGGCCCCGGGGGGTGCTGGTAGAGGTGCCGGCCGCCGCCGCAGCG
>JBAXOP010000181.1:0-10695 GCA_037133195.1 Verrucomicrobiota bacterium | reverse complement strand
CAAAGTGACATAGGCACCGATGATCGAGTCTGCCACATAGCATTGGCGGGACACGTAGGTGTTGTTATAGATGATCGAGTTTTTGACCTCTGCACCGTTGCCCACAAAGCAATTGGGGCCGATTGAGGTGGCGCCGCGGATATAGGCATTGGGCCCGATCTGGCTATTAGGGCCGATGAGCACCGGACCCGTAATGACGGTGCCGGGATGGATGACGGACCCCTTGCCGAGGCGTACGCAGCCGCTGAGGGTGGCCAGCGGGCTGACTTCGCCGAGCAGCGCGGTTTCGTCCATCATGGCGAGGACTTCCTCGTTCATGCGCAGCAAATCCCACGGATACACCACAGGGAAGCAGTCCGCATCAGTGACGATGCGATCGAGACATTCCTCGGCTTGGTCGCCGCCCTTCCAAGCCAGGATCTGGCCATCGCTATTGCAGAGGCAGGCAGAGTTGGGAGTGCGGGCCAATAACAGCATCGCCCCCAATTCAATCCAATTGTCCAACGGCACTCGTATGGTGCGCGGGCAGGCATCCGCCGGATCCACCAATTGGAAACCGGCACGCGTCAACTCGGCAGTGAGCAAATCGCGCATCGGCAGGTTGGCAATCAGACAGGCCCCCAGCTCACGATTCGCTGTAATAGGAGCACACAGGGCGGGATTTCGCGGCGGTAGCAAGGTGGCTTGCATGGCTGAAGTGAATACATCACAAAACCCGGCAAGTTGCGCGTATTATTTACGATTTTTCAAAGAAATTTCACGACGACGTCCGCCGCAGGTATCGCCGGCGACGGCGACGATGGCGTTGCGGCCCTTGTAAAACGCCGACGACGCAGCCCCGCTGATCGCCTCGGTATCTTCCGGATACAATGCCATCACACAGCGGAAGGCGTCGCCGCTTTTTCACCCCATGGGCCGCCGGGCAGGATACCCGGTTCACGTGGAGCGGGCATCTTCGCCCCGGCCTACTTGGGTTTTTTTGGTGAGGCTGAGGCCTTGGTGGTGGCGGGGATAGCCATGATCTCGGCATCGCTCATCACACCGTCATGATTGGTGTCGTACGGCTTGAGCAATGGGTCGTTGGGGGTTTTCGCATAGTCCTTGCGGATAGCGTCCCCCTCCTCAACGTTGAGCTTGCGGTTGTGATCTAGATCATACTTCGCGTACACCGCCGATGGTGGACCTGCGGGTATTTTTTTGTCCTTGCCATTGGCGGCAACTGCGGGGCTCGCCACAATGGCGAGGAGAGTGGTCATACATGCAATGAGTCTGGTGCGTTTCATGTGGGCGCTGGTGTTATTTTTTGAAATCATGATGAGACGGAATTCTGGCGAAACGGGCGTGGCAGCAATGATGGATTATCGCCGTATAGGCTGGCTAACGCACGCAGTGAAGTCAAGCAAGGATTGGGCATATCAAGGAGTGGGGGTATCTTGCCCACCTCAGCCCATGATCAACTCCTGCGTGTTGAGTCCGAGGCGCAGCTTCGCTAGAGAATGTCCTGTACGAAAGGCAGCTTTTGAAAAATTGCGAATGCGTGGGGCTCTTCGCCGGTGCCGAGGAAGCGCGGCGGAATGGCGAGTTGGTCGTGGATGGTCACGGCGATGCCGCCTTTGCCGGAGCCATCAAGCTTGGTGACGATGAGCCCGTCGAGCGGGCATGCCTTGTGGAATTCCTTGGCCTGGTTGAGGGCGTTGGCACCGGTAGTGGCATCGACGACGAGCAAGGTGAGGTGAGGCGCGGATGGGTCTTGCTTGGCGAGGGTGCGGCGGATTTTGCCAAGTTCTTCCATCAGGTTGTGGCGGGTATGGATACGCCCGGCGGTATCACAAATGAGGAAATCACTGTGCCCGGCGATGGCTTTTTGATGGGCATGGTAACACACCGACGAGGGATCTGCATTGGGGTTGCCCGTGACCACCGGCAAGTCAAGCCGCTCGCCCCAGCGCTGAAGTTGCTCGACGGCCGCAGCACGAAAGGTATCTGCCGCGGCCAACACGATCGAGCGCCCACGTTGCTTGAACCACAGCCCGAGCTTGGCCGAGGAGGTGGTCTTGCCAGTGCCATTGACGCCGACAACCAAGATGACATAAGGCAAGCCATCTGCGCGTGGTTGTGGAGGCGGTGTGTCCTCCGGCAAGCGCTCCAACAAGTGGCGACGGGTGGTTTCCACCACATCGGCGGCGGATATCTTGCGCCCCAAGTCGCGCAACTCGGCGATAATACGGGTAGTGAGCTGAATGCCCAGGTCGGAGGCGATGAGGTCGGCCTCGATTTCATCCCAATCGATTTCGGCACGATTGATGACTTTGTTAAACAGGGATTTGAAAAAACCGGCCATGTGGGGAGAAGAGTTATGGGTTATGAACACAAGATGCAAGCCCCAAGATTCCCTCGTTTCCTTCAATCAGCGGTACTTATTGGCCGTCATCCACCAAGGCTTGTCGGCCTCAAATCGGCGTGCTGCCCTTCCAGCCGGCGGCGGTAACTTTCCACCGCTTGGGTCCAGATCTGGTGAATGCTTTCGGCGGGACGCAACCAAACTGAGCGGTGCATGTGGAGCATCGCCGGGGCGAGATATAGCAAATCCGTTAAATCCTGTTCACTCATGGCGTGGGGCCCCTCGCTGAGGCAGCGCTCGGCGAGGTCGAGTTCAGGTTCAGACATGCGTGCCGGCTCTAACAACGAGACATGAACCCCGTTGACGTAGGGGTCCACGACGGCGGCGATAATCCCCATACGGCCTTCGTGGGTGGCGCTGAGGGCTGGGTCCACCGCGGCGCTGGCGGCATCGGCGAGGCGGATGACCTCGGGTGGTGCGAGTTCTTCAGGGGTGGCGAGAATATTACGGGTGGCTAGGGCTCTGCCGTAACGCGAGCGACTGGTCCACACGGACACCGGAATGGAGAACATGAGCCCGAGCAGGATAGGCGACATCCAAGCGGCAAAGGTGGGGGAAATATGGATGGCCACAGCAGTCCAGACCATGCCCAAAACCGTAGGTAAGGCGTGGAAACGAATGGCGTCTGACCAAGCTGTGCCGTCGGCCTCGCGGTTTTGGGTGCCCCAACCGACCGAGCGGCCGAGCACGATACTGATGACAATGATGGTATGTGCGACCATGACGCAGGGAGCGAGAAGCATGGAGACGAAGGTTTCGATAATGACACCGACGAGCAGTGGCAGAGCACCACCGAAAGAGCGGCGGATTTTTGGAGCGAGGATGGCTCCACCTAGAGCGAGGACTTTTGGCAGGAACAACAGAACAAGAATCGCTAGTGCCAGGATCAGGCTCTGGGTCAGGGCCGTGATGTGCAACCAGTGCCCGGCGTAACCCGGGATGGTTAGATTACTGAGCCCGCTGAAGCGCCGGTCCCAGGCGAGCCATGTGCTTTGCAGCAGGAACAGAAACCAGATTGGGCATGCGAGATAAGCCATGATGCCCATGAACAATTGGACGCGTGCGGCGAAAGGCAATTTGCGTGCGAAGATAAGCCAGAGGTGTTGGAGATTGCCTTGGCACCATCGGCGATCGCGTTTCAGGTGAGCGATGAGGGTTGGCGGGGCTTCCTCGTAAGTGCCCTCGATATCCCAGGCGAGCCAGACTTCCCAACCGGCACGCACCATCAAGGCAGCCTCGACGAAGTCATGGCTGAGGATACGCCCGCCGAAGGGCTCGCGGCCGGGCAGGGCGGGCAATTCACAGCACTCGGAAAACGGTTGTAAGCGGATGAGCGCGTTGTGGCCCCAATAGCTACCGCCATTCAGTTGCCAATAGTTGAGCCCGCGCAGGAACAGCGGGCCGTAGAGGCGCATCGCGAATTGTTGGAGACGGGTGAACACCGAGGCCCCGCGGATAAGCCGCGGCGGCGTTTGCAGAATGCCGAGGCGCGGATAGAGTTGCATCACCCGCGCCATCTTAACAATGTCTGCCCCGTCCATCAGACTGTCGGCGTCCAACACCAGCATGCCTTCAAATCCCCCGCCCCACGAGCGGACAAAATCGCCGATATTACCAGCCTTGCGGTTGGTATTTGACTTACGACGGCGATAGTAGATGCGGCCAAAGCCGTCGAGGCGGCGGCAGAGGTTCGTCCAAGCGGTTTCCTCCAACACCCACAGGTTGAGGTCGCGGGTATCACTGAGGATAAAAAAATCGAAGGAGGCGAGGTGGCCGGTGGCCTGGAGCGAGCGATAGATCGCCTCGATGCGGCCGCAGACGCGGATGCAGTCCTCGTTATAGACAGGCATGACGATGGCGAAGCGCTTGGCGAGAGCACCGGTGTGGGCGTCGGCGAGGCGGGTGATACGCACTGCGCGGCGGCGTCCGCAGAGGATATCCCAGGCCCCAAACAAGGCATGCAGCGAGCCGAGCACGAGCAAGCCGTTAAGCACGAAAAACACCACCAGCAGCATGTAATGCCCGCGCTGAAAACCGGCGCGCCAGAACAAGTCGCCCATCCACAGGCACGCCGCTAGATTCAGTGCCACCGCAGAGCCGAAAAAAAGCAAGCGTCGCACAAAGCGGCGCAAACGCCCGGAAAACGGGCGGGTGGTGTCACGCGGGCTTGGCAATGGAGCATCCATCAGTCAGAAAAAATGAACCACAAGGAGGCGGCGATGAGGGTGAAGAGGATAGTGACGAACATCGTGCGGATAATCGGGCGGCGGTCCATAGTGTCCCACCAATGGGCGGCGCTGTTGCCAAAGGCGTTGAGTTCTAGGGGTTTGGCGACCATCGGCAGTCCTGCGAATGTAGGCCCGGCTGCTAGATAAGAACTGCGCATCGCAGCGACGAAGGCGGCGGGCCACGGCGGTGGTGTTAGAAAAACGCTTTGCCACTGGTCGGGCATACCGGTGAGCAACAGAGCGAGGCGACCGCGGGCGGCAAGGCGGCTATTTTCCAACGGTTCATCCAGCACATCCTGGGTCCAAGCGGAGATTTCAGCCAATGTTTCCTCCATGGCGAGCACGCGGGCGGGCATATCAGGCTCGGTGACCTTGCGGGTGGAGGCGCGCCACAAGACGCGGCGCACCAACTCGGCGATGAGTAGTCGGTTGCGCAAGCGCAGGGCCTGGAAATAGGCCTCGACGGCGGCGTAGGCCTCTTCCCACTCATTGAGTTCCGACTCGCTGAGCGGATTGAGGGTTTCTAGGGGGTGATGCGGTAGGCCCATGTTTCGGTGAGGAAATCGTCGCCGCGTTTCAAGCAAGCGCGCAGTTCGATAGGGCCGAGATCGGCGAGTTTCGCCCCGGCGGCGGCGGGGGTGATTTGGAAGGCGAGTCGCCATTGGCCGGGGCTCATCAACTGAACTGCGGCACCTTGGATTTTCACGTTGGCGGCCGCATCGCCCAATACCTGGATAAATGACTCAGGGTCTTTTTCAGTAGATTTTTCCAAGGCCCCTCCGGCAAACTCAATGATGACCGTGCGTTGTTCCGGTTGCCACTCATGGACGCCAGTGCGAGTGGCGATGACGTGGCCGCCGGCTTGCGACGGGTCTTCCGCCATCGTCCAATGTTGCTTGTAGGAAAACTCAACGCGGTCGCCGGGCTGCGGGATGTTAGCTGGCTCCCACAGGGCCACCGTGTTGTCCGCGAGTTCGTTGGCAGTAGGGATTTGCATCAACACCACCCGCCCCGCTCCCCAGTCCGACGTCGGTTCAATCCATAGCGACGGCCGCAGATGATAGGCCGCCTCCCCGTCCTCGTACGCGGCAAAGCGCCGGTCACGTTGGACCAAGCCAAAGCCCGCACATTTTTCCAGGTTGAAGAAACTAAATTCGAGGCGGTTAGTGTCGTTGGACAGGGGGCGCCACAGCCGTTCGCCGTTGGCGTTGCGGATGGCCAGGCCATCGGAATCGTGGACTTCCGGGCGGAAATCATCGAAGCGACGGCGCGAATTTTCGCCGAACCAATACATGCTCGACATCGGCGCGATGCCGAGGCGTTGGACTGATTTGCGGGCAAACAACACGGCCTGGACGTTGACCACGGTGTCGTCGCCGGGCAGCACCTTGAAGGCATAGGCACCGGTGTAGGATGGCCCGTCCAACAAAGCATACAAACTCACTGCCGTGTCGTCGGCGGCGGGCTTGCCTAACCAGAATTCACGGAACGCAGGGAATTCTTCCTTAGCCCCATCGGAGCCGGTATCGATAGCGAGACCGCGGGCGGAGAGGCCGTAGCGCTGGCTCTTACCGAGAGCACGCCAATAGCTGGCTCCTTGGAAGACGATGATTTCGTCGAAGATGCTGGGAGTGTTGATATGGGAGGAAAGTTTGAAGCCGGCAAAACCACTGGAAGGTGGGAAGGCACCGCGTTTTGGCACGAGTTTGCCGTAGTCAAAAAGGTCCTCCGAGGGGCGGATGCGTTGCTGGTGGGTGGCAGTGAATTCATTGAGACTCACCGGCTCGCGAAATAGGTAACCGGGATGAAAAAACAACGCCCGGAACGGCAACTTATCCGCCGCCCACAGCGCCTGATCCGCGTTGAAGCGAATATCGCGGTATTGGTCGTAGGTGAGGCTTTTCATCCACTCCGGCAGCGCCTCGCGATCGGGAGCGGCGTATGGTTTGTTAGCCAAATCCTTGGCCCGACTCTGAATCGTGGAAAAATCCACCACCTCTCGTTCCCATGTTTGGCTCAACGCGGAACCGGTAATAGCGACGATAGCAAGCAAGAGAGGCGTGGCGCGTGGCATAGGCCCATAGTTAACTGGCGATACCAGCAGCGTCAACCGGAAAAACGCCTGAAAATCGCCGCCGCAGCCGCTTCCCTTGTCCATTTTCACACCAGAACCCGGCGGGTTGGGTGTTGAACATTGAGTAACTTTTGCTAGAAGACTCCGGGCAGGATGCCCAATACTGTCAGTTTTGTTAATGCAGTGGCAGGGATAAAGAAGAGGCGGCGGGCAGGATGCCCGCGCCACCTGGTGCGGGCATCCTGCCCGCCGCCTGTAACAGCCAAGTTACTCGGAAGGAAAAAGACGCGGGAGCGTGCCTTGCGATCATCCTCTTCCGTTCGATGTTCGACGTTGAATGTTCGATGCTCGTGGTTGATCTGGTCTCCCGGGGGATTCGTTGCCTCACACAAATTTCCGCAAGTCGTCGGCATCGAGAAAATCCTGCCGATAGATCAGATGGGCCAGCAGCGGCACGCCGGCTAACTCCTCGATCACACCCTTGTTGGTGATCATCGCGGTGTCCATTTCATCTTCCAATTGGTTTAATATAATGCCGGCACAGGTCAGACCGCGGCCTCGGATAGCGTTGACGGTTAGCAACACGTGGTTCAGGCAACCGAGGCGGTTGGCGGCCACCACGATGACCGGCAAGGCGAGCGCGGCCGCCAGATCCGCCACTCGCAATCCGGGGGCCAGCGGTACTTCCCAACCGCCGACGCCTTCCACCAGCACACTGGCGTGGCGGGCGGCGAGGTGCTCATAGCCAGCGACCAATTCGGCGAGGGTGATACTGCGGTTTTCCAACATAGCGGCGACGAGCGGCGCGAGTGCGGGTTTCAAAAACACCGGGTTGACCTCCTCGCGCGGCAAATTGCCCGAGGCAGCGGCGAGGATGGTGGCATCTGCCCGGTTGCCGCAGGCCACCGGTTTGTAACCGACGGCATCGATGCCGTCGCGACGCAGGGTTTCCAGAATCAAGCGGGTGACGTAGGTCTTGCCCACGTCGGTATCGGTGCCGGTGATGAATACGCTCACCCGCAAGCCATGCCCCAACCCGTCCCAGCGGTCAAGCGCAGAAGAAGACCCAAGACAGCAAGACCCGTGACCCAAGACAGCAAAAAGAAAAAAGCATGAAATCCGAAGCATGACTTGGCACGGATGACGGAGCGACGACCTTACTGTCGTCGTGCGGAAGGACCGACCATGAGAGGAGGCTTCGGCGCTCATTCATGGACGGTCCTTTCGCTTGTGTCTTCACAGCGACTCGCGCAAAGTCAGGGCCCCGGTGGGGCAGGCTGCGACGGCGGCGCGGGCCGCCTCTAGCAGGCTATCGCGCATGGATTCATGGAACGGTACGCCGAGGTGAACGTCGAAGCCGCGACCGATAAATGTGAGACCGAGAGCTTCCTTATGATCGCCAGCTACTTTGATGCAATTGCCACAGCGGATACACTTGCCAGCCTCAAAACGCACCAAAGGATGCTCGACATTGCGTTGGTAACGCATTCGCTCGCCGCTACTGAAACGGTGGAGATTGACGTCGTACTCGATGGCGAGTTGGCGCAACTTGCAGACGTCGGCTTTAGCGCAATTGCACAGGACACAGCGGGAGGATTCCTCGATGGCGCGGCGGATATCTATGGCCATTGCCTTCGCCCCGCTGCGTGGCTCGGCACACGCCTCCCGCATGAAATCACCTATCTCCGCCTCCGCCAGCTTACCCATGAACACACTGAAGGGCTTGGCCGGGCGTTGCACGGGCTGGTTTGTTAGGTACTGCTGGATGCAGCCAGCCGCCGCCTTGCCATCGGCCACCGAAGCAACCGGCTGGCCGCCCGCACGCATGGCGCGCCCAGCGACGAATACGCCGGGCAGCGAGGTCATCATCGAATGTTTGTCGGCAGCGAACTTATTGCCGTCGCAGGCCAGTCCCAGGGCGGCGGCTTGGGCGTGGGAGCCTGGGCCGGTGGCGAGCAGAACGGCACCGAATTCGCGTGTTAGATCATTGAGAGCGGCGGCATCGGCGATGCGGGTCGCGTTGCGGAAAGTAACGCCGGAGCGTTCGAGGAGGCGCAATTCGGCGGCGAGCAGGCCGGGCGGCAGATCTGGATAGGCGGCACGCAAGGTGGCTGCCGGCTCTGGATTTTGATCAATGACAGTGCACGCATACCCTTGTTGGGCGAGAAACCACGCGGCGCTCAGACCCGTAAAACCCGATCCTATGATGGCTGCCCGGCCTAGCTGCTGCACGGAGCGCAGCGGTGGCCGCGGCTCGCCGGCGGCCAATTCGGTGTCGATAGCATGTACCACCAATTCGGCGATGGCCACTGACTCATCGTGGACACCGCGACGACACCCGCTTTCACATGGGCGGTGGCAAATCCGGCACAAAATACCCGCCAACGCCAGATCGCGGCGGGCGACGGCAGCCGCCATGCCGAGGTTACCGCCACGCATGTGCTTGAGGATAGCGGGAATTCCCAGGTGCGCCGGACATATCCGTTGGCAGGGCGACAGGCAATCGCCGAGGTGATCACTGAATAATAACTCGAGGGCCATCCGCCGGGTGTCGCGCACTTCCGGGGTGTCGTGCTCCACCTCCATGCCATCGACGACGCGTGAGCCGCATGCCGGGATGAATTGGCCGTTATGCTTGAGTTTGACGGCACAAACCATGCATGAGGCACCTGCTTCGAAGCCATCGAGATAACACAGAGTCGGAATCTCAATGCCAGCCGCACGCGCCGCTTGCAAGATCGTCTCTCCGGGCTTGGCTTCGATTCGCTGGTCGTCAATAGTTAGGAATGGCATGGCTGGTTTTGAATGAGAATAGTTAGTAGTGTAATCGCTGGGTTTATTACCATCGATTACGCGGATTATACGGAAAAATCTGGGCCATCTTGTCCGGAATAAGTGGACCGGGCATCCAGCCCGGATAGTGGGGCGGCGGGCAGGATGCCCGCATCGCTTGTTAGAACCTGCCCTGCCAGCGCCAGAAAACCGTCGCGCATGACGTTCACGTCATAGAATTGCACGGCCGCTCGGCGGCTGGCGGTGGCCATTTCGCGGAGTTTTTCCGGTTGGCGTAAAAGTTCCTCCCATGCCTGGGCAAGAGCGATGGCGGGAGGACAGGCATCTTGCCTGTCATGGACGACGGACTTCCAGCCTGGAGTGGACGACGGGCTACGAGCCTGGCGTGGACGACAGGCATCCAGCCTCTCGGATTCATGCGCAGACAGGCGGGCCGCGCTGTCTTCCCTCACAGGCGGGACGCCTGATTTCCCCGCTGGCGAACCGCCTGATTTCCAAGCAGTCACGAGCACCCCCACCCCGGCGCGGGCGATAATCTCGGGAAACGAGGCACTGGCCGGTTGCACGACCGGTACCCCGCATGCCATGGCTTCAATCATATACAATCCGAATGCCTCCGGATAGATCGCCGGTACCGAAAACACGCTCAGCCCGGCAAGCATCGCCGCCTTGTCCGCCCGCGAAATGTTGGTCTGCCAGCAGGTTTGGTCGGTTAGACCTGCTGCCGCCAGGCGCAGTTGTAGTGCAGCGATGAGGGGTTGGTTATCGGCTGTGGCGGCACCGGCCAGATGCAAGCGAGCGTCGGGGTACCCGAGCACAGTGCGCAGGTAAATGAACGCATCGACCATCACTTCCAAACCTTTTTCCCGGCACAGACGGGCCAGGAATCCGATGACCGGCGGCCCAGGCTTGTCGGCTTGTGGCGCATAGCCGGCGAGGTCAATTCCGTTAGGCAATACATGTATGGTTAGATCCTCTGGACCGAGTCGTTGGCGCATCAAATCGGCATAGAACACGCTCGGTGAGACAAGAGCGTCGGCGTCCCGAACGCGCAGAGCCAGCTCGCGCCAGCACTCGTTGCGGCATGGTTCGGGCAAGCCATCGAGAAAGGAATCCTCACCTTGGAAGCAGCAAATGACTTTGACGCCACCGAGGCGCCGCTTGAGTTCGCGGATCAGGCCCGCTTGCAGGACAGTGGA
>JBAXOP010000180.1:0-10925 GCA_037133195.1 Verrucomicrobiota bacterium | reverse complement strand
AACGCCGAGTTGTTCCATTTGGCCGACGCCATTCTGAGCGGCGCCGGTTTTGACCACTACGAAACGTCCAATTTTGCAAGGACCGGCCACCACTCGTTGCACAATGGCGGCTATTGGCGCGGCGAAGATTACCTCGGCCTGGGACCCTCCGCGGTCTCCACAATGGACAATGTACGCTCGAAAAACGTCGCGGATACCGCTCGATATATCGCCCAAATCCAGACGCTCGGCCATGCCATGGTGGATGCGGAAACGCTCGATCCTGAGGCCCGCCGCTTGGAACGCATCGCCTTGGGCCTGCGCACCAGTGAGGGCATTGCGCTCGACTTGCTCACGGCACAGGCGATGGAGCGGGCCGGCCACCTCGCCGCTGCGGGCTTGTTGCGGATGACCGGGGAGCGCCTGGTTCTCATTCACCACGGTCGCGCGCTGGTCGATCCGATCGCCACGGAATTGGTGTAGATCCATGGTTGCAGCGATAAACGCAGCGCCACTCTGCACACATTGATGGGATTCGCCGCGATTTTTGCCTTAGGCATTGCCACGCCCGCATGGCCGTGCTTGGCTGTGGGCATGTCTGACATCCGCATCACCCTTCACACCACAGCCGGCGACATCGAGGCCACCTTGTATGCCTCAAAAGTCCCCCTCACTTGCGCCAATTTTCTCAATCTCGCCCGCCGCGGGTATTATGACGGGGTGGCGTTCCACCGGGTCATCGAGGGCTTCATGCTGCAAGGCGGCGACCCGACGGAAACCGGTCGCGGCGGGCCTGGCTACAAGTTTGCCGACGAATTTCACCCGGATTTGCGGCATCGCTCGCCGGGGGTGTTTTCGATGGCCAACGCCGGGCCGGGCACCAATGGTTCACAATTTTTCATTACTGCGGTAGCCACTCCGTTTTTGGACAACCGGCACTCGGTGTTTGGGCAGGTAACCAACGGGCTTGAGGTGGTGGAAAAAGTCACGGGCAAGACTAATACCGGCGAGAGGGGCTGTAAATTCAACGGTGTGGGCGACAAAATCACCTCGATCACCATCCACGACGATCCTTCAGACCTGTTTGAATCCCAAAAAGATCAGATCACTCATTGGAATTCGATTCTCGAACGCTGACTTCTGTGGTCAGCTCAGTCGTGCCTCCAGGTAAGGCGTCCACAGGGCGGCGACGATAGTTTCCTGCACGCGTTCCATTTGTAGGCGTGCGGCAGGTTCGTCGTCCTCGTGGCTGGCGAGGTGGAGCAATCCGTGGACGAGGTAGCGGAGGATTTCGCGCGGCAGGGGTTCGGCATATTCGGCGGCCTGGCGCTTTGCCACTTCGACGCCGATGACGATTTCGCCATGGTGGAAGGTAATCACATCGGTGGCCCCCTCAATGTCCATGAACTCGCGGTGGACCCGCTCGCTCGTCACGTCGTCCACCAGAGCAACCTCGATGGTGGCCAGATGAAACAGCGGGGAGTCTTCCAGCGCGGCGTGAACGAGGGCGAGGGCGGCGGCCTCCGTGGCGACTTGCTCGAGGACGGTGAGCCAAGTTTCCGGAATGTCCACGGCTCGCTGATGGTTGCCGATAATGATTTCGAGCGACATAGGGACGGGTGGGGTGGGGGAGGCAGGGCACGCTCAGCCGGGCGGGGGTGTCGGCTGCGGGGAGATGCTTTGTGGGTGGATTTCCATCCCGCTTGACGGGGGGCGTTGCGACTCGCTGCGTTTGGATGTTGGCGGCACGCGGTCGTCCTCCCGTGGATAGTCGATGCGGGCGTGCAACATGCTGCGCAGGGTGGCTGCAAAGCTGTCCTTCACTACGGCCAATTCCCTCAGGGTGAGGGGGCAATCATCAAGTTGGCCATCAGTCATCTTGGAGAGGACCAAGTCCTCGATCAATGCCCGGATTTTCGCCAGCGTCGGCTTGCGCAGCGAACGCGACGCGCTTTCCACCGTGTCGGCCAGAGCAATAATGCCGCTTTCGCGGGTACTCGGAAGTTGGCCCGGGTAACGGAAATTTTTTTCATCGACGTGGGGTAGGTCTTCGGGGTTTTCCAAGCCGCGGTCGACTTTATCGAGGTTGGCTTTTTTTTGTTCCTGGGCGCGGCGGTAGAAGTATTGGACGAGCGAATCTCCGTGGTGCTCTTGGATTACGTTGATGATGCGCGGGTTGAGTTTGTGTTTGACGGCAATATCCACCCCGTCCTTGAGGTGCGCAATGATGATCAGCGCACTCATGGTGGGAGTGAGCGAGTCATGCGGATTTTCCGCGCCGTCTTGCTGGTTTTCGATGAAATAAGCCGGCTTTTTGAGTTTGCCGACATCGTGGAAATACGCGCAGACGCGGCATAGTTGGGCGTTGGCACCGATTTTTTCGGCGGCGGCTTCGGCCAGCGAGGCGACCACCAAGCTGTGATGGAAGGTCCCGGGGGCCTCCAACTGCATTTGGCGCAGCAGGGTATGGTTGAGGTCGCTGAGTTCCAGCCAACTGATATCGGTGGTGAGCTGGAAGAGTTCTTCAAAGACCGGTAACAACCCACTGATGAAAAGCGCCACGAACAACGCCGTGCCAAGGGCCGCGGCACTGCCTAAACAGAAGACCTCGAGATGGTCCACCGCACCGCTGCCAAAGCAGGATAATAGGTCCAAACGCCCCCACAGGTTCGCAATTAACAGCGATACCAGACCCGTGAAAATACCTGCACGTAGCAACTGGCCGCGCTTGCGCACCTTGCCGGTGAGCAGCACCGCTGTGAGACCTGACACCAAACTGAGCGTGAGAAATCCCAACATGTCCTGCCGCGGCACCAACAGGCAGCCGATGAGACTAACGCAAAGCGCGGAAAATGTCCCCACTAAGCGTCCGAGCAGAATGCCGTGAAGCATCGGTGCCAAGGCAAAGGGCACCAATAGATAGCGGAATACCTCGGGCACCTCGCTCGAGTGGGTTAGGCGCAGAATCAGGCCGACGAGGAGTAGGTGGGTGAGGTTGCCACCCAACACCAAGGTGATGCGGCTGTTGCGGCGGCAGGGGACTTGGCGGTTGGCATGCAGCATCACCACCGCCGTGAGTGCCAGCACGAATCCGAACAACGCCCGCCGCAGCGCCTCCTCCGCTGCTCCGCTGTCGTCCGCCTTTAGGATGAGCACAACGCTGGCCACTACAAAGGTGGCATACAGCGCAAATTTCACCGTGAAGCTCTCTTCAAGCACCTGGATGGCCGGGTTTTCACTGTAAACCCGGCGTTTGCGCCCGGATGAGAGCCCTTGGCGTGCAAGCTGCCAACGTTTGATTGCGTCTAGGAATCCCACGGCGTTGTTGATCGGTTGCTCGCGCAGTACCGGCGAGCGCCGGTCTCGTTGCGGCCAGGACTCTAGCCCAGTCTTATGCTCTTGGCAATCCACAATTCACCTCATTCTTGTGGTGGTAGCGGAAATATGGGCGGCCCGTGAGCCGGGCCTTCTAAAGCTCATTCATGGGCCGCCCTTCCACAATTCACCACAGGAATGCGGTGGTTCCTTAACCTCCGGTAATAATCTCCGCGCCTTCCTCCGTGACCTCAGTACCTCTGCGTTTCGTTTAATTCCGGCCTCATAGGTCTCAAAAAAGTGCCAAGTCATTTTCCGGCATTCTTCGCCAATTCAAAGCCTAGCTCAGGAAGTCTGAAAATGCCAAATCCTGCCGCCATGATGGCAGTGCTTCCCGAGGAAAAAAGGACTACGAGGTAAAGAGGCAGAACGCTCCTGTGCTGTCGAACGGAGTTTGAAGTGTCACGCTAGAGGTCTTGAAAAGGCCAAAGATGGTGTCGTTAGGTCAAATTTTTGTGTCTTGTGTCTGAGGTTGAGCCGCGCTGGCAATCATTCCGCAATCCGCTCTATCGGCAGTCCGGTGATGCGGGCGATGGTCTCGGCTGCAATGCCTGCCGCTTTCATTCCCGCCGCAGTCGCAAGCAGGGTTTCGGTCTTGCCCTCGGCTTTCCCCTCGGCCAGCCCCTCGGCTTTCCCCTCGGCTTTCCCCTCGGCTTTCCCCTCGGCTTTCCCCTCGGCGAATTTCCCGCTTAGCAGGCTGCGCTCGATCCTCACGGCGTCCCAGAATCCGTCGTAGAGGGCGAGTTGTTCGCGAGTGAAGCCGCACTCCTCGGCGATGCCCAAGGCCTGGCGCAGCGGTTCGTTGATCCCGACTTGGGCACTGAATTCTTTCACCGAAAGATGCCCCTGGCGGCCGGCATCGCTGGCTTCGCGCAGGAATTTGAGCCAAGCCCAGCGCAATTTGCGGGCCTCCAGCGGGTTGGTTTCCCGGTATTTGGGTAATTCCACAAAGATCAGACGCAGGCCCTCAAGCACCCGCTGCGGGTTGCCGGTTTCCACAATCTGATAGTCGTGGTAGTAGGAGTCTGGATCAGCGTCGAAGGTGGCGTCCAGCAAGCTCAGGCCCCAGACCGGGCAGAGCAGATCGTAGCTCTCGCTTTTCTCCAACTGGCGCACGTAGGCCTTGCTGGCGTTGAATAGCACTCGTTGGAGAAACGAACCGGTCCATTGCATCTGCATTTCCACGATGAACTGGCGTCCACTGGCATCCTTGCAACGCACATCGACGATGCTGTTTTTGATGATCGGGATGTCCGGTACCTGCTCGCTAGGTAAGTACTCGAGCGAGGCGATGAATTGGCTCTCGTCCCCAAACGGCAACATCCCGTTGAGGAAATTCCGCAAAATTTCCGGGTGCTCACCGAAAATCCGTTTGAACACCAAGTCACTGCGGGGATCGAGAAAGTGTGACATGCCGCCAACATCTTCGCTCGCCGGGGGGGCGTTGTCAAGCCGACAGGCTCCTGGCGCAGCGGTGTTCACCAGCGCAAATCCGCCACCACCGGGCGGTGATCGGACCCGAGGTCCGGTCCGGTCCAGCGTGCTTGGGTGCAAATCGGCCCGCCGAGCAGAATTTGGTCGATGGGAATGGCCACCAGCGGGATGTCGTGATGCCAAGTGGCGCTGAAGCCACGTCCGAGCATACTGTCGCGCAAGCCGACCTCAAGCAAGGGGCGCATTGCATGGCTCCACGGGGTGGCATTGAAGTCGCCGGCCACGATGACCGGGCGGGATTCGCCGCGCAGCCTCTTGGCGAGATCGACGAAAGCGTCATCGCGGGCCTGGGAGAAGTCTGCCGACAGCGGTGAGGACGGATGCATGCCGAAAAAAAGAGTTTTCTGGCCGAGGAGATCGAGCGTCACCTGCACCATGGAGACGCCGAGCACCGGGCTGGGTATTAGGACGTGATCGACGATGGGATACTTGGAAAAGATGGCAAAGCCGAAATTGTGCGATTGCGGGCGCAGGATGCAGTGTGGCATGTGCGATTTCAGAGGTGCGAGACCGTCCGCCCAGGGGGGGGTGACTTCGGGGAAAAACGCTATGTCGGGATCAGTTTGTTGCACCCAGCGAACGGTGTCGGCGTAATGCGTGTTGGTGAACAATACATTGAAACTGACTACCCGCAAGGGGCGCGGCAACGGCGGACCATCGTCGTGGGGTAGATAATACGGTGCCAAGCGCCAGCTAGGAAGAATCAACAAAACCGTCGGCAGCAATGCCCAGCGGAACTGGCGCATACCCAATAATACGAGCAGGCATAATGCTTGAAACCCGCAGTACTGAGCCTGAAAATTATTGCACAAATCAAATATCCACCAGCGCCCGCCGCCTAGCCCTAACAGTGAAACCGCGCCCCCCAGCAGTGCCATCAGCACCACCGTGCGCCACCCGCACAACAGTGCCAGTGCCGCCCGTGATTTTTTTCCAAGCCAACTTTCCATGGCCGGAGCCTGCCTGAGATTCTGGCATCCGGCAAGCCCGCGCCGTGCAGAGTGACAGTTCCAGAGTTTGGCGTCGAAGTGTCCAGGAGTTGGCCATGAATGCTGGAAAATGCCTTGGCACTGTTGGAAATCACCCACCTGCCGGGTTGCCAGGCACTTTTTATGGTTTTACCGGCCCTAGCACCGAGGAGGTGTCGGTGTTAAGTTGCTTGGTGTCGAGCGCGTCGAGTACGATGATGCCGTGGATGGACCCGGCACGCTGCGCGTCATGCCATTGCCAGACAATCTGGCCGGTGGCGTCGAATTCGAGAAGTTGCGGCGCTTTTTCGCTGTCGTTAGGGCCGTGGCCGGTCCAGTTGCAGACGACGATGTGGTTATTATTGAGCATCTGCATGCCGGCGAAGAAATTCATCAACAGGCCGGGTGGGCCGGGTTTGCCGCCAAGTTTGCGCAGAGTTTTGCCAGTGGCGTCGAGTTCCTCAATGGCGGCACCGTAGCCGTCGGCGACCAGTAAGTTTTTGCTAGGAAGTTCCAGCACCTGATAGTTGTGGCGTGCGTCGGGCAGGTCCAGGCTGCGGAGGATTTTTCCTTGCAAATCCGCTTCGACGACCTTGCTTTTGTTGTCGGCCATGGCGCCAAAAAGCAGGGTGCCACGAGGGGATAAACGGAAGAGGCGCAGGGTATTGAATTGCGGAAACGAGCGAGTGGAGAGCAATTTGTCTGTCGCGTCGAGTTCGCAGAAAGTGATGCCGTTGTTCTGGTTGCAGCCGACTATGCTACGGCCGTCGGCCAACCGCTGCACCGAGGTGGAGCCGCTGAGCAATTTCTGATTGACGTCCTTGGTGGCCTTGTGTGTTTGCAAATCGTATTCGCGGTAGCCGCTATCCGTGCTGGTGAGTAACTTGTCGCTGCCGATCAATTGCAGGTCGCGGTGCTTTTCCGGGGTCTTGAGTGTCCAGTCCTTGGTTGGATCGAATTGGTCCACATAGACCAATTGGCCGCGCGACTCGTCGGCGGCGAGAAAGCGGTGCTTGATAGGCTCGGTGGCCTGTGTAACGGCGGGCAGCAGACTACAGGCAATGAGACAGCAGGGGATAAGCAAAGGGCGGTTCATGAGCACGCTTTGCTTACGCCCGATGCCCTGGAAGTATTGCAGGCGTATGTAAAATAAACCACGGTTGACATGCCCCATCGGCGCTCGTCCGTGTGCCTCAAGGAATGGGGGCTTCTCTCGCATGCTTAGGTGTTAGTCCTCGCGAATATACTAAGGTATAGCTTACAAACCAATGCGATATTCGTAGAGTGCACCCGTTCGCCCGCTATGAAGTCATTTCCAACAATTCCAACGACCTTCTGCACCGTCTCAAATTCGGTGGTGCTATGCTGGAACAAGTGGATGGGCCGCGACTGCGGTCGACTTGGCAGCGGGCGTGAAGATTTCCGGAGTTAATGGGTTTTCTCCGGTTTAGCGGGGTCGTCGATCGGAGGTCGGCGGCCCCGCACTTCGTTCGGGCTCAGGCATCACCGGTTCTGGAAAATTTGACTTATGAGCCGCAATGAGTCTTTGCTAGCATTCGCATTTTTTAAGAACTCAGCGTTCGACCTGAGACCCGTCACGGGGTCGGGCAATTTGGATTCCAGCTTTGGAGCAATCCTTCCGAGATAAAGGCTGGGGCACAGTCGCTCACTCAGGCTGGGGCACCGATGACACCGGGAATCGGGCCGGGATCCTCGGGTTGGTTTTCCTCGGCGGGCTTCTTGGCCGGTTTTTTACGCAACTCGTCGGGGATGGGCGGCGGCTTGGGGACGTTGGGCGGGTTGCGCATGACGCCGGTGTCGATGAGGTCGCGCAGGTGGGAGGCGTCGAGGGTTTCGTATTCGAGGAGGGCGAGGGCGATGACTTCGATCTTGTCGCGGGCGGCGGCGAGGATTTCGGTGGCTTGGCGGAAGGCATCGTCGATGAAGAATTTGATTTCCTCGTCGATGAGTTTGGCGGTGTGGCCGCTGTAGTTGGGATGGCGGCCGGTATCGCCACGGCCGACGAAGATAGGAGCGTCGCCCTCGCCGTATTCGATCATGCCGAGTTTATCGCTCATGCCCCATTCGCAGACCATGTTGCGGGCCAGGGCGGTAGCTTGGCGGATATCGCCGGAGGCCCCGTTGGACACGTCATCACTGTGGAAGCCTTCGGCAATGCGTCCGCCCATGGTGACCACCAAGCTGGAGAGGGCTTCCTTTTTCTGGATCGAGTACTTGTCGCCATCGGGCAAATACATCGTGGCACCTAGGTAGGGACCGCGGGGGATGATGGTGACTTTGTGGAGCGGGCTGGTATGGGGGAGCACCATATTGAGGTAGGCGTGGCCGGCCTCGTGCCAGGCGGTGCCGATGCGTTCCTTTTCGGACATGGCTAACGAGCGGCGTTCGCGGCCCCAGCGGACTTTGTCGCGGGCTTCTTCCATCTCGTCGAGAGTCACCGCACTCAATCCGCGGCGGGCTGCCAGCAACGCACTCTCATTGATCAGATTCGCCAGTTCCGCACCGGAAAAACCGGGCGTGCCACGCGCTATTTTCGATAGGTCAACTCCGGCGGCGAGTTTGATTTTTTTAACGTGGACGCGCAGGATTTCCTCACGGCCGTTGACATCGGGCAGCGAGATCGTCACCTGGCGGTCGAAGCGGCCTGGGCGCAGCAGGGCGGGGTCGAGGACATCGGGGCGGTTGGTGGCGGCGATAATGATGACGCCTTCCTGGGTGTCGAAGCCATCCATTTCGACGAGCAACTGGTTGAGTGTTTGCTCGCGTTCGTCGTGGCCGCCGCCCATACCGTGGCCGCGGTGGCGGCCGACGGCGTCGATTTCATCGATAAAAATGAGGCAAGGGGCATTTTTTTTCCCTTGTTCGAACATATCGCGGACGCGGGAGGCGCCGACGCCGACGAACATTTCGACAAAGTCGGAGCCGGAGATAGAGAAGAACGGGACATCGGCCTCGCCGGCGATGGCGCGAGCGAGGAGGGTTTTGCCGGTGCCGGGAGCGCCGACCATCAGGACGCCTTTGGGGATGGATCCGCCGAGTTTTTGGAATTTGCGGGGGTCGCGGAGGAATTCGACGATTTCGCAGAGTTCTTCCTTGGCTTCCTGGATACCGGCCACATCCTTGAAGGTCACTTTGACGCGATCTTGGGAGAGCAGGCGGGCCTTGCTTTTGCCAAACGACATGGCCCCACGGCCGGCGGATTTCATTTGCTGACGGAACAGGAAAAATAGCAACAGGAGGATGAGTAAAACCGGCAGGAAGGTGACGATGGCGCTGCCGAGGTAGTCTTTGTGGCGTTCCCAGACCGCCTTGTCCTTGACGAGTTGCCTGAGTTCGTCGCTGAGAATGGGCACCGAAACACTCACGGTGAAAGGCGCTGGCGCAAGCTCTTTGCCGTCCCCGGCTTTCTTGGCTACCAAGTTGGTGAACACCTTGCGGGTGCCGACAATCACCGACTGGGAATTGTCCGGAAAGGTGAGGATGCGCAACGGATTGGCGGCATCTTTGACTTGAATTTGGCCGAGGGCGAGCGCCTTGCGGAATTCAGGCAACGAGAGCGTGTCACCGGTGGTCGCGGCATCGACGGCGGTTTCGGGAGAGGTCGGTTTATCGCTGGCGGCGGGTTTGGCCTCGATGCGGATTTTATCGCCGAGGATGGCGGTGATTTCGTCCTTTTGGAGGCTGAGGTTAACGGGGACGTGGAAGTGGGTGATTTTTTCCTCGGAGGAATCGGATTTGAGGAGTTCGGGGCTGAGGAAACCGCTGATTTCCGCGTCGTAGGAGGTGTCGGTGGTGATGACTTTGAGTGGGTGCTTGGAGTCTTCTACGATCACGCGGCCCTGGTCCCAGCAGACGCGGAATTCCGAGTAGCTCAGGGTTTTGGCGGCGGTGCCACCCAGCGGGTTGTTAAAAAAGGCGAGCCCGAGGATGAGACAAGCAACGGACAGCAGGATCAACAGGCGCCAATTAAATCCGCTAGCGTCTCCGGTGCTGCGGTTGGGTGTGTTGTTGGGGGGAGGGATCGGTTGTTCGGACATGGTGGACAGGTCAAAGCGCCTAGTGGGCGTGGGAACGGTAAACCAGAGCCAGAAAAAGAAAACCCCTTTTTTGCGGAGTTCTTGCCGGTCGGCTTCATGTCTGGCATGGATGGGGGCGTGGCCTGGCACTTTCACGGCAAAGAAATCAAGTTTACACCGCCGCAATGGATGCGCTGGGGGTGGTTGCGGACGATTCCGGGGATTGGTCGGCTGCGAGCGTTGAGGCCAGGCAGCGACGCGCATGTCGGGATGTTGGTGGATGCATTTGCGGCGTTTGCGACGCTGGATGACCAGTTGAGCCCGGCCGAGGCTGACATGATTCTGGATTTATTGAGGAGTGCGTTTCCGGAGGTGGATCACGGATGGTTGCGGCGGCGTTTGCAGCGGGCGGTCCGCAATCCGCAACCCCTGCAGGCGGTGTCTGCGGAGTTGAAGGACACCTTGAATGATGCGGGCAAGCTGGCGGTGGGCTTGGAATTGTTTACCTTGGTGGATGCGTCGGGCCGCTCGGAGCGTGGGCGGGCGAGCTTTGATGTGTTCATGCGGCGTTTGGGGCGGCCGGATTACGGGGCGGCGATATTGCGGGAGATGCTCGGGGAGGCGGGCGATGAGGGATTGCCATTTGAGCGGGTAATTTTTGGAGGAGCGGAGGCGGATGTGGTGTTGCCGCCGCTGGCACAGGAACAGGGGCAGAAGTTCCGGGTGTATCGGACAGGGGATTTGGTGTTGGTGAGAAATACCGGCGTGGCTCCGTTGTGGATTCGCGGGCGCTCGCTGGAGACCGGTTCATTTTTACGGATGCGCGAACGCCAACCGCTGGTGGTGCCGGGGTGGACGCTGAGCCATGAGGACCTGATGTTTTTCCTGAATGTGAAACGCACGGGGAACACGCCCGCGATTTATTTGGAGGCGGGCGAGGGTGGGCTCACAGCGACGCGCAACCGCGGGCGGTTGAGTGCGTTGCGGGTGAGTTTCGGGTTGGAAGCCGAGGTGGAGGCGTTGCACCACACGAACTTGCATGCGGGGAGTCGCGGCCCGTTGCGGCGGGGGG
>JBAXOP010000179.1:0-10928 GCA_037133195.1 Verrucomicrobiota bacterium | reverse complement strand
CACCGCTGCCGCCTTGATAAGTCGTCCCATAGAAATTCCCGTCGCTGCCCTGCACTAGCCCGGCATAAGGATAGCTGCCATTAGTGCTGTTGAAATTCAGCAAGGTAGTGAACGTCCCTGTTGACGAAATCTTGAACACCGTGCCATAGCCACCGCTGCCGCCTTGATAAGTCGTCCCATAGAAATTCCCGTCGCTGCCCTGCACCAGCCCGTCGTAGGGGGTGCGACAATCATTATTTGCGAAGTTAACGAGAGTTGTAAGTATGCCTGATGGCGTCATCTTGAACACCGTACCGAGGGCACTTATGCCGCCTTGAACAGTCGTCCCATAGAAATTCCCGTCGCTTGCTTGAATCAAGTTTCCCTGCGGATTCGCTGACCCTATGAATGCCTGCACCGGCACGAAAGCTGGAATGGTGGCGTAGTAGTAGAGACTCGTAGCCGAGGCGGTGTTGTTAGCTGTTGTCACGCCCACATCCACGGCACCCACCGCATGAGCAGGAATGATGGCGGTGATGCTTGTGGAGCTGTTCACGGTGAAACTAGTGACGGGTACGCCGCCGAAGGTTACGGAGGTGGTTCCACTGAATCCTGTGCCGGTGATAGTGACGCTGGTGCCGCCATTGATGCTGCCCGAGGCGATTGAGATGCCGGTGATGGTGACTGTGCTTGGCTTCACGAGGAACGATGCACTCGGAATCCCATTGGTGAATGCCGTAACCATCACATAGGCGGAGATCGGCGAAATCGGTGCCGAGACAAAAGATGTGGCTGTTGTGTTGGTCGAAGCATCGGACAGAAGGAACGTGCTTTGTTCGTTATCCAGACGGCGGAGTTGTACCACCGGATAATTCGTCGCGGAATCCTGGCAGCCATTGCCTCCCGAGGCACTGGAGATGCCACGGAACCCCGTGCCTGTGATCACCAGCTTACCGGAAGCATCAAAGGACGCGGAGCCAATGACCGGCCTTGATGCGTCAGAAAAGCCAAGACCTACGTCGTAGAGTTCCGCACTGGCGAGAGGGGCGCTGTTTATATGTCCCCCTGCGGTGAGCAACTTGCCGTTGAGCAACAGCGTCGCTGTGGGATTATAGCGCGCGGTGGCGAGTGAACTGGTGGCGGTCCAGGTGCCGGTGGCGGGATCGTAGAGTTCCGCACTGGCGAGGACGCTGCCGTTGTAGCCCCCCGCAACGAGCAGCTTGCCGTTGGGCAGCAGCGTCGCAGTATGATTAGCACGGGCGGTGGCGGGCGAACCGATGGCGGTCCAGGTGCCGGTGGCGGGATCGTAGAGTTCAGCACTTGCGAGATAGCCGCTGGTGCCGTAGCCTCCCGCGACGAGCAGCTTGCCGTTGGGCAGCAGCGTCGCGGTCTGATAATAGCGGGCGGTGGAGAGCACGCCGGTGGGGGTCCAGATGCCAGTGGCGGGATCGTAGAGTTCAGCACTGGTGAGATAGCTGCTACTTCCATATCCCCCCGCGACGAGTACCTTGCCGTTCGGCAGCAGCGTCGCGGTGTGTCTATGGCGGGCGGTGGCGAGCGAGCCGGTGGCGGTCCAGGTGCCGGTTGCGGGATCGTAGAGTTCCGCACTGGCGAGATCACTGCTGCCGTTGTCGCCCCCCACGACGAGAAGCTTGCCGTTGGGCAGCAGTGTCGCGGTGTGATTTGCACGGACGGTGGCGAGGGAGCCGGTGGCGGCCCAAGTGCCGGTGGCGGGATCGTAGAGTTCAGCACTGGTGAGATAGCTGCCGTTCTCGCCCCCAGCGACGAGCAGCTTGCCGTTGGACAGTAGCGTCGCGGTGTGATTACAGCGGGCGGTGGCGAGGGAGCCGGTGGCGGTCCAAGTGCCGGTGTCGGGATCGTAGAGTTCAGCACTGGTGAGATTGCCGCTGTTTCCAAGCCCCCCCACGACGATCACCTTGCCATTGGCTAACAGCGTCGCGGTGTGACTTTCGCGCACGACGGCGAGAGAACCAGTGGCACCCCAGCTTCCGCTGGAGGAATCTACTAACTCAGTGCTAGCAAGAGCAAGGGTCGGAGTATTGAGTCCCCCAGCAATAAGAACTTTACCATTGGGCAGCAGCGTTGCGGGCATTTCGTAGCGAGCACTGGAAAGTGCCCCCCCTGTAGTCCAGATGCCGCTCGCCGGATCATAGATTTCCATACTGGCAGTGGGAATGCTACCTGTGCCTTGTCCTCCTATGACTAGGACTTTCCCGTTCGGAAGTAGGGAAGCGGCGTGAAATCGCCGAGCAGTGCCCAAATTATTTGTCGCACTCCATGAACCTGATGATGGATCGTAGATTTCCGCGCTGTTAAGAAAGCCAGTGGAGGTGCTGAATCCCCCGGCAACGAGCACCTTGCCATTTGGCAGCAGTGTGGCTGTGTGATCGTGACGAGCGGCAATCAATGATCCGGTTGCACTCCAGGTGCCCGCCGCTGGATCATATAGTTCGGAACTTCCTCGGGATGCGGTACCGATGCCCCCGGTAACCAGCACTTTTCCATTCGGCAACAGTGTGGCAGAATGGAAACTCCGTAAGTATGTAAGGGAATTTGTGGCGCTCCAAGTGCCTGTTGAGGGATTGTAAAGCTCCGCACTGGCGATATTCCCTCCCGAGTTGTCACCACCAGTGACCAGCACTCTCCCATCCTGGAGCAGTGTCGCTGTGTGCCACTCACGCGCAGTGGTGAGAGAGCCAGTAGCGGTCCATGTGCCAGTGGCCGGGTCGTAGAGTTCCGCGGTGGCGACTGCAGTCGTGCCATTCCAGCCACCCACGACGAGCACCTTGCCATTGGGCAGCAAGGTCGCGGAGTGCCCATAGTGGACGCTGCTCAGTGAGCCGGTGGGATTCCAAAAACCGGTAGCCGGATCGTAGAGTTCTGCGCTTGATAAACCACCCCCCCCGGCAACAAGCACTTTGCCATTAGGGAGCAGTGTGGATGAGTGATCGGAACGGGCGGTGGCGAGGGAGGTCTGCGGAGTCCCGAAAACCATCACCCGGCGCATATCCCGCCCCGGCACCAGAAGGCGGCCGTCGGAAGCAAAGGCAAGTTGGTAGGGCGTTGCCATCGTCTGCGCGCTCACTCCGCCATTGAAGGCAGTGGAACTGGTGAAATCAGGCTGGCCCAGCACGCCGTTTGCCGCCGCCCCGTTGCTCGTGGGGATCGAATTGTAGATCAGCACTCGGTTGTTCCCAAATTCGCCGATGGCCAACTGACCGGAAGGGGAGACCGCAACTCCGAGTGGCCAGTTAAGCGTGTTCACGGTCGTTCCGGCAATGTTGGAGCCGAATGCCGTCTGGCCGATGACCACATTCGCGGATGCGCCATTGGTGGTAGGCAGCGAATTGAATACCAGCACGCGGTTGTTATATAAATCAGTAATAAGCAACTTGCCATCACTGGAGCATGCGCAATGGAATGCTTGATTCATCTGATTGGCTCCGACTCCAGCAGTATTGGATGTCATGTCCGCTTGGCCGATGACCACGTTCGCCGATGCTCCATTGCTTGTAGGAATCGAATTATAAATCAACACTCGGCAGTTAAATTCGTCCGTCACTATGAGTTTGCCACCTGGCGTCACCAAGACGCCGCGAGGATAGTCGAGTTTGTCCGCAGCCACGCCGCTGGTTCCCGTGGTGAAGTTGGTCTGGCCGATGACGACATCCGCAGGCTGTCCAATAGAACTTGGTATCGAATTCCAGATGAGAACCCGGTTGTTTCCCGCATCGCAAACGATCAGTTTGCTTCCATCCGGCGAGAACGCAACGCCTTCCACTGTACTCGTGAGAGAAGCTGTGACTCCGTTGGTTGTGGAACTGAAATCCGGCTTACCCACCACCACATTAGCGGCGGTGCCGTTGTTTGTCGGAATGCTGTTCCAAATCAGCGCCCGACTACCACTCTGCTCCCCCACGGCCATTTTTCCCGTTGAACTGACCGCCACCGATGCGGGCCCCACCGTCACGGTCTGGGAGACGGTTGTCACTTGGTCAGTGAAGTTTGCCTGTCCGGCGACCAAGCTGGCAGCTTGGAAGTTGGTGAACGTCTGCTGGGCTCGCGCAAGGGGGAGCGCGAAGAGCCCAAGCAAAACTGCCGGGAGAATACTCCGGCAAAGGCGGTGGATCGGGAGTGTGAAGGAACTGTTCATGGCAATTGAAATAGGAGGAGATTGGAGATGATTTCGCGGCAGGCTAACGGACAACCTTGAGTCGGACAAAGCCAGTGCGGCCGGTGGAGGGGATGGTGACGATGACTTGTTCGGTTGCGGCGTCCACCGGGCTGGTGACAATCGTGACGCCGTTCTGTCCATGGACGGCGGTGGTCCATGGGGAGGCGAGGTTTGCGGTGAATTCGACGGTCTGGGTGACGCCAGCGGCGGCGAGTTTGCGGTTGTAGCGGAACACCAAGTTTTGGCCGCTGACATGCGGGGAATCCAGCTTGGGTAGGATGCTGGTGCCGGCCACCTTCGGGTTTCCGCCGAGCACAAATTCCAACAGATTGGAGATGCCGTCGTGATCGAAGTCATAGCCGGGCGCGCCGGTGGTAAGGGGATCGAGGCCGTAACCGGTCGCAAAGGATTGGTAGGCGTCGGCGATGACGATGGGCGGGCTGGTCACCGAGCCGACATCATTGCTGACCGTGCAGGTGTAGCTGCCGGCATTGGCGGCTTGGAAGTTGGACAGGGCCAGGCTGCTGGCGGTCTGACCGCCAAGAAGGGTGCCGTCCTTGCGCCACTGGTAATTCAAGCCGGTGGCCGAGCCCGCCACGGGTGTGCCGGTGGCGGTGACCTGAAGGGTGAGGTTGCTGCCGTAGGCGAGCGTCTGGCCCGCAGTCTGGGAGGTGATTTTGGGCAGGATATAGACCGCCACGGTGAGGAACTTGCCATAATAGGCGAGCGCCTTGGCCGGGGCGAGCGCATTGCTGGAGGCTACCACCACGTCAAACCCGGCTTCGATTTGGGTCACCTGGTTGTTAGGGAGGGTGGCGGCTGCCATGGTGCGGCTGGCGGAGTTGGTCGCCGGACTGGCACTGGCAAAGGTTTCGGTGCCGTCGCCGTTGACACAGAGTCCGATGTGGCCATCGACATTGGAGTTATACTGGCTAAACACATTGGTGGTGATGGTCAGGGCGTTGGCGGCATCCATGGCATATTTGCCATTCACCCAGGTGCCGCCGCTTAGGGTGAGTTGCGGGGTATTCGGGTAGGTGTTGCCCGTCAGGCTGAGGGGCACGGATATTCCGCCCACGGAAAACGTGTAGGTGCCGCTCGGGAACATGGCATCGATCACTGACTGGGCGGTCGCACCCCAGTCGTTGGCATTCGGACCATAGAGCCATGATGCGGAGCCCGCGTCATAGTAGAGCGTGTTGTAAAACGGAGCGCCGCCGGTGTTGGGAGTCCCGACCGGCGGAGTGATCGTCGGCGCACTCAGCAAGTCCATGTGCAGGCCCTCAACGTCCGCGCTGAATCCATAGGGGCCGCCATATAAAGCATCTACTGGCTGGGGATCCACAGCCACCGTGGACGGTCCGGTCTGCACGTAGGCGATGCCTTTTCCGACACGCACAATCTGGGTTTCGGGGACAACGGTGGCGGCGGCAGAAAAATTGTCCGCAAACACCTGGCTGCTGGTGATCGTGGTGCCTTCGGAAATGCCATAGATGGCCAGCTGAAACGGTGCCGTGCCGGAAAGCCCCCAGTTGACATTCTGTGCGCCGCCGGATCCGTTGACCCCCATGCTCGCATACTCGGTCCATGAATATCCGTTCGCCGCGCCGTCCGCGTCATAGTAGCTGTGGAAAACCTTGGTGGTCGCATTATAGACCATCCGGAGGGCGCCGACCGTCGTCGCATTGGGAATCTGCACGTCATTCAGGCCATCGGCGTCCTCAGCGCGCGAGGCGATGAATCCTTTGAAAGCCACTGAATTATAACGACTTGCGGTCATGCCCGCCAGATACGATTGAACGAACGGGTCCACAGGGAAGATGATCACGCCCACGCCGGAGTTCTTTGTCCCGGAGGTGAAGCTGCGTGTGTTGGTGAGATCAACGATGATCTCAAAGCTCGTGCTGTAGTTAGCCGCATTCAGAATCCATGGGCGAAAGCACAGACTTTGGCCCGTGGCGGACGCGCAGGTGTATTCCAAATGCTGACTGGCTTCAGTGAGCAGCCCGGCGGTGCCCTGATTGTCATCTGCCCCCCATTTGGAGGCGTTCTTCGAGTTGTCATTGAAATCATCGCTGCCACTGATGGCGGCAATCGAGATCGGGGTGAATGCGGCGAAAAGCAGCGGGAGAATGAGGGAATGGGCAGCTTTCATGGGGTCGGGGGTGATGGCGCGGGAGTAGATAAGATACGAATTAGAGGATTGCGATGCTAATTAATGCGGAAATTTTGGCAGGATACGCGGAGTTTAGGAGGGTTCATGGCGGACGATGGGAACCTACTCGGGGTTTTTAGGGTGGCGCTAGTCCCCAAATGCGGGGTGTCCCAGGGGGAATCGTGGATGAAGATCAACGTCGCTCATTTGCGATCTGCGAGCCTTGCGGGGCCTGTCTGCCTCCAGTCGCCGGAAAACGAGGGTTTTGTGGTATTCCCCGCCCGGCGTTGGAGCTGGGGCAGAACACATGCTTCACAGGGAACAACACGCCATCCGTTAGGGAATACACCGGCTCCTCGGGGGAAAATACCCCGTCGGCAGGACGGAATACTTGCGTCACTGTGAAAAGAACACCGTTGATAAGGAAAAACACGTGTGTCACCGGCAGGGAAGCATCTGCGGCGAATAGCAACACATGTCTCTCGGGTGAGGGCTTACCGCTCGGGATGGATGACGGGGAGGTGTTCACGCCGGGAACATGATGGCGCGGCGTGGGATTTGATAGTCCCCAAATGCGGGGTGTCCCCAGCGGGAGGCGGGAGGGAGCGAGACGCTCTCTTCAACGGCCTCTGGCGACACGCCAAAGCCAAAGTCAGATGGCGGAGCCGTCGCGGCCGTCGCCGCGGGTGAAGCGGGCGATGAGTTCGGCCTGCGAGTGTACTTTGAAATGGGCGTAGATTTTCTTCACGTAGCCGTTGACGGTCAGTTCGCTGAGGCCGAGGTGGGAGGCGATGGTGCCGCGCGACATGCCGTGGACGAGCTGGTTGATGATGAGGCGGCAGCGCGGCGGGAGCTGGGGCAGGGTGCTGGAACTGGCATGTGGCATGCCGACTTCGTGCAGCAGAGGGACTTCGTTGAGGACGATATGAGCGATGCGGGAGTCCCGCTCGGTGAACATCGGGGCTCCGACCGGTCGATAGAAACCGACACAACTGATGCCATAGTCGGGGACGGGCCGCAGTGTGATGAGGATGGGGCGGATGCCGGCGGCTCTCCAGAAAGGGAATGCCCGAGAGTTGGCGAAACGCTCGCGGGAGACGATCTGCTCGATGTGCCGCGTCACCTGTGATCCGGCGGAAATCATGGCTTGGGCAAGCGGCGCGGTCATTTCACCGCTGTCCGGGTGCTCCACAGCTTCAAAGAAGCGGGATTTTCTCTCCTGATCGAATCCTGCGGTGTGCTGGTAAAGATAGACAGGTTGTTTTCCAGGATCGAGCAGCGGGGCGACGCACCAGACCCAGGTATCAGTTCCTAACAGGCCGGCCAGCTCGTTCATCAGATGGATCCGCTGGATGTCCGGCTCGGGTTTCATTGCGGCGACCTCGCCGAGGATGCGAACGAGATCGCGTACGTCCTGCTCGGCGAGGGGTGAGATTTCGTGCATGGGCAAGGGATGATGGGAGGTCTTAAATCGAATAGTCCGTGCGGTCCCCGCCATCGCCTTTGGTTAGGCGGGTGATAAGTTCCGCCTGTGAGTGGACGCCGAAATGTTTGAAAATGGTCTTCGCGTAGCCGTGGACGGTATGGATGCTGATGCCAAGGTGATCGGCGATTTTCTTGCGGCCCCAGCCCTCGGTGAGCAGATTGAGGATCGTGCGGTGGCGCGGATAGAGGCGGGTGATTTCCTGGCTCTGGCGGTCTGGAAAGGCGCTGAAATGCAGCCATGGCACCTCACTGAGGATGATGTGGGCAATGCGGGACTCGCGCTCGTCGAAATGGGGCTCGCCGAGTCTCCGGTAAACGCCGATACCGCTGATGCCTCCCCCCGGCATGGGGCGCTGGGAAGTCATGAGGGCTCCAATATCCGCGTTGATCCAGTAAGCTGCGGCCGGGGAATTTTCCAACAGGAAATCCGGGTCCATCTGGCGCTGGGTGCGGGTGAGATGACTGCCTTTAGCCTGGAGTTCCAGTGAGGATGGGCGGGTGACGCGTTCCATGGCTGGGTGGTTCATCGCCTCGACATACCTGGCGAAGCGCTCCTCGTCCCATCCGCCGTGCTCAAAGCCGATGAATGAGGGCGGCTTGTCCGGATCAAACTCCGCCATGCACCAGATCCACGAGGATGCATCGACGAGTTGGCAGAGGCCATCCATCAGAAACCGGCGCTTGGCGCGGATGTCGCCGGGCGTGGCGATGACCTCGCCCAGCAGCCGAACCATGGTGCGGACATCCCGCTCGGCGAGTGAAAACTCAGGTTCCAACGTGACATTCATCCAAGATTCTATCCGAGAATCTGCGGATTTCAAGAATCTTTTTTCATTATTGCGGACCATCCGTCCCCATCTCCAGTCGTCAATTGAGAGCGGGGAGGAAGTGGACTCCGTATGGAGTCTGTTATGGCAAATGCCGATATTTCGCTGGAGCGCTCGACCACGCCGCCACCTCGCAGGATGGCGTCGGACGGATGGATGATTTCAATACAGCGATTTCGCAGGCGGAGCATGCGGTTGCCCCAAGTTTGGATGGCACTGCGGGGCGGTCCTGGAGATATTGGTGGTCAGTATTCCGATGGCAACAGCACGGGTACCCGCCTCCTGTCATTCTGGGTGATGACGTAGAGACAGTCACCGGTCGGGGGCGCGGTGGCAACTCAGGAGGCGGGCGTCGTCTGCCAGAGCATCCCCGTTTGCCGGCTTGTCGTCGGCGCAGATTTGGTCGCCCCATTCGACCTAGTCACCGCAGTGGTGCCGGCGGAGGAGGTCGGCCAGGTCCACGCCATGCGCGATGGTAGGGGGGGGGCGTAGGATTTCCCGATTTAGATTAGAGTTGCATCAGGTGTACTACCACGGCTTGAGCGACTACGCACTCTTTGTCGGGCTCATGGTCGGGTTGCGGCCAGTGAGGCTTGGTTCCTGTCAGCACGCAACGAGGCCGATCCGCCATGATTTCAGCCGAGGACGTGAGTGGCCGCCTGCTGGCCGCGAACGCCCAGCTATACTGTCATAACCGTAATTAACACCCAAGTACCTTATGACTACTGACGAAACCGTAATATCGTGTCTTTTCTGGCTGATTGATACTGTCATAACCGTAATGAACTAGTGCCTAATCCATAAATCGAATACTGTATAATCCGTAAGGTTGTAGCGTGATTAGCAAATCGCGTGTAGTCGCATAACGTTGATTTCCAAATTGTTACGATGGTTAATTGCTCCTGTCTAGAATTAGCCATAATTCTAGATGACTATTATGGGCAAAAGCCCTAGATAGTATGAGCATCCTATCAGGGCCAAACCCGAGCCCGCCCAAAGGGCGGTCGGGTTTGGCCCCAACGGGCCGCCGGTTCCGCAATGCGAAACCGGGAGGCCGCAATGCGGCCCCCCCTGAGCCAAACCATGCCGCAAAGCGGCCGATTAGTCAAACCATGGACGCACTGCGCCCACCTTAGCCAAACCAGGGCCGCACAGCGTCCCCCTTAGCCGAGCCGTGGACGCAAAGCGCCACCTCGATCAAACCATGGCCGCAAAGCGCCCACCTTAGTTAAGCCAAGGCCGCACAAAGCGCCCCAATAGCCAAGCCAAGGCCGCAGGGTCCCCGGAGTTGAGGCGGAGTTGGAGGGTGGTGTTGAGGGATGGCTGGCCTAACAGGATAAAGTTGTGGTTTTTGGGGAAGTCTTCCAGCAGGAGCCGGAGTTTGTGGAGGGCTTCGACGGGCAGGAGGTGGGTGTCGTCAATGATGGGGATGATGAGTTTGCCTTTGGTGTTGAGGTTGCGGGCCTCGGCAATGTCAGCGGCGTTCTAGAAAGCCGATGAAATGGGCGACTTGAACGTCGGATGGCGCTTGCGTTAGATCTTCTTCGAAAGCTTCTAGCAGAACTCTTCTTCCTGCGTCTTCTTCTGGGTCTTCTTCTGGGTCTTCTTCCGGGAGGGGGCAGGGTGGATTTCCTTCCGAAACGGTGGCTGGAAGCGGGTGCTTGGCTGTGCCTTTTGGGGTCACCAATGAGTTCCACCGCCTCCCGCAAGTGTTTGTGTTGCAATGACATGTTCCACCCCGATGCCCGCAACCGCAGGCACCAGCGCTTTTGCTCCAAACAGGAGTGTCGCAGTGCCTCGAAGGCGGCCAGTCAGCGGCAATGGACAGAACGGCCTGAGAACCAAAACTACTTCAAGGGACCCGAAAATTGCGAGCGTGCCCAGCAGTGGCGAAAAGCCCACCCTGACTACCGGCGCAACAAGAGGTCTGCACCCGAACGTGTGTTACAAGAGATCTTGATCGCGCAGCCCATTGAAAGAGAAGCAGTTGCGACATCCGAACTCCACATTGTGTTACAAGATGTCTGCCCCTCACAATCGGCTCTGTTTGTGGGACTTATCTCAGTTTTGACCGGTCATGTGTTACAAGATGACTTGGCCCCCAGCATCAGCTCATTCATCACTCGCGGCCTGGACATCCTTGGCCACCATGCGACTCCCGGCAGCGTTCAGACTGCTCAACCGGGTCAGGGTGCCAAACTCACACAAGGCACCCCCAGAAGGGATTCTGGACCCATTGGCGGCGTGTCTGACATCACAACCGGGACCTGGGCGGTACGCCTCAGGC
>JBAXOP010000178.1:0-10962 GCA_037133195.1 Verrucomicrobiota bacterium | reverse complement strand
GCCGTTGGCACCTAACTGGACAATGCCGGAGGTGATGATGGTGTTGCCGGTGTAGGTGGCGGTGGCGCCGAACTTGACCATGCAATTGACGCTCGACGGGCTGAGCGTGAAGCCACCGGTTCCGCCAACGGTATTTTGCAAGGCGATCCATGGATTGTTATATTTATTCGGAATAAAGGTATTGTTGCCGAGCAGGGTGACGGGGCCGGAAAAGTTAACATCATAATCGCCGGCCGACACCGTGGCATCGTTGAAGACCATGGAGTTGGCATGGGTGATGGATCCGTTGTTAGACGAGAGTGTGCCGTTATTGATGATCACGGTGCCGGTTCCCAACATCTTGACCCCGGTGCCCGCTGTGTTTGGTTGGCAATGCAGATCGCCGCCATTGACGGTCGTGCCACCGCTGTAGGTGTTGTTGATACTTGAAAGGTACAATTGTTTACTTGCACTGAGGTTATGGTAAACGAGTGAAGACGCGCCGAGCCCGTTATCAACCATCAGCGAGGCTATGGTGATCTGCTGAGCGCCGCCGAAGATCACCAATTCCCTGTTAACGCCAATCTCAAGATTGCCGGTTCCTGAAATCGTCAGGGTTCCGGAACCAGCGTGCATCAGGCCGTTCAACGTGGTCTTGAAGCCGCCATTGGCGAGCGTGGCGGCCCCGCCCGTGTAACGCAGGGTGTTGGCGGTGAGATTGCCTGTTTGGGTCGCCGCCGCCGCAAACGAATAGTTCACGACCGGGTCGGTTGCGTTGGACAAATCGGCGGCGCTTGCCGGGGTGGCGCCGGCATAACTGATGATCTTGCCGCTACCGTTGTTGGCGGCATATTGCATGGCGGTTGAGGTCCCAACACTCGCCCAGGGCCCGAGAATTCCGTAGGTGTTCACGCTCGTCGTCGTGGCAATGATTCCTGAGGTTGCAGGCACGGCCGTGAAATTCAAAGTGCTGCCGGGGTTGCGTGTGAGGGTACCGAGCGCGGCAGTCAGGCTGGTGGCGCTGTTTTGCGTCAGCGTGATCACCGAGCCGCGATTCGCGCTCAGGGTGGTGGAGGCGAAGGATTGCGAAGTAACGGCACTACCCTTGCCTTTCAAACTGAGCGTGCCGCCGCCGAGCGTGAGCACGTTGGCGCTGGGAACCAGATCCGTCGGCACCGCGAGCTGGTCTAACATGGCGGTTCCGCCATTGACGGAAAGTCCGCCGGTGAACGCATTAACTGCCGCACTGTTGAGGGTGAGCGTTCCCGTGCCGGTTTTGGTCAGGCCAAAGCCGCTGCCGCTAATCACTCCTGATGCGGTGAGGGTTTTAGCTGCGTTCACGTTCCAGGTCTGACTGGCTCCTAACACCACCGGCGATCCCAGTGCCAGGTTGACGGTGGACGCTGACATGTCGATGCCGCTGGTCAGGGTGAGCGGGCCCGCGCCGCTGATGCCAATGTCCGTCAAGGCCGCCGCCACGCTGATGTTGTCCCACGACGTCGGACTGCCCAAGGCCAGCCCTGCGCCCAGCGAAGTGGCAGTCCAGGAGGCGGTGTCGATGAAGCCCGGCGTGCTGCCACCCCAACTCGCGGCGCCGCTCAGATCGGTGCCGGTGGCTGCCTTAATTCTGATAGATGGGGTGGCGCTGGTGACGATGAGGCTCACGGTGGCCACCGCCGAATCGAGCGCGCCGTCGTTGGCCTTGAAGGTGAAACCGTCGCTGCCGATGTAGCCTGCCGCAGGCGTGTAGGTGAGGTTTGGCGCGTTGCCAGTTAGAGAGCCGTGAGCGGGCTGGGTGACGATAGCATAGGCCAGTGAGCTGCCTTCCACATCGGTGGCGCTCAGTGTGATCGCCTTGGCCGTGTCTTGTGCCGTGGTCAAACTCTGCGCGTTGGCCACGGGTGCGTCGTTCACCGCCGTCACCGTGAGGCTAACAGTCGCCGCTGCCGAGTCCGTTTGTCCGTCGTTGGCCGTGAAGGTGAAACTATCAGTCCCATAGTAATTAGAGGCCGGGGTGTAGGTTACGTTAGGCGCGGAGCCACTCAGTGTGCCGTGCGTCGGTGCGGTAACGAGCGCATAGGTGAGTGCGTCCAAATCCACGTCGGTGGCGGTCAGGGTGATGGCCAGAGCAGTGTCTTCGGCCGTGCTGACACTTTGCGCGGCGGCCACCGGAGCATGGTTCACCGCCGTCACAGTAAGGCTCACCGTTGCGGGTGCCGAGTCGATGGTGCCGTCGTTAGCCTTGAAAGTGAAGCTATCAGCGCCACGGAAGCCCGCAGCAGGCGTGTAGATCACATTGGGCGCGCTGCCAGTTAGAGAACCGTGCGCGGGCTGGGTGACGATGACGTAGGCCAGCGAATCGCCATCAACGTCGGTGGCGCTCAGCGTGATCGCCTTGGCCGTGTCTTGCATCGTGCTGACGCTCTGCGCGTTGGCCACGGGTGCGTCGTTGACCGGCGTCACCGTGAGGCTCACCGTCGCCACCGCCGAGTCAACGATGCCGTCGTTGACCTTGAATGTAAAACTATCCGCTCCATAGTAATTGGAGGCCGGGGTGTAGGTCACGTTAGGCGCGGTGCCGCTGAGCGAGCCGTGGGCAGGCGGGGTGACGATGGCATAATTGAGCGGGTTACCCTCAGCGTCGCTGGCGGTTAGGGTGAGAATCTTGGCGGTGTCTTCCGCGGTGCTGGCAGATTGCGGGGTGGCCAGCGGCACGGTATTTACGGTGACGGTGTAGGTTTGGGTCGAGAGATCCGCGGCGGTGATGAGGTACGTCTGCGGAGTGATGAAATTTCTAATGGACCCGGAAACAGGATCGCCGGTGGCCCCGGGGGACACCGTGTAGGTGGGCGCGAGCGCCGCCACATTGGTACCCGGCGGCACGTTCAGCCTGATTTGAGACCCGACAATCGTGGTGGTCGGCAAACCCGGGAACACGCAAGATAAGATGGACTTAGCCGATTGGGTTGCAGTGCTGTTGACCCGGATGGCCATGGCCGCCGAATTGCCGGGCTGGTCGTTGGCATCGCCGGCATACTGGGCCGTGATGTCATACGACCCCGCCGCCAGGCTGCCGGTGGTCAGGCTGGCCTGATAGGAACCGTTCAGCGCAGCAGTGCCGAGCGCGGTGGTGCCGGCATAAAACGTCACGTTACCGGTGGGCGTAGTGCCCGTCACCGTGGCGGTAAAGGTCAGCGCTGTGCCCACCGTGGTGGTGAAATTGCCCGCAGCAAGTGCCAGCGAGGTGATCGTTGCCGCCGCCCCCACAGGGCCGACTGTCACCGTGCCAGTGCCGGAAAAATAGCTGTCATTTTTGGTTGTTGCCGTCGAGGCGGTGGAGCCGTAGGTCCCTGCCGCCTGCGCCGCGCCATTCAAGGTCAAGGCGGAGATCGGGCAGGTGCCGGGGAAATTCAAGGCCACCTTGGCCCCGGAGCTGATACTCAGCGCCTTGCTGCCCAGTGAACCAGCACTGGAACACGCGAGCGTGCCGGCCGTGACAGTGGTCGGTCCCGTATAGCTGTTAGATCCCGACAATGTCCAAGAGCCGCTGCCGGATTTGGTGAGAGAGGTGGTTTGGACGCCATTGCCATAGGGATTGATGATAGAGCCGGCGATCTCGCCGGAGCCGGAGGAAGACCCGGTTAGCACGAGTGTTTTGTTAGAACCGAAACCGGAGACCGCGAAGCCGCTGGTGAACTTCAGCAATCCCGTTCCCGCCTGGGTGAAGGTAAGGGTGGAGGCAGCACCCGCGAAATCCATCACCCGGTCGGTGGTTTCACCGCTGCCGGTATAGGTCAAGCCGGCAGAGGTGCCAAAGACAATGGTGCCCTTTTCCGGCGTGGTCGGCGCGCCCAGATTGCTGCTGGAGACGCCCCCCGCCACACTGTTGAGTGAAGCCACACTCAGCGTGCCGCCATCAATAGTGGTCTGGCCGCTGTAGGTGTTGGCTGCGGCAAGCTGCAAGGTGTTAGAGCCGTATTTTCGCAGCGAAAACGCTCCGCCGCCGGTCCCCACCGAATCCTTGATCACGGCCGACACCGCGACGGTAGCCGTGGCGTTGGCTGTGTCCAAGCCGATGATCGAACCGGCCTGCAATCCATTGTTAGAAACCCCGCTGGTAAGGTTGTCCAACAACGTACCCACCTGGGCACCGCTGAACTCACCGCTGCCACCGACCTTGAGGCGCAGCGTCTGGTTGACGGGCACGATGATATTGGCCGGGATCCAGCGGGCTGAGTCCCCATTGTAGAGTGAGACCGCTTTGGCAAACACCAGCGTGCCGCCATTGACTGAGGTGGGCCCGCTGTACGTGTTGGTGCCGGAGAGGGTCATCGTGCCATTGCCGGTTTTGATCAGGCCGCCGGATCCGCTCACCGTGTTCGACCAGCTCATACTGTTGCCGCAATTCATGGTGGAAACCGCCGCCAAGGTGATCGGCCCGGTCCAACTCTCGCCAAATCCGTTAGAGCCGGAGACCGACCCGCCGTTGAGCGTGAGCGCGTTGATCATGGAGTTGCGGTCGAGCGCGAGATTGGCCCCGCTGTTGACCGTCACCGGGCCCGTGCCTAGCGTGCTGTTGTTATTATAGATGACGACATTGCCGGCGTTGATCGTGGTGCCGCCGCTGTAGGTATTCACCCCGCTGAGGGTGAGCTGGCCGGTGATGTTGGTGGTCAGACTGCCGGTGCCCGAGATGATGCCCGATAGATTCAGCGCCCCACTGCCCGTGCCGCCGATGGTTAGACCGGACGCCAGGCCGAGCGGCGCGCTGATTGCGACCCCGCTCGACGAGTTCTGGTTGAGGCGCGGCAGGGAGCCGTTTGAGGTGTTAGATGCGAAAACCAGGCTATTGCCCGCCAGAGTGGCGGTGGAGCCGCCGCAATTGATCTGGTTGAGCAGGAAACCGGCGGGCAGGTCGTTGGTGGCGGTGTACGTGCCGGAAAGATTGAAGTTGAGCGTGTAATCCGCCTGGCCGGCGGTGGCCGGGGCGGTGCCGCTGGCCAGGTTGTTAGTCCATTTGCTGGCATCGTTCCAATTACCTGCTGCGGTGCTCGACCAGGTGAAGGTGGTGGGCAGGCCGGTCTTGGTCACCGTCACGGAATAGGCCTGGGTCGAACCATCCTGGGCCGTGACGGTATATGTCTGCGCGCTGGTGAAATCCCGCACGGTGCCGGATCCCGGCACGCATGTGGCATAGGGCGACAGCGTGAAGGTGGGTGCCAGTGCCGTCACCGTGGTGCCCATGGGCACGTTCACCCCGATGTTGGTTCCGGAGAGGGTGCTGGCCGCCTGGCCGGGGAACACGAATGTTAGAACGTCCTTGGCGCTGCTAACCGGAGTCCTGTTGACGGTCACGGTATAGGTCTTGGTCGTACCGTCTTGACCGGTGACGGTATATGTCTGCGGGCTGGTGAAATTCCGGGCACTGCCGGAAGCCGGACTCGCGGTGGCCCCGGTGGATACGCTGTAGGTGGGTGCCAGCGCGGTCACGTCCGTGGTATAGGGCACCGTCACGCTGATACGGCTGCCGGAAATCGTACTGCCCGCCTGGCCGGTAAACACGAATGTTAGAAAATCCTCGGCCACCTCGGGATCGCCCACCTTGACGGTCAGCGCCGCAGACGTGTTAGGCTGGTTGGCCGCGTCGCCGCCATAACAAGCCGTGATGTCATAAAATCCGGTCGTCAGCCCGCTGGTGGTCAGGCTGGCTTGAGAGGAACCATTCACGGCGCTGGTGCCAATGGCCGTGGCTCCGGTATAATATGCCGTCGTGCCGAGCAACTTGCCTGCGGCATAAAACGTCACATTGCCGGTCGGCGCGCTGCCGGTCACCGTCGCCGTGAAGGTGAGGGCCGCACCCAGCGCCGCCGGGCTGCTCCCGCCCGTTAGAGCCAGTGTGGTGCTGGTGATCGGCAACACGGTCAGCGTGCCGGTGCCGGAAAAATACGTGCTTTTGTTAGTAGCGGTGGACGAGGTTGAGCCATAAGTTCCGGCACCCTGCAAGGAGCCGCCGTTGAAGCTCAGGCCGGCGACCGCGCGGGTACCGGTAAAGTTCAACGCGACGGTGGCCCCGCTAGTGATATCCAGCGGGCCGCCACCCAGCGCCGCGGAGCTGGAACCGGCGAGCGTGCCGGCGGCGACTTTGGTGGCCCCGGCATAACTATTAATCCCGGACAGGGTCAGGGTGTTGGTGCCGGATTTGAGCAGGCCACCGCTGCCGCTGAGCGGACCGCTGAGTGTTAGATTGCCGCCGGCGGTGTTGATCTCGGCCTGGGCCGCGGCGTTGTTCAGCGTCGTGCCGCGGGCACCGGCAAACGTCGGGCTGCCGCCATTGACGGTGGTGTCGGTGATGCCGACGAGTACGAACGCGTTGGCTACCGTGAGCGCCGCCTGGTTGCGCAAGCACAGCGCATGACTGGTGCTGGCCTTGCCGCCCAACGTCACCGTGCCCGTGCCAAATGAATTGGCCTGATAGAAATTGAGGTTACCGGAGAAAAACCGGGTGCCGCCGCTATAACTGTTCGCACCGCGCAAATGCAGCGTGCTGCCCGTGTCGCCCGCGGCGAACACCTTGACGAGGCTGCCGGTGCCCGAGATCGTGCCGGCGAGGTCGATGCTGTTGGTGTTGCTCCACGAGAACGCCAGCGGGGTTTCGAGAACCATGTTGTTAGGAATAACCTGGGTGCCGCTCGCGCCATAAGCAATGCCCATGCGGGTGCCGCCGGTGCCGGCGATGGTCACCACGCCGGTGCCGAATGGTTTGGATCCGCCCACCCCGAACATGAAATCCTCGATGCCCTGGCTGTCGTCGGCGCTTTGCCGGTACCACTCCTCTTGCGCAAGGCGCGTCGGCCCGCTGGAGTCGCTATCCGAGTTGTAGCGGCTCAACGCATAATAGCCACTGTAGGTCACGCTGCCGCTGCCGCTGAGCTTGCCACTCAGGGTGGTCCGGTGGTTGTCGAGCGCCTGAATTGTGTTAACTCCTGTGAGTGTCAGCGGGCTCGGAAAGAACGACCAAGCGTTGGAGGTGTCCTCGAGTTGCAGGGTGGCGTTTGACAAAGCCAGCGGACTGCTATTGAGGCCCGCTGCGGTGCCGCGCAGCGTGCTATCGGCGACACTGATGCCGGTAAGTGCGTTGGTGCCGGAGCCCGGGCGCAACTCCAGCACATAGGGTGCGGCAAGCGCCAAACTGGCGCTGCCGGTGATCGCGCCGCTCACCAGCACGCGGCCGCTGCCTGTGCCGCCGAAGGTTTTTTGCGCCCCGGCCACTGTCACGTTGCAGGTGACATTGGTGCTGGTGAAGGTGTTGCTGCTGGCGATGGTGGCGGTGTCGGAAAGGGTGATGTCCGCAGTGACGGCGGCGGCCGGCAACAAGCTCCCCGCTTTGGCAACATCGACATAATTGCCCAGAGCGCTCATCGATATCACGTTATAATTGTTATCTTTGAAATACTGCATCATGCGGGCAAACTTCACCGGATCGAGGCTCACCGACGGATGCTCGCCTTCCGGCACACCATGGATTGTGAACACCACGATGCGGCCGCGGGTCGCCCGTTGCGCCTCACCCATGAAGGTATCCATGCTGACGGAATCACTCAGCGAGAACGACGGCACGTTGAGCGGATGATCCACCGTCGGCCGGTAGGGACGGTCGCCGCCGGCGCGGCCAAAAGTGTATTTGCTAGAGATGAGCGAGGCATAGAGAGTCGGGTAAACCGCATAGACCGGCCAGGCCAGGGTCGTGGGTTTGGGCACGTGGTTGAGGGAAAATTCATCTTCCATCGCCAGCCATGGGCCCGACGAGGCCCCCCCGTGGCCTTTGGTGTGGTTGCCGACATCGAAGCCATCGGCGGACAACGACTGGATCTGTGCCCACGTCAGATACCAATCCTTGCGGGTGTTGAAACTATCGAAGTCGCAGATATAAAACGAGCCGCCGAAGCCGTGCTGTTTGAGGATCGGCGCGACAATGGTTGCATGGCTGGCAACGCCATCGTCAAAACTGAGCGCCACGGTTTTTTCCGGCACCTCCTGGATCACGATGCCATTGGGATCGGGATCGGCAGGCGGCAGACCGATGGCGAAGGCCGGCCAGGTGATGGCGGCGAGGATGATGGGGGTGAGTCGGTTCATGGGGGTGGCTTATTGGGTGACCTTGAGCCGCACAAAACCCTTGGTGCCCAGAACCGGCACAATCACTTTTACGTGATCGGTCGGTGTGCCGGGGATGACGGTCACGTCGCCACTCGTTGCCGCCGGGATGGTCAGCTGCGTCCATCCCGTTAGATCGCTGCCATATTCCACCATCTGGGTGATCGAGGACTGCGCCGCATTGCTGCGCTCGTATTCGAATACCCAGGCACCGGCCTGTGTCGTGAGAGCGGGCAGAATCGTGCGCGAGGATACCATCGGGGCGCCGCCGAGTGCGAATTCCAGCAAGTTTGAGAGACCGTCGTGATCGGGATCGTCGGCAGGTCCGTCGTTGAAGCCGGCGGTGAGACCCTGTGCCGGATCGGCCGCCCAGGTTTCAAAGGGCGACTTGCTCACGGTGGCGGGCAGCAGCGCCAGCATCGCCCGGCCCATGCTTTCACCAATGTTGAAATAGCTCTCGGCGTTCCAGAACCAGTGGTAGCCTTCGCTGCTGCCGCCTAGCAATTCGCCGTAGTCAAAGGGCCGCGTATCCACCGTGGTCACCGTGCCGGCAAACTCCGGATGCAGCGCGGAATTGCCCACATTCATTTGCGCCACCAGCACATTGCCCCCCGACCCGTTAGCCATGCCGGTATTGCCGATGCAAACCGGCAGCTTGGGTACCCCCAAATCGTTGCGCAAATCCACGATCAGATTGGTTAGGTTCGTTTCATACTCGGCGGTGGTTTCGCCGATATCATTCCAGCCCTGGTGCCATGCGAAGCCGGCGATCTCGTAGCCTTGCCCGCTGTAGGCCGGGAAGTAGCTGGCCAGATTGGCGAGCACTTGGTTGACCCGGGCGACCATCCCGGTGTAGTAGGGGCCGACGGTGCCGCCGGAACTCGGCGGCCGGAAATCCACCTTGAGCGACTTGCCGCCAAAGGCATATTTAATGAGCAACACCTGATCGCCGAGTTGACTGCCTAGCTGCAGACCGAAGGCATACTCCGGCCCGATGCGCCCTTGCCCACCCGTGTCGCCGAAGTCCGCGTCCAGATTGCCCCGGCGGTTCTCACCGGTGCCGGGGTCGCTCCAATACGTCACCCACACGTCGTCGCGGGTAATCCAGCCGGGGTTGCCGCCGGTGGTGGGATGGACCGGGTCCGCCAGATAGCCGTATTTGTCCGGGTTCTTGTTGAGCATGTTGCGCAAGCTACCGAGCCCGCTCACCAGGTTGGTGATGGTTAGGTTGTTAGGGTCACGACCGGTTTCGACGCGGCCCTTGCCCTGCATGTTGGATTGGCCGGCCAAAATAAACACCTTCACCTTGCCATTGCCGCTCGGCGGATTGACCGTCTGGAATAACGGTGGCGTCGATGTGGCGGGCGCGTTGTTCGCGTCACCCGCATAACGGGCGGTGATGGCACGCCAACCGGCCGGCAGCCCGCTGGTTGTCAGGACCACCTGCGCGGAGCCGTTCAAGGTGGCGGTGCCCAGCACGGTGCTGCCGTTGTAAAACGTCACGGTGCCGGTGGGCGTGCTACCGGTCACGGTAGCGGTGAAGGTGACGGCCGCGCCGTAGTTAGACGGGTTATTGCCGCTGGCAAGGGTGGTGGTGGTTGAGATACGGGTATCGTTGACGATGTGGGCCAGCGGTGTGGAACAACTGAGGGCGTTGCCCGCATCGCCGACATACAAGGCGGTGAGGGAGTGGCTGCCACCGCCGAGAGTGCTGGTGGTGAGGCCTGCCTGATAGGAACCGTTCAGCACGCTGGTGCCGATGAGCGTGAGCCCGTCATAAAACTGCACATTGCCTGTGGGCGCGGTGCCCGCCACGGTGGCGGTGAAGGTCACCGCCACCCCGCCATTGGATGGATTGGTGCCCGCGCTGCGCTCCAGGCTGGTGGTGGTGGCCGAGCCGGTAGAACCGACAGTGACCATGCCCAGGCCGGAGAAATACGTGTCATTCTTGTGGGTCGCGAGCGAGGCGGAGGAGCCGTAAGTTCCGTTAGGCAGGGCAGTCCCGGCGTTGAAGCTCAGCGCGGAGATCTGGCGGGTGCCAACATAATCGAGTTGCACCACCGCACCGGTGGTGATGTCCAGCGTGCCGCCGCCCAGCGCGTCGGCACGGGTAAAGACAAGTGTGCCGGCCTGGACTTTGGTCGCGCCGCTGTAGCTGTTAGCCCCGGACAATGTCCAAGTGCCGCCGCCCGCCTTGATCAGGCTGGTGGCCAGTTGGCCCGCGGTACCTGACAGGCTATCTCCGAGGCTGCCGCTGAGTTCGCCGCGGCCGGTGCTGGTGCCGGTGGTCAGGCTGGTCAGCTGGGTCAAGGTGAGGGTTTTGCGGTTGTCCACCCCGGGGCTGCCTGGAATCGAGACATCGCCGGTGAATTTCAGCAAGCCGCTGGTGCCACGGGTCGTGGGGATGCCGCTGCCAGTGCCCGCTTGGGTGAGAGTGGCACCGCCGGTGGTGCCGGCCAGTTGGATCACCCGGTCGGTGGTTTCCCCTGCACCGGTGTAGAGCAGGGTGGCGGCGGTGGTGGTGGAGCCAAGGGAGATTATGCCGGTGGTCACGGTGGCGGGCGCGCCCAGATTGCTGGTGGCGGTGCCGCCGCTCACACTGTTGAGAGAGGCGACTGACAGAGTGCCGGCTTGCACCGCCATGGTGCCGGTGTGGCTGTTAGATCCAGCGAGGCTCAACTGGCTGGCACCGGTTTTGATGAATCCGCCGGCCCCGCTGATGGTGCCGCCGAAAGACATATTGTAAGGCGCATTGATGGTGGTATTGGCGGTCAGGGTGACGGCAGCATTCCAACTGTCGCCAAAGCCGTTGTTAGCCACGATGGTACC
>JBAXOP010000177.1:0-10996 GCA_037133195.1 Verrucomicrobiota bacterium | reverse complement strand
CTTGTTCTTTTCAATGGTCAAGGCCAGGGGCAAGGCGAAGGCCGCCGGATTGCATACCCCTTTTTGCAGGGCGGCGCGCGCCGCGTCGTCAAACTCGAGTTTCGCGCCATTGAGGCGTTCCGCTGCGGCGAGCATGACCCGTGCCTTGTAGAGGTCGCCCTTTTGCGCCAGGGCATCGCGGACCTGTTGCGTCACCCATGCCAGATGGTCCCGGGTGCGGGCGCGGGCGGCTAGCAAGTCGGCGGCATCAAGTTTATCGGCCGCGCTGTGATTGTCTTTTCCCCATTGCGCCATGGCGGCATCGAAGTCGCTCCAGCGCTTCTCCTTGAACAGGTTGCGGACCGGCTCCAACGTCGGGGCAAGCGGCCGACCGAACACGCCCGGCTTTGCGTTGAGAATCCGCAGGCTCTTGGTGGGCATGGCATACACCAGGCCGTAGCCGCCCGTGGGCCAGACGGGGCCCGAACCGAGCCCGCCGCCGACCATGAAATTCTCCGGGTGGGGGATGTAGACGATGGAGCCGTCCCAGCGGCGGCAGAGATCGTAGTACCACGCCTGTTCCTTCATGAAGCGCTGATAGAGTTCGTCGGTGGCCAGTCTCGCGCCGATTGGCGCCCAGACATGAGGCCAGTACGACGATGTGTGACACCCCTCCGTCAGGTAAAAAGCGCGCGCTCCATTATGCGCGTATTCCTTCATGGTTTCCGTGTCGCCCAAGAGGTTGAAGGCAATGGCGCCGGCCGCGTTGAGACCGTTCTCGCCTTCTCCGGTCCAGGGAAAGCCGTCGCCGTAGTGCATGCAACCGGCACCCGCGAAACTCCCGAAGAAATCCACCGACCTTTGGAATGTCTTTGCGTCCACTTCGATGCCCGCCTCCCGCAGGAGGATCATCGACAGAAAACAGGGAATGCCGGCCTGATTGACTTCCCCGTAGCCTTGGACAATACCATAGTACGCGGAGTTATGCCCCCAACCTCCGCTCTTGGCTTGGGAGCTGGAAAGGTAATTCCCGAATTTCTGCAGGCTTGGCAAAACCGCCGAATCCCCTGTGCGCAGGTAATACTCCGCCAGCAGCAGCGTGGAATACCCGAAGGTCCACACGTGGTATTCGGCGCCCAGCGAGCCGTCCATGCGGCCATACGCCGCACGGCGGGCGGCTTCGACGTATTCGGGCTTGTCCGAGGTGAGCAGCAGGAGCCCGTCATGCGCCGTGCTCCAAGGCCCGCCGAACGTGCCATCCGCACTCTGGTGGGCCATCACGTACGAGATCGCGTCATCATAGATTTGTTTCGATTTGGCGCAGCCGAATGGCCACGCGGCAGCGTAAGCGCCCAGAGGCTTGAGGGGGACGACCACGTCCCGCTCCTCAGCGCCATGGATGATCCTGAGACGCAGCTTGCCGCCTTTCGCCTCGGCCTCGGTCAATGCCCGGCCGAATGTCGGCCGCGGATCTTCGCCGCCAGGGAAGGATTCCCCGTTCGCCTTGATGATGTAGTCGCCGGTTTGGAGGATGCCGTCGGCGGGCGACCCCGTGTCAACGGTGCAGACAAAAAACCGGTCCCAGTAGAACCAACCCTGACAACCGGTCGCTCCGAAGTTGGTCAGTTCGCCCCCGGTGGTATGGAACGTCCGGCGGTACTGGTGCAAGCGTTCCACGTCGGTGGGCGCGGCAGCCTGCGCGGCAAGCGATCCTAACAACCATGCCGACATGATGACTCCATGCATGCGATGTTTCATGATTTTTCCTTGGTGATGGTTTCAAGCAACTTCTCGATCCGCTCCACCATCCCCGCCGGGCGGCCCCACTTTCCCACCTTGGCTTTTTCCGCCACCAGCATCTCCCGGAGCGTTGCCTCGGCCGGGGCCAGATCGGCCCCGAAGACCTCCAGGCACTCCAGGGTCTGGAGGTGGCAATCGCCGAAGGCCTCCTCCTTGAGGAGAGCGGCAACCCCGGGCGCGATGTCCTTCACGTCGACCCCGAGATCCTTTTCGAGGATCGTCGCCAGCTTGGTGCGGCAGCGCTGCTGGTTCTCCAATTTATCGAACGTCGGTGCCAGCAACGCCTCCTTCATCGCCTTGACGAGCAAGCTGCGCATTTCCCCTTCCGGCGGTGCAACATACATCTGCTGGCCCTTGGGCAGTTTGGTTCTTTCCATCCAGTTCACCAGTCGCCCCGCTCCGACGACCCTGACCTGGTCTTTACGGCTCGGGATCATGGCGATCGCAACCAGCCATTTCGAGTCGGTTCCGGACGACGCCCTGTCCAAGGCCGATCCGGCGCACAGGCGCACCCACCAGCACGGGTCGTTGGAGGCGGCGCGGAACAGCCCCATTTTGGCCGGCATTGCGTCTTTGCCCATCATGCAGAGCAACTGGGCGGTGCAGGTGCGGACCCAATGGTGCGGATCCTTTTCAACCATTTGTTCGAGCCGTGGAAGGGCGGGCAGGATCTCCTTGACCGCGGCCGGGGGGACGGGGTTCTGCCATGGGCCCGGAATGGAGTTCAGAAGACCGGTGCTGTCGTCCTGCTTCCGGATCTCGGGATAGCAGAGCACCATCATCGCATACACGCCGGCCTGGCGCACATGCCAGTGCTTGTGGTCCAGCGCGCGGATCAGGTCCGGCATGACACCCATGCCGCGGCTGGCCAGGGTGAGCGTGAGCACGCGGCGGACCCGGAAGCCATAGCTCTCCTCGATCTCCTTGAACAGGCGCTCGGTGCTCTTGCCGCTGTGGTCGTCCTGGTCCCAGACCTCGGCGCGGAGCGGTGACACCGCAAACAGACACAAACACAAAGCCACTGTGGCAGACCGTCGGTAATTCATGCGATTCATGGGCAATACAGGTTAGAGATTTCCTTTGGTCTCCTACACAAGCACCAAGGCAATTGGGTCGGGCGATTGGGCCAAGACCGGAGCGATGTGTCCGAAACACAGCACCAAGATGGGTGATAATTTTGCAATGTTCATAATCTACTCTGCTTTCCCCGGCTCTAACAGTGTCACGCCGGCCATCCCTAGCAATGTTTCCGTGGCCACGCACCGCATCTCGATCGAGGACACAGGTCTGGATGGATCAAGCACCACATCGGTCAGCGACAGATAGGCCTGCCGGTCCACGACATTGCCGGCGTTGCCGGTGAGCATGCCGATCTTAACAACATGGGCGCTGGGACAAATACTGCCAATCACGCTGGGCATCGTATAGGGCGGAATCATCTGATGCAACTGCTCACTGCCGTCGGCATAGCGAATCAATACCTCGGCGCCGGGCGTGTAGCACTTGAGCGGCTTCACCAGGTTGGCCGTCCACAGGTAAAGCTTTTCGGCCCGCTGCGGTACGGGCAAGGTCAAGGTCACACGGCTGGGAAACGGTTCGTAGGGCTGCGTGCAACAGAGGGCCAGCAGCCGATTGGATGTGGTCACCATCGGCACCGCCACGCCCGGATCAGGCCATGCGCCGGGCTTGTCGAGTTGCAGATATCCGTTAGACGGACATTGCTCCGGCAAGGTTCCATAGGGCTCGAGAATGCTCATCACCGAGTTCATCAGCACCCAGCCGCGCTCGTCCTTGAGCGGCAGCGGGTGCCGGCGGTCGACGCCGTGCTGGGCGCCCGTGTAGTCGATGCGCCATTGGGTTGCCGGGCTGAAGAGCTTGCTCATTTCCGCGTTCATGCTGGCGCTTAGATCCAGCGGGCGCATCCGCGCCGCCAGACCGGGCTCTTTTCCGAGATTCCAGCACACGGCCGCCTTGGTTTCCTTGCGACCAGCCAGTTCGACGCTCACGGGCACGCTGCCGGGCGAAAGCCGGTCCCACCCATCACCCAGTGACACGGTAACGACGGTCTGGCCGGACGCCGGGATGTTTACATCCTGTTCGATGGTGTGGCCCGCAACGGTGACTTTCGCCCGGCCCGTTAGCGCCATAGTCGCCCCGTTGGCCAATTCGATCTTCATCGTCCGCTGCTTGATGTCCATCGCTGGCGAGAGCAGCGCCGGCCCGTCTTCGCCTAGTGGCGGACGATACCGCTCAACGATCGTCCACGGCTGACAAATCTTCAGATCGAGCGGATGGAACCACTTCACCTCGCCGCACCGCAGCTCCAGGAAGACCGTTGATTTGCCCGGTCGCGTGCAGACAAATGACACCGTTGACGCACCGGCCGTCGGAGGTGTCATAAGAATGTTATCCGCCACCTGCTGGGGATCTTGAACGGCAGCCACTGTGGCCTGCTCCACACGGAAGGTCACCTTGGAACCCACGACCACCTGGAGCGGCCCTTCGACCTTGGGTTCTCCAGATGTTAGCCTAACTTCAAAACGATGTGCTTTGGCGGCCGGGGCCTCGATCACCACCCGCGCAGCGCCAACCGCCTGCTCCACGGCAAACTTTACGGGCGCACCGTCGAGCGAAACACCCCGGACTCCTCCGGCAACGGGCAGTTCGGCCCGCACCCGGCGCGCCACCGGTGTGCTCACTTCCAGAACCACTGCCTGCGCATCGCGATGGAACTTGTAGCGGGCATCAAGATGGTCGATCTCCAGATCGTCCCAGCCGGCGAGGGGCGACGGTCGCATCACTAACAGATTTTCACCGAACCACGGCTTCACCCCGAACAATCCATCGATCACTGCCGCCAGAAACAGCGGCTCCATTTCCATCGCGTTCGAGCCGGTGCCGTGCCACAAGGTGCCATCATGGGCATACGCCGATTCAGCGACGGTCTTGAATACCGGCCAGAAGCCATCCACATCACCGGCGGCGCACGCGGAGTGGAAGCTGGCACAGGTGTCGCCGCTGGCCACCCAGTGCAGGCTCCACTGGACGGGCCACCAGTCGTCGACAAATTCAAATGTCGAGCCTTCTAACAACTCTCGGTGGTGGTGGTTCTCGCGAATGTAGCGCATGGCCATGTAGTTCCGCATGGGCGTGCCCAGCCCGCGCCAGATTGCATAGTTCTCCTCGCAGGTGCGTGGTCTGGGACGGGGCGTGCCGCCGACTTCCGCCGGTGCCCAGGCACCGACTTCCTTGTTCCAAAGCCGCGCTAGGTATTGCTTCTCCGTCTGTTCGAGAAGCGCTTGGTAGCGGCGGGCGAAATCCGGATCGTGCCCCTGACCGTTGGCGGGCTTCCCAACTGAATAATCACGGTCGTCGAGTTTGGTGGCGATGTCGCGGCCCGCGCGCAATGCGGCCCAACCCATGGCCGTTTGCAGGGCCGAGTTGCCGCCGGGGTTGCATCCATCGCTGTTCCACATCTCGTAGTAGCCACTCATCAGCCCGTCGCCATCGGGGTCGCCGACAACCAGGCCATGCTCCAGAGCCCTGCGGGCGGCCGGCCAGATGGCCCGCAGAAATCGCTCATCGCCCGTCCAGCGCCAGTGATACCAGCATTGGTCGATGAAGTAGAAGTCCATGTCCTCATGCCAATCGCTGATCGCAAAGGTCGTCATGTTGTATCGTTGACGTCCGGTCACATCCTGTGTGCCGGAGATCAGGTGCAGCGAATCCGCCACCTCATCATGCATGCCGGCGGCCTCAAATCCGTAGTAGCCGTGGTTGATCTTGCCGTACTTGGCGTAGCCCAAGCCGTGCATGAAGCCAGGGTACTCGAATTGCACCCGCGCCTGGGCGGCCACATGGTTGACCACGTTGTCAAAGCGCGCGTCGGGTGTCTTGATCCGCAGGCGGCTGCGCTGCCGCGCCCAGAAATCCTCCGCCTGTCGGGCCAGGGCATCAAACCGCACGCGGGCATCGAGAAACTTCTTTTCCGGTGCCAGCCCGCCGCCGATCCAGTGGTCGAACCATTTCGGCTTCATGTCCGCCAGCCAGACGGCATCGAAGGGGCGAAACTCCAGACGCTTGTAGGCGTCGGCCACGCCCTGTTTGTTGTAACCGTCGTAACCCCAAACGCACAGCAACCGGCTGCGCCGCGGCGTGTCCGGCACCGCGGCCAGATCGACGCGCAACACGCCTTTCCCAGCCACGGCTCCTTTTTCCGCGGTGCCCAGAAACAATTGGGCATGCTTGGCCGCAGCGAACTCGGCGTAGTCGCCCTTGTCGGCCACGTGCCGCGCCTGATCGACATGCCACGCCAAACTCACGTTTTGCGGGATTGCGACCGTCACGTCCGCCACCGCCGCAAACCCCCATGGTTCTAACAATGGCCGGACAGACAGGGCGATCGTCACGCCAAGGTCCGTGTCCTGGCACGTCCAGCGTGCCACACCCGGCGCAAGCACGGCGTCGATGGAACTGAACTCATCGAGCCACTTGGTCTTGTCGCCCGCGGTTACGGCGACGCGGAACCGGCCGCTGACGCCAATTTCCGGCAGCAACCCCGGCTGCGCATAGGCGCCCGCCCCCGCACGGAGTTCCATGGCCAGCCACGGCCGGTCGCCGACCTTCAACCACCACATGCCCGAAGTGAGGGTGAAGTTGTGGACGCCGGGGCCGTTGTGGATTGCAAAGCTGTCGCCGTCGACTGGCTGGTATCCTTGGCCTTGCGCCGGCCACCCCACCAGGGGCGCGTTAAACACCTGCTTGCCGGCAAATAATCCCGGCAACACCGGGACGGACGCGGGTTGCTGCGGACCGTGCGCAAAAGCCGCGGCGGCATCCACCATCTGTTGGCTGTCTCCGGCGTAAACCGTGCCTGCCGCCGCCATAACTATCACCGACCCAACCCGTGCGCGGATTTTCCGCCGCATCGCGGATTGGCCAGCCACGGGTGCGCCCGGCGAAGGGCTCGTTCTTGGATACGATCCGGCGACTCTTGCCAGCCAAGGCCAGCCACCTCGCCGTGAGCCGACGAATTTACGATTGCAACGAGGCACGCATGCAATTTGCTCTCCTTCTTCCTCGTGATGATTCACTCTAACTCAAAGGGGGTGGACCTGACAAACTATCAACTCGCGTTGCGGGCATCCAGCTTTACTCCCCTCCCGCGGTCGGTCTTTCATTTCCCCGTGCTAAAGAGTGACTCGCGCAAAGATGCAGAGGCGCAAAGGGAAATGGGATGCCCGCTTTGATTTACTGATGGGTTACCAAGATGGACTAGAACAGGTTGAGCATTCCAAGATTACCGCTGAAGGCACTCGCAGTGCCGGCCTTGTGCGTGGCCTCCACCTGCAGGCCATGGCGGCCTCCGAAGCACACGACCAACTCGCAACAAATCCTCAATCCGGAATTGCATCAGGCCCATCATGCCCGTATTGCTCTCCCCGGTGTGGGTTGGTTTGCACGTTTGTGCAACCGACGGCCCCGGCGCACGGCCCGGTCAAGCCGCACCACCTCGTTCCAATAATCTAACGGAATTCAGACCCGCCGCCGCCAAGGCACCAGTGAATCACCATGCAACCAATGACCATTTTCAATGATATCCGGACGGCACGCAACTGCATGTCCTTGTTGGCGGCGCTTGTTTGCCCGATCGCGCTTTTGCCGGGAGTGGCTCATGCCGATGTGCAAGTCTCCAGCCTGTTTGGTGACAACATGGTTCTGCAGCGGGGCATGGCGGTGGCGGTGTGGGGGATGGCCGCGCCGGGCGAGGCCGTCACGGTGAAAATCGGCGAGGCCAAGGCGGAGACCAAAGCCGACACGTGCGGCAAATGGACGGCCAAACTGCCGGCAATGAAGACCAATGCCACCGCGCAACAACTGATCATCACCGGCAAGAACACGCTGACGATTCAAAACGTGCTGGTGGGTGATGTCTGGGTTTGTGCGGGGCAATCCAACATGGAGATGGCCCTGGGCAGCTGCAACGCGCCCCAGGATATTGCCGCGGCCAACTTTCCCACACTGCGTTGTTTCAAACCCGGCAAATGCTCGATGGCTTGGCCCGGCACCGAGAGCAACGGCCGCTGGATAAGCTGCACCCCTGAGAGCGCAGCAACCCTGACTGCGGCAGGCTTCTACTTTGCCCGCCGCATCCAGAAGGAAACCGGAATCCCCATCGGGCTGCTCGACGTCAGTTGGTGCGGCTCGCGGATCGAGCTATGGATGCCGGTGCTTGCTTTTGAAGCGGAACCGGCGCTCACCAGCATGCTGCAGGAATTGAAAAAACCTGCCGACACCTACCGCGCAAGTGCTTACGCCAGCCTGGATGCCTTGGAGAAGTGGCTTCCGGAAGCCCGCAAGGCCATGGCGACGCTGGGCACGGAGATCCCCCGCGCCCCGCAGTTGCCAGCCGAACCAAACGTCACCGAAATTTATCCGTCGACGATATACAACGGCATGGTCCACCCGATCACGCCGCTGGCCATCAAAGGCGTGATCTGGTACCAGGGCGAATCAAATGGCGGTGAAGGTATGGAGATTTATCGCATCAAGATGCGGGCCCTGATAGATAGTTGGCGCAAGGCGTGGAAGCAAGGTGAGTTCCCCTTCTACTTCGTCCAATTGGCCAACTACGAGGGCGTTGACAACAGACCGGCGGCCGCCGGTCCGTACGCCCGCAACCGCGAGGCACAGCTTCTGTGTTTGCAGATCGCCAATACCGGCATGGCGGTGGCGGTGGATATCGGCGAGGAGAAAGACATCCATCCGAAAAACAAGTTCGACGTGGGCGAGCGCCTGGCCGCCTGGGCCCTCCACCACGATTATGGCCGCAAGGACCTGGTACCCAGCGGACCACTCTACAAATCAATGCAGCTGGAGGATGGCAAGATTCGCGTGAGTTTTGACTACGTGGGTGCCGGCCTGATGGTCGGCAAGAAAGATGGCCGCAACCCGGTGGTCGAGGACACAGCCGGCAAACTCAAGCAATTCGCCGTCGCCGGTGCCGACAAGACGTGGCATTGGGCGGATGCGGTGATCGATGGGAAAAGCATTCTTGTTTCCAGTCCCCAGGTGCCCAAGCCCGTCGAGGTCCGCTACGCATACGACCACAATCCCTTTGGCTGCAACCTCTACAACAAGGATGGCCTACCGGCCTCACCGTTCCGCTCCGACAAGTGGTAACGACCCCGTGGCAATCCTTCTGACTAAGTTGAAGATTCACTCGGCGTTCCACACCCCAGAGCACGCGTCGGGTTCTGGGGCTAACAGGGGAAATTGATTATCCCAGCCGAAATCCCAGTCATGCCAGTCAATATGCAAATAGTACAGATCGTGGATGCGAAGGCCCCATTTCCAGTCCTGCCAGCGTTCCAATGCCGCCTCGCCGGCGTGGACATAATCCGGACCCACCTTGCGGTATGATTCGTATCGCTCTTGCAGGCGCTTCTCTTCTGCGGCGCCGATCGTGGCGCCGCAGGACGGCGTGTCTGCGGCCAGTGCCAGAGGCCGGCTGCCGGTAACCGCCAGCAGCATCACGGCTGCCATTGCCGAACGTGGGACGAACCGATGTTGAATTTTCATGATGTTTCTCCTTGATGCTTTGGGCATAAGCATGACGACTTCTTTCGGCCATGCCTAAGGGATGCTTGTCGGCATTTCACAGCCCGGCGTCTGCTGGAGTTGGCCCGCGCGGAGCAGCACGGCAAGCAAGGCATAATAATTATCAACCAAAAAGCCTTCGTAGCCTTTGGGTGTGCCGTCCCAGCGTTTCCAGTCCTTGCTGCTCCAGACTCCGGCTTTGAACCCTTGAAACTCGCCCCGCTCGTAGGCGTCTAGCAGCGGGAAGAGGATGCGGTCGGCATCCGCACGCCGTCCCAGGTCGTACAAGGCCGCGAGTGTGAAGTAGGCGAACGCTCCGGTCGCGCCGCCGTTCTCGTAGTTTTGGAAGCCGTCGGAATTGTCTTCCTTGAGCCCGCAGCCGGCCTCGCTAACCTTGTGTGCGAAATCCTTCCGGGGCACCGTGATGAGATTGCCAGGCAGGCCCAGGTCGAACCGCGTGTAACCGACTTCCTTCAGCTTGGCGAGCAGGCGGTCCATGATCGCATTGGCCTTGTCCTTGGGAACCAGCCCGTAATGAATCGCCGCGCCGTTGACAAAAAGAAAATAGTAGTCGTGGAGTTCACCGTCGGCGCTGCGCCAGCCGGCCAGCACGCCGGTGGCCGGATTGAAAAAGGTCCGGTAGTAGACGGCGCGAAGCTTGTCCGCGGCGGCGCGGTAGCGGGCGGCATCGTCCGCTTTGCCGGCTTGAGCGGCCAGCTCCGTCATGCTGCGCAAAGCGCGGTAGGCCAGCGCGTTGGCGTAGGCGTCCTCGTGGCCGAACCCGATCGTATCCCACCAATTCGACGGCCGCTTTTTGATAGCTTCCGGCCAGCAGCCCGAGTTGCCGCTCACGCAATACTCGATCAGGCCGTTGCCGTCGTGGTCGGTGGCCAGCATCTTCTGCGCCCACGCTTTGAGGCTGTCGTAATTTTTCGTTAGCCACGCTGTGTCGCTGCTGCCGACGACATACTCCCGGGCGGCGACCAGCAGTGACGGATAGGTGTCGGACGTCGGTTCGGGATAGGATGTGCTCGGCGCGCCCGGCATGCCGAAGGAGGCCATGCCGCCCAGGACCCGATCGAGCGTTTGGCGGACCATGACCAAGGCGCTGAGGCCTTCGGCCAGGGGCGGCGAATGCCTGGCGATATCGGCGTATTTGTATAAGCAGAAGGCGCAGTTGTCGCTGCCGGAGTGATTGGCGAGCACACGTTGACGCGGGTTGAGCTGGAGGGTATTCAGCCAATTGCGGCGGAAGCCGTTGAACTGCGGGTCCTGTTCGAGTGCGGCGACTGTGGGATGAATGGATGTCACCTCGCAACGGTACTCGATTTGTGATCGGTCAGCCGTGGCCGCGGGAAACGTCACTCTGATATCACCGTTGGGGCCGTTGACCCAGTTCGGGCGCGAAGCATCGAAGCCAAGCCGGAGATTTTTGCCGGCGCTGGCCGTGATGCGCAAGCTGCCCTGATCGGGGAAGTGCAGGACGGCGGGCAAGCGGACGGAACTGTCGGGATCGATCTCTCCCAACAAGGTTGGATGACACTTGCGCGGATCGAACTGAATTGTCACCGGCTGAGGTTTGTTGGCCGCATCCCAATGCGAGATCAGCCGGATCTCC
>JBAXOP010000176.1:0-11003 GCA_037133195.1 Verrucomicrobiota bacterium | reverse complement strand
CATACGATGGGTCGGAGAAGCCACTCCCCCGATAGCCTTCCCACATATCATTGTCCCCACGGAAAGGCATGGGGATTTCCTTGCTTTCTGCGTTGACTAAACAACGGCGCAAGGTGGGATTGTCTCTCCAAGCACTCAACGAAAGCACCTCATCGAGATTGGATACTCCGGCAGAGGTATAGACAGCTAGGATGTAAGGATTGTGCTCGTTTTTGCTGCCAGCCACTTGGTTTGGGATCAGACGGATGTCTTCACTTCCACCGTTACCCATGTTTGCATTCTCTTGAATAATAGTTTTCCAGCCAATGTCCTTGCCTTTGGGCAAGTCGATAGGAATCTGAACAACAAGCTTGGGATTGGTGGCCCGGGTCGTCTGCCAGAACGGACGGCAGGACCTAGCAGAAACGCAGCATAGGCCGAGTAGTAGATAGTCATCCGCGGCAGCTTCAACAAGTGAATTATCGCCGCTGATGGTGACAGTGCTATCAGCCAGTAGTTTCGGTGTTATGCCGAAAAAGTTGCGGAATTTTTGCGCCAACTCCTCGTAGCGGTCACGGCCTTGCTTCCGTTCATCATCAAGGTATTTCCGCCAACGTGTTGCCAATCCGCGCAATGCCGGAGCCAACTCGAAACGTTTTTTGATATTTTGGCGACCTGCTTTTCCATCGCCCTTATAGTAATATTTGGCAATACTGAGAGATGTCTCAAGTTCCTGAGTTAGTCTGGGGTGATCTCCGGCCTCGCCTTTTAGAATCGGGCCCACCAAGTTTTTGGAAATCACGGAGAGGGCGGCAGGGTTGTCCAGATCCAACTCGTCAGCATCGGGTTCAATCGGGCAGATCCTCCGTCGTATATTAAACCCTGCGGATCCTATAACATCCATTGACAGCGATTGCTCAAGCCTCTCGCCAACGAAAAGCTTCGAAGACATGCTCCGTAGTTTTTCCGAATCAAGGTCCATTACAAGACGACAATAATCTACAGCCTTCACAAGCATATTGGCATTGCTGCGAAGATCCTCCAATCTGGCACCAAGCTGCGACACCAAGCCCATATTGCCATCCTTGGATCTCGGCGATGACAGAACCTTCCCAAGTGCGCGGGCATAGAGTACTCTGAGTTCACGGGTTGTTTCATCGCGTACCAGAGTTTTTTCGTCCTCCGTGAATCGCTTGCCGGCCACACCCAAGAATCCCTCCCGATCTTTTGTTTCCGTCAGGACAGTAATCGCCGAGGGCATCCTGCGTCCCGCGGTTGAATCTGATAACCAACCCTCAATTCCCTTTTTGGATAGTTGCTCATCCACGGTGTCGCGCAGGCCCGCGATGAGGTGCCTGGCTACTTCAGAGACGGCGTAAGCGGATCCAGAACTCCTGAGAACCGACTTATCCGCAGTGACGAGGAAGCCCAGAACCCCTTCGATCACGCCATCCAAGCCGGCCAGTTCCTCGCCGGAACGCTGATGGAATCTGATGAACTGCTCGAGAAAAACCTTCGCGATCTGAGCGAGAAACTGGGGATCATCCAACCGTGTTTCAGACAATTTCGCAGCTAATACGGTTTCACAATCTTCAATATTCTGATCATCGAGTGCTATGGTGAGAGGTGCCAGATCACTCTCAAACATTCCCGTTCCTCCGGCGAGTTCTCGTACAAACAGTTGCATCGCCGAGGTGATTTCCTCACCGGTCGCGTCTTCTAGTAAACATCCCAGAGGGTCCGACAATCCCAGCCAGGTCATGACGCGTGATGCTTCATTCTTTAAATCGGACTCAGAAACGACAGCACTGATGCTGTTTGCGGCATCAAACCTTGCCTTTAGGTTAAAGTATTCCTCAATCTCATGGCAGGGGATCTCAGAAATAGAACTGCCGACGGAAAAATAAGTTCTGCCCTCGTTGCTGATTTCACTGTCAATTTCGCTTTGGGTGAGGCGCACATACATAGCTGTTGCAACCATCCGATAGACATCTTCCGGCCCATCAGCCGCGTAACCCATTCCGCTACGACTGCCGATCACCCCGATCGCATCCAGTGGAAGGCGGGCCCGATCCCTCCGAAGTGCGTCTTTTAGATCGAATTCTCCATCCATTGGTGAATGCAACACATCGTAGTCTGGGTCATGAGTTGCCGTGAGGCCCGGCAGACTGTAGCCATAGGCCACATTAGCCGAACCCGTTTTAGAATGCTCTTTCTCATAGAGCGCCAACCAGGAAGACATTTCCGACCAACCCGTCATGGCATTCATCATCTGCGGCAAAACCTCATGATCTCTTCGGCCTGCTTGGAAGCAATCCTGATCCAGGAAGTAACCGGAGATGAAGGGGATTCTTCCAAACCGGGAGAAGAAGACCTCTTTCATCTTAAATGCGATTGGAATGACACAACCACGACCCGTACCTCCAGCGACACTGCCCACAAAAAAGATATTGAACTCACCAAGCGGATTGTCTCCGGAGAAATTAATGTCAACACGACGGTTTCCGATCTCGGTACAGAGTTTGTCGAGTTCTTTCTCAATGCTATTAACATTCCTGGAAGTGCCTTTCATTGCCTGCCATGCGGCGAGAAAACTCACCATTGGAACTTGTCCGGCCCCGGCCATGATTTGAGCAACCCGGGGGACGCGGAACATGTCGATGGATTTCGCGTCAGCGGCATCAGGACGACTGCACCACCAGTGTTCGGAGAAACGATTGAGGGACTTCAATTGTTGCTCAGCGCTACCTTCAGTCAAGCCGGGAATGAATTCGCTGAGGATTTCACCTGGCGTTCCAAAGCCATCACTGGTGAGAAAAGAAGAAACATAAACATCGGGAGCGCATGTGTGGATCTCTGATGCATACTTGTCTAGGTCTTTCTGGTCGGTATCGAGGAGGAAAAAGTAAACGTTTTCATCCATCTCATACCGCCACTTGGGGTCCTCTCCCATCAATTTTGAAAGTTGCAAGGCAACCTTGGCGCCGGTGCCACCGCATCCGACGAAGATGTTAGTCATTATTTTCATTGTGTATATTTGCTTGGCGTTTCTTGTTGCTGTTGATTATTAATACAAAATCTGCTGCATGTGGCGCACGATCAAGATCGCGGTGATCATGAACAAGAACCACAGTGTCTCCGGCCAAAATTGGATAAAAATATTCACTTTGCTTCGGCGCAGGAAAATCGCACCCACGCGGAACTCATGTTTGGAGTCCAGCGGACGAATAAACGTCCAGCGATGGCACCATGACCCCTGTAAATCGTTGCCTGAGGTTTTACCGACGTTGATCGTCTTATTTCGAGGTCCCCGGCCTGGCACGAGCCTCGGATCGTATCCTCCGAGGAATTTGATTTGATCAACAGTATTCCAATTGGGAAAGGCCTTCGAGTCCATTACTTTAAGTGACAGGCCTGCGGTTTTGGTCCACCAGTTCCATCTACCACACCCTTTTTTCCCACCGAGCGCGAAGCGACCTGCATCAGGATCGCCCGCTACCGCTTGCCCGGCGCGGTTGCCGCGCAACTGAATACCAAATTCCGCATGTCTCCATTTATTACCCAGCAGCAACTTGCTGAGGATGCCCATGATAAACAATACGCCAGTCACTAAGGACCAGAAAATCAAACGGTCACTGGTCCGGAAGGAGATGATACTTTCTGCATTGCCAGCCTCAGGCGTCCCCTCTGCAACGAGCTTGATATCGTGGAAGCCGCGTTGCTGGACCGTGATGGTTTCCTGGCCTGCGGAGAGTTCTATTCCGTCGAGATACCAGCGCAGGCGGGTCACATCACCCGTCGCGTTTGCCACCAGCTGGAGAGTTGAGTTGACGGGCACTTTAGCCACCTTCTTGCCAACTTCATTTTGCTTGTAGATGACGGCAGCGCAGGTGTCGACCTTGCGGACGGGGACTTTGATTTCGACGGGATTGGCCTCCAATTCGCTGCCGTCGGGGCCAATGGCAAGAACCTTGAGGGTGAAGTTGCCGTAGCGCGTCCATGTGTGGCGCTCAACTTGTTTGCCCTCGACCCATCCCTGGCCGTCGCCGAAATCCCAGCGGACGTCGCGAATCGGGGCGTTGCCGCGCACTTGAAGCGGGGTGTCGCGATGAATAGATGGCTCGCGCCCATCGGGGAGGATGATTTCGATGGAGGCCGGTTCGCTTTCGAGGAGTACGGGCACCTCACGGGACAGCGGAGGGGATATGCCGATGGTCTCAACTTTGAGCATGGCTTGGACGCGGGTTGCCAAGGTGGGGATGGGCAATGGCAGCAGTGCCACGCGTACGGTGCCCTCACGGCGCACATCGACCTCGCGGGCCGGTAGTAATTCCTTGCCGTTAGCGGTCAGCAGGAAGCTCACCTGGTTGGCATCAACGCCCTCGACCTCGGCCCTGAGTTCGCGGGTGCTGCCAAAATAGAGCGATTCCCCGGCCGCGGGGCTCGTCAGGCGGATGGCTGGCACCTCTTTAACGATCAGGGTGGTGGGCTCGGTTTCGGCATGCCCGCCATTGATGCCTTCACCGACGACGGAAATTTCGAGCGGGCCGGGCCGCTCAAACGCGAGTGTCAGGGAGGTGCCTCCACCGTCGAGCGGCTTGCCATCATGTTTGCGTCCGGCGACACTCCACTCGAAGCGGCGGAACGTGCCGGTGCTTGCTGCACTCAGGGTCACTTCCCGTCCGGGAACTACATCGACGGGGAGTGGATCGAGAATGAGCCGCAATTCGGTAGGATTCACGGAAATCTTTGCGGCGGCACTCAGACCGCTGCGCGGATCGGTCACCTTGACGTTGACCACCCGTTTGCCGGGTTCTTGAAAAACATGTTTGACCGGGTTGCCGCGGCTCGATCCTCCATCACCGAAATTCCACTCGACCTCACAACCTGGCAGTGTGGTGAGCGAAAATGCCATTTCCCGCCCGACCGGAAACGAGGAGTCATCCGCCGGCAGCAGGTCCCGGATGGCAGGTGCCTTGGCCCCCTGAATGAACACGTCCACCGAATCCCCCCCTTCGGCAACCAGGAAGATATTTTCAATTTCCGGGTAGATCACCTTGAGCCTAGCGCCAACGTCCTGACCCGAAGGCCAATCGCCGGTTTTTTCCAGCGTCAGATGCATGCCGCCGTTAGTCAGGCGGAACGGCCCGCCGCTTATTTTGAGGGGAAGCGGGCTCCCATCCACAGACTTGATTTCAAATGCCAGGGGCCGCCCCTCCAGCTTGACCACTTGGTCATCGCGGAACGCAAAGCGCAACTCCACCTCCTGCTTGGGGGTGACCAGTGGACTGGCGAGCTGCAGGCGGTTGGTGGCGAGCCGCACGACGTGAGCGTCCCGAATCATCTCGTCACCGGGTCGGTACACATTGACCACGTTGAGGTTGTGGTGGCGTTCGCGCAATTGGATAATCCTCTTGGCGAGTTCCTCCCGTGTTGTCTGCGATCCAGGGTTTTTGGCGATCTCGCTCTTCCGGCGGCCGGCTCCCTCGTCCACTCCGTCGGTGTACACCATCACCGTCATGTAGGCATCAGGATTGCGGGCTCCGGTGATTTCCACCTGCTCCAAGGCCTCCATCTCAGCGTCGTAGAGCCACGTCCCGTTGGAGAGGGCAGGCTCCTGAAAATTCCGCAGCTTGGCGCAAAGATTAGCGCGGTTCTCCGCAGTTTCTAGCCGCCCGGCAATGGTTGGGTGCCAATCGAGGCCAAGATTGGCCGGATCTCCGGCACTGAAAATCACCGACCACACATTGGATCGATCCGGCAGACGATCCACAAATCCAGACGCCCGGTCACGCATCAGCCCCCAACGCGTCAGGCCGGCTTGCGGCCCCTTGGCGATCTTTGTGAGCATCGAACCCGAGTGATCAATCACCAGAAAATAGCTCCCGGACTCCTCAGACCCCGCCGCTCCCAACAGGGGCGTAAGGACCATGAGCGCGGCGAATACGGATACAGAAGCCTTCATAAATTAAAAAATCAAACGACCGGTTGAAAAAGGCTGAGTAATCCCTGCAGACCTCTTGAAGCCCGCTGGGTAGGAGGGGGGAACTCGTCTCCAGTCATTAGAATTGTGGGTAACTGCACGGTGAATTTTTAATTATCCGGTTGCCCCCGACCTGTCGATGCAAAAAATAGCAAGAAATTTGTCAGGCTTTTTTCTTCGCTGAAAACGGCTTGCTTGAAGACTTCACATGAGGGGGCACCTTTCCCAGGGCAGCCATTTCCAGTCGCAATTTCCTTGCCACCCGGTCCGCGACCTCCTACCTCTCATCACGTTCGCCAGTCCTTCGGCGGGCTAACTGCTTGATGAGAAAGCCCTCTCCCCTCCCAGCAAACCCAGCCCATGCCCCATTATGAAAGACCTCTTCCTCATCATCGATACGTCGGGCAGCATGAAACAAAGCGTAGGAGACGTGACCTCGCGGAGTCACCTCGACTGCTGCAAGGAGGCCGCACTGGAGGTTTTGGAAAACTGGGACGGCGATGGGACGGTTGAGGTGTGCTCCTGCGCCGCTAATCAGATCCGCCCCATCGGTAAAGACGCCCAGGCGGCTCCAGCGATCCAGGGACTGACGGAGGCCCGCGCAGGCGGGGCCACCAGACGGTGGGACGCCATGATGGATTATTTTGAAGACATAGTCAGTGACTGCAAAACGGGGCGACGTCCGCCCTGCACCGTCATGCTTTTCACCGACAACGATGATGACGACTCGGCGCGCTGCAATTTGGCAGACCTGCGTGAATTGTTCGACGGGACGCCCCATGCCTCGCTCCATATCATGACCTACTCGCAGGCGGCTTCCGGCGTGGTGGCCGACCCGCCGGTCGCCACTCTGGAATCCGACGCGGCTCAGGAGATCCCCGGACTCGCTGACCGGGACCGGGCGGTCATGCAGTCGATGTACATGCCGCCGGCCCCGGTTCTCGCGGCGCTTGCCTGCGACAGGAGTTTGCTCGATACCGTGGCAGAATGCATGCCGGATATCCTCCGCCACCTCCAAGGGCGCAGCGGCCTAGATAACAGCCCGGTTCTCACCATCCTGATCGACCGCCATAGCATGCTGAGTCTCAACCCGGCCGCCGCCACACCGCCACAGGATGAGCAGTTGCGCTTCGACGTTCAGGAGATGCTGCGCCTGCTGCAGGGGACCGCGCTGAATTTCCATGTCCAATCGACCGAGAAATTCAAGAAACAGCACTCCGAATGCCTGTGGAACTTTGCCCAATATGTTGCATGGCGCCTCATCGATTATCTGGGAAAGCCGTGGATGGCTGATAGCGCCTGGCGGGCTGACGGCGGTTACCGTGACGCCGAGAAAGCCGAGCCACAGGTGTTTGGCAACGATTTCAGCATCTGCAACGTCTTTATCGTCTCCATGGAGGTCGCGGGGAAATGGCTGCGCCTTGTAACAGAAGGAGATCCAGCACACTGGCCCAAGGTTGCGGGAGGTTACTTCGAGGACTACGGACGCTGCACCATCGGCGGCGAGAAAAGGCGTGAGTTCGAGCTCAGTTGCTGGAAACGGCGATTGCCCCAACAGGAATGGGAGGAGTTTGAGTCCCAGTTCGGGGAAGATGGTCGGCTGATCAAAGAGATGGATTCGCTTTGCGTCGTCCACGAAATAACTTTCGAAGCGGTCAAGCGCCTGCTCCCCCTGGTGATGCGCACTAGCGAGGCACGTTTTGCCGCCGAGATCCGGTCTTACGGCTTTTACCTGCCACCGGAGTCCTCCGAAGTCGAAAGGATTTTGGCGGATTGCGGCCTGCCGGCCCATTTCGCCTTCAGCTCCTCCGGCTTTGTGTTCGTCTGCATCGAGGACTGCGCCACGCTGGCCAAGCAACTCGCCGACGAGTCCGGCCAGAAATATTCCACGGCCCTCAGGAACATCCTTACCACCGTGCTGACCCATGAGCATGGTCATGCCATCATTCATCAGGGCTCCGATCCCGCCGAGCGCCCACCCGGCTCGCAGCAGGCAATCATCCGCAGCGATCCGGCCGAGGAGGCCTTGGCGGAATGGTTCGAGCTGGATGCCTTCCGCGGCGACCCCGTCATGACCGGGTCGATCCACGCCCATGCCGGCAGCGGGTCGTTCCCGTCCTGGCCCTATGCCGGGGCCCTCATCATCGAGCGCTTTGATTCCGCCATGGATCTGGGTGGTCAGGCATTCCTGCGCCTCCTCAAACTCTACCGCCGCGGCGAGTCGGATCGGGTCGCCTCCCTCATCGAAAAATGGAATGCCGTGGGCTCTGCGACGAAACACGCGGTGGCGGATACGACTCCTAGTGAGACTTGGACATGAAGTACAATACCCGGTCATTGAAGTGCAGGTGCGCCAACTCTGCTGGAGGAGCGACGATCGGTGGCCCTTCGATGATGACCGGAACTATATCCGGAAGCGTGTAGTCATCCCCGCCCTTCCTTGCCAAAGCGGCCGTCACTTCCTTCGTTACCCATTCCGAATCCCGGGCCGCTGTGGACCAGAACAAGAGGAAAAGATCACACTCAGCGATTTGTTCTTTTATGATTTTCTCCCATGCCTCACCAGGTTCCAAGTCCAACACGTCACAAAAATGGTGGACTCCGACCTTGTTTAGCATTTGAACCCGCTTCATAACCTCTGTCTTATCCGCGGATGCATAGGAGACGAACGCTTTCTTGTATTTCGTCGCCACAAACTCCGCCCTGGGTTCTTGCACAGTGGATACGTGATTCTTCACCTCCACCTTGAATTTGATGCAACCCACCGGCACGTTTCCCAAGCAAACGGTGATGGAACCTATTACAACGCCTATAGGCATCTCGTCAGGCACCTTCACAGCAAAATTCACGGATTGGGTTCTACCCCACCAAACAATCGACTGGAGCGCATCGTCAACTCTCATCCCGGGAATGACCAGATGAAAGAGAATCTTGGACTCCAGAGGGACCCGCACATCGAGCGTTTTGACTCCACGAGGACGGGCCGCATCGTCGAACTCCCGAGCCATACGGGCCGCCTGATCGGCGTCTTCGAGTAAGAAAGAGAATGCTTGCACCATAAATGTATCGCCTGGCTTCGCCTCCGGCGGCGCAAAAATCCCGCAGTTCACCTGATCCTCCGCGGATGGCTTCTGACGTACGGAGCCTAAGATTGCTTGGAACACTCGTCCAGGGCGACCAAATGCAGCCACAGTATACTTGGCTGCGGAGACCCTAGGAACCGGCTTGCTTGGCGGGCTTGGCGGTTGCACAAAGCAGTGCATCAATTCCCCATCGTCAGCTGATGGCAAATCAGACAAATGTAGGTCGACATTGTGCGCGGCCGTATCCTGCGCCAATTGATGCTGTGTGACAAAATGCGATGCATCGTTAGATATAAAGTCATTTCCAGCCCCCTCACCTTCTACAAATTCGACATCTATCCCGAGAGATGTGCACCAGTCCATGAACCAAGCGGGAACAGGCACATTGCCATGCTCGAAGACTAGTTTGATATTGCCAAAGCGCCCCTTGAGTTTCTCCAGAATGGTTTGCAATTGCCGGAACCAAACATCGATCAGCCCATCGAAATCCGCATCCCCGGGTTGACCGACCAATGTCGGAAGCGGCGGCGCGGCAAACACCGGATCTGCGCTATCACCCCGATAGACAGTGCCGCCCATGCCTTGGTGGGGCAAAATGCCACCTACGGAGACCGGTCGAAACCCCCGTTTCCGCAGGATGGCATCCAACGGGCACTTCCTGCGGGTGATGCGTGCTTCGATCACCCCGAAGAAATCAATCCCCTCCTTGCCAGGCAGATTCGCCAACTGCGTCATCGCGAGGTCGATGTTGAAATGAGGGTCCTCCTCACGCAAAATCAAGGTGATGAACGGCCCATCTTCGAACCAAGCAAAGGTGTCGCACTCAACCCCAAAAGTGGTCGATCCCTCGGCACACTGTAATTCATCGCTCAAGACGACTGATATGGTGTTAGGTCCTAGCTCGATGCAAACCTCACCGGGAAGGGGCCCAAACTGACTGCGCTCGACTTGGAATATCTTGTAACGGTTTGACATGGCGGTTGGCATTGAGTCGGGTTGTGGGTTCGGTGTTTCTGGGCTGGTGGCAGGGGTGCGTGCCCTGCCAAACCTCACCGCCGGACCTGTGTCGTTGTGGATGACATCGTTCTTGCCAGCCGAGATTTTGAGGGTGAAAAACTCGACCCACTCACACGTCTCCGGATTGAACAGCAGATGGTTCCGCCTGAGTGACTGATCTTCTTGGTCGTAGGCATTCATTCGATTATGTGAGGTGGATATTGGCATGGCAGGTGTGAATTTGGGAGCGATCCCATCGGCACGGTGCCCGCCATGCTAAATAGCAGCCCTAACGGCGGAGCCAAGGTAAATCGAAGGAATTCAGTCGATGATTTGGGTAGCGGGGAGGTTCTAGGGTCTGAGGCGGATTTGACGGGCAAGGTCATCCAGGCAGGCGATGCGCCACGAATTGAAGGCCGGCACATCGGCTTGAAGCAAGCGGCTTATTTCGGCGAGGAGGGCGGGGTTTGCCGATTTGTCCATAGCGGCGATCAAATTGGCCAGCGCCGGAGGTGAATCTCCGGCAGCCACGACCATGCGCTGGACGTTGATGTCGGATGCGGTGAAGACCGGATCGCGGACGAGCTTTTCAAGAAGGCGTTCGCGCAGGGCCGGGTCTTGGATCATCAGCAGGATTTCGCCGGCCTGCTGCGGGTTGGCTTCCAGACAGGATTCAGCCAGTTGCAGCAATAGCGGGTCGCGGTGTCGGGGCATTTGCACGGCGGCCGCATGGCGGTAGGCGGCCTCGAAATCGCCCCGCCCCAACTGCCAGACACCCAAGGCCACCTGAACCGGGTCGAGAGCGGCAGGATCGGATGGATCGGTAAACAGAACGAGCCAGCGCTCCAGAGCCTCGTGCATGCCCAGTCGTGCATGGGCCAGGCAGATTTCGGCACTGACCAGGGGCAGAGCGTGAGCGCGGCCGCCGTGGCACTGGTGGAGCTGTTCCAACCAATTGCGGG
>JBAXOP010000175.1:0-11023 GCA_037133195.1 Verrucomicrobiota bacterium | reverse complement strand
TAAACGAAGAGCAGAGGACGGAGCGGACGATTCTTGGTCTTCATCTTCATCTTCGGTTAGAATTTAAGACTTAGAATTTTCTTCCTTCATCCCCCCCACGGCTTTTTGAGCCTGGGGGTTTTTTCGCGCAAGGTACATGCATGCCGACCGCAGCACGTATCCTTCCCGCCTTCGCCTCCACGGTGTTTTGCGGGGCCGTGCCGTTCGTGCGCGGCGGCGCCGCCGCGCCACTGCCGCAGCGGGTGAAAATCCTCGCCTGGGGTGAGAACCTCGGCCGCACCACCAAGGCCAGGATCGTGGTCGGTGAAAAGACCGCCTCCTGCCTCTCCGCCAACCAGGTGGCCACCGCCTGCGAGAGGGTGCCGCTGGATTACGAACATCAGAGCGTGCCGGGTCATCCAAATTTTGTTCCCGACCCGCGCCAGGTGCCGGGCCACGGCAGTATCGAGATCGTCCCCAACGACGGGGTATATCTCTCCGCCATCGACTTCACGTCGTCTGGAAATGAGTTCGCCGCGAACTACCAGGACGTCTCCGCAGTCGCCTACCTAGACGCGGAGTCCAATCTCCTCTTCATCCGTTCCGTCGCCCTCACCCAACACGGCGACGTGGCCGGGATGGAGTTCTCCGAGAGCGTCGCCGCCTCCGCCCAATTCTCCCCTGCCCATCCGACCCCCCCCACCATGCTCGATTACAAACTGCTCCTATGCCAGGTCCTAGGCCTGGCCGCCACCGCCGCCGACGCCGAAATCACCACCGCCGTCACCACTGAAAAAGCCGAGCCCGATGCCGTCGCTCTCGCCGCCACTGCCGCCGCCGCTGCCGCAGCTGCCGCTCCCGTCCCGGATGCCACCATGGTGGCCCTGAGTGCCGAGTTCGACTCGTTCCGCCGCCAGGCCGCTATCGACAAGGCGCTCGCCCAGGGCAAGGCCATCCCGCTCACCGACGCCGTGCTCGCCACCCTGCCGATGGCCGCGCTCAACGCCCTGCTCACCGGCCTGCCCGCCGGTGCCGTGGCCACCGCCGGCAGCGGTAGCAAGGAAGTAGCCGCCGCCAAGGTGGTGGCCCTCTCCGCCGACCAAACCAGCGCCGCCAAGGCCCTCGGCCTCACCGAAGAAGAATTCCGCGCCGGCCTGCCCAACGCATAACAACGCGCGCAGCCCTCTTCGTTTAGAATTTAGAACTTAAAATTTAGAATTTTCCCCCACCATGTCTGACCTCTACAACATCGCCCAACTCCCCGGCACTTCGACCGGCAAACTCCCCGTCGCCGCGTCCACCACCATTGCCATCGGCGGCATGGTCGCCCTGGACGCCTCCGGTAATGCCGTGCCAGCCGCCTCCACCGTAACCGGCCACGTCAAGGGCCTCGCCACCTCCGGCGTGGACAACTCCGCCGGTGCCGCCGGTGACAACTCGGTCGAGCTCACCCGCTGCATCGCGGTGCTCCAATTGGATGCCACCAACCCGCCCACCAAGGCTCACATCGGCAAGATGGTCTATGCCATCACTCCGGACACCGTCGCCTATACCGGCACCTGCCGCGCCGGGCGCTTGATCGGCTTCGATGGCACCCTGCCCATCGTGGATCTGGCCAGCGCCATCGCCGGTCCCGCCGTAACCATCGGAAACACCGACGGCACCATCGCCGCCCTCACCATCGGTGCCACCTACTCGCAATCGGAAGTGCAAGCCCTGCGCGCGGCCTGTGAACAGCTCGGGGATGACGTCCGCGCCATCGTCGCCGCCCTAAAAACCGTCGGCACCATTGCCTAAGCGCGAAGCCCTCTACCTCTCCGTTTAGAATTTAATACTTAAAATTTAGAGCTTAACAAATGACCCTCACCCAAGACCGCATCAACACCGCTTCCGCCGCCTTCCGCGCGGTTTTTCTCAAGGCCTACAACGGCTACACGCCGGACTGGACGCGCATCGCCATGGAGGTGGAAAGCTCCACCGCCCGCGAGACTTATGAGCATCTCACCGGCCTTCCCGGCATGCGCGAGCTCATCGGCGAAGTGAAGCTCCAGGACATCGACTCCGCCGGCTTTACCATCGTCAACAAAGAATGGGAAAGCACCGTGCAAGTGAAACGCGCCGACATCGAGCGCGACCGCATCGGCATCTACCGCCCGAACTTCGCCGAGATGGCCACCGTTGCTCGCAATCACCCGCATGTGCTGGTGGCGGCCTTGCTCAACAATTCGTTCACCGACCTTGACTACACGGGTAAGGCGTTCTTCGCGGCCACCAAGGCGTACAACCCCAACGACAAGAGCAAGGGTGCGGCCACCTTCACCACCCTTGGCTCCGGCGCTCTCAGCGCGGCGGCCTTCATCACCGCCCGCACCAACCTGCGCAAGCGCACCGACTCCAAGGGCAATAACCTCGGCCTCGGGCAAAAACTCCTGCTGGTGGTTCCGCCCGCCCTCGAAGAAACCGCCAACAAACTGCGCACCGCAGAGTACCTGGTCACCGGCACCAACGTCGGTTCGGAAACCAATACCTTGCGCGGCACCTTTGACGTGCAGGTCATCAACGAGCTTTCCAGCGACACCGCCTGGTTCCTCTTCGATGTGGGCCGCGAGATCAAGCCGCTCATCGTGCAGTTCGAGGTCCGTCCCGAGTTCATCATCGCTGATGATCCGAAGAGCACCCACGTCATACTGCAAAAGGTGTTCATCTACCAATCCTACGGCCGCTGGAATGCGGGCTATGGCATGAGCCTCCTCGCCTACGGCAGCCCCGGCACCTGAGCCCCTCCGGGGATTTGAAATCTCAAATTTGAAATTTCAAATCCCCCCCAAATGCGGTCCGGCGGGTGGGGAGTTTTAGTTGGTTTTTACTCCTGGCTCATATCACCCGACGGACCGCTCCTCTTCTCTTCGTTTAGAATCTAGTGTTTAGAATTTAGTGCTGCGAATCCATGGCCCGGCCATTATATTTCACTCTCGACGAAATCTCCGCCAAGGTGCCCGCCGCACTCTTGTTGGAGGCTCTCGACGATAACGCCGATGGCCAGATCGACCAGCCGGTGTGGGCCAAAGTAGCCGCCGCCTCCTGCAATGAGGTGGATGGCATCCTGGGCCAAAGTTACTCGGTGCCGTTTGCCGCCGCGCCGGATACGCCCGCCCTGGTGGCTGCCGCTGCCCGCCTCTTTTGTTGGGAAACCCTCTACCTCCGCCGAGGCAAGGGCGATAAGGATACAAATCCCTTCCTCACCCTGGCCGACGCCATGCGTGCCAAGCTCGATGCCATCGTCGCTGGCAAGGAGCCCCTCACTCCCAGCTCCATCCGCCCCTCTCCATCCGTAACGGCAGTCACCGAACCCGCCCGCACGTCCAGCCACTTCGGCAACCTTTCCACCTAGGAATTTCAAATCTCAAATCTCAAATCTTATGATCCTTACCGACTCCTACCTGCGCATCGCCCTGGGCTCCAACCTCCAGCCCGTGGGTGACGACGTCTCCGGCTCCCTGCATATCGGCCGGGACGTCACCACGCTACTACCCACTTGCAATCTCGCCTGGCGCGCCAGGCTGCACTCCAACGGCGGTACCGCCAGCGTGGATTTTTACACCGGCTCCATCACCCCCTCGGCTGCCCCGGTGGCCCAGGTGGAGACAGCCACCGTGACGGCTGCAGCCGGCTGCACCAACTCCGGAGCTCTCGCTTACACCATCACCGGAGCGCATATCCCGGGATCGCCCCTGGCCATATCCGTTCCGCTGGTAACCGGCGTGCACACCACCGCCGCGCTGATTGCCGCCGCTATCCGAAATACGATGGCAGCCGAGGGCGCAATCACCAACCAATACACGGTGGGCGGTACAGGTGCCTCTATCACCCTCACCCGTCTGCTCACCCGCGACGGCCTCAACGACGCCACGCTAAACATCGCCACTGCCGGGGGGCTGGGGGTGAGTGCCGCGGCGTCCTCCGCCAATACCACCGCCGGCGTGCGCGGAGTATCCGTGGACCGCCTCGGCGGCGACGGCAAAGATCTAACCGGGGTGGCGCTTCCGACCATGAGTACCCCTATGGCCCTGGCCCTGTTCGTCGATGCCGCCTCGAATGATTACTGCGAGTTTACCAAGTCCGCCGCATTGGTTCTTCCCAAACTGGATCCGGGGTCCGCGTGCGTGATGTGCAATTCTTTCTGGCTCTCCAACTCTCTCGACGTCAGCACCCCGTACACATTCGGGACCGCAGGCAAGGCTTTCGCGATCGACATCCTCCTATTCGGCTACACCTCCGCGTGATATGAAAACCACCCCCATCGCCACCCTGCCTCCCGGCTGTATGGCAGCCCTCGGTGGCGTGCCCATGTTGCCGCCCGCGCTGCCCGTGCAGCCGGTGCGCGGCGTGGCTGCCGCGTACCCGCCGCAGGTACCCGCCGCCGCTGCCTCCGGCCTGCCCACCCAGGAGGTGGGGCCTCCGCCGCGTTACCTGCCACCTGCCACCGCCTCCGCCCCATCCGAACCGGTTGCCCCGGTTGCCCCGGTTAACCCGGTTGCCCCGGTTAACCCGGTTAACCCGGTTAACCCGGTTAACCCGGTTGATGCGGTTGACGCGGTTGACGCCCCCACTTCTCTTGCGTCTTGAGTCTTCTTATCTGGCGTCTTTTTATGACCTCCTCTGCCCTCCTATCCGCCGTATCCCATGCCATCACGCCCCGCGTGATCGCGGCGGGCGGAGTGTGTGATGTGGCGGAGAGCATGGATGAGGCCGTGGCCTTCCTCTCCGCCGCTCCCGTCCGCTGGCGCCTGGTGCTTTTGTGGGACGGCTACGGCAGCCACGCCGCCGCCCGCCAGGGCATGACCTATCACAACGTCACCGCCGTGGTCCAACAACTCCGGGGCCTCCCCGCCACCGGCCTCGCCACCACCGCCAAACTCCTCGCCTTCTCGGATCGCATCGAGATCGTCAGCGCCTGGATGCGCTCCCTGCGCTTCCCCGATGGCCAGGACGCGGACGCCGCCGGGTTTTCCCTCCTGGATTCCCGCTGGCTCCAGACCGCGGAAAAAGCCCGCGCCCATTCCCTTTCCTTCCAGCTCCAGGCCGCCCTCCCCGGCTTCGCCGAAACCATCCCGCTCGTCTTTCCCCAATAACCTCTAACCTGTAAATCCCCCCCATGTCCTACACCACCCGCTATCCCGGCGAGATCATCATCGCCAACTCGCCGCAAAACATCGTTTTCGGCACCGTCATGCTCGGCAACGCCTACGGTGAGGTCGAGAGTGCCAGCGTCACCCGCGAGGCCGACAAGGCGGAGCTGGAAGCCGCCGGCGGCTCGATCCTGGCCGTGATTTTGAAAAAGATGAAGTTCGCCTTCAAGTTCAAAACCATGTTTCGGGCCGATGTCCTGCCGCCGGACTTTGCGGACCTCATCTGTTTCCCCTTCGCCGGCATCTATGGCCGCGTCATGCCGCCCATCGGCGTGGAGTGGAGCAAGGACGGCCACCGCATGCTCTCCATCGAGGCTGAGAGCTGGGATTCCTTCGCTGCCAATAACTCCGGTGGCGGCAACGTGTACCTTTACGAAAACGGTATCTACACGCCTAAATCATAACGGAGCGCCGGCTTCAGCCGGCGTGTCTTCTGTCTGCTGTCTCCAAGTCTTTATCCCCCAACCCAACCAACATGCACACCCACCCCATCAGCGCCAACACCTCCGCCCTCCCCGAAATGTCTTCCCAGGAAGCATCCTGGCACGAACATCTCGCCGGCATGCGCGCCGGGGATGCCGCCCGCAACCAGGGCGCCGACCCGGCGGCCGTGGCTGCCTTCGCCTCCGCCACTGCGGGACCGGTGACCCTCTCCGGCCGCCGCCTGCAACAGGCGTCCCAAGGCACCATCTGGACGCTCCAGCGCGTGGCCCGCGAATTCGCCGCCTGGGCCGACGACATCGGCCTGCCCCACGCCGACGACCCGGAACAACCCGGCACCCGCGAGCTGCTCGAGCTCGGCCTGGCCACCCTCGTTTTCTGCGATGCCCGCCTGTGCTGGCGCATGCTCGATAGCCACCAGCTCGCCGAGCTTACCCAACAGGCTGAAGACATGATGTGGGAGATGCCCATCTCCGAGCAACTCGCGCTCCAAGCCCACTTCCGCGGCGAGATGGACCGCATCCGCTCGCTCTCCGGCGGCGGCGGCGACACGGAAAAAAAAACACCCCCGCCGATGGTTGGAGCCTCCAGCGCGATGCCGACCCCGCCGCGGGAAATGGATTTGCCAGCATCGAATGGCTGGCGTCCGAATACGGAATCACCCTTGCGGACGCCGTCTGGGCCACCCCGCTTTGCATAGCGCTCATCCTGCTGCCCGCCCGCAACGAGCGCATGGGCGGCGGCGGCGGCCCCTCCTACGTCACCCAGGCCAGCATCGCCGCCAAGAACCGCGCCAAAGCCTGGCTCGAAACCTCCTTCACCATCACCCCCGGCCCGCCCGTCAACGGCTGGGTCCTCGGCACCGAACGCCTGATAATCCCATGAGACACAAGACGACAAGACGCAAGACGCAAGACGCAAGAGAAGAGAGATTCACGCATCTTCTCTGCTCTTCTCTTATCTTGCGTCTTGCGTCTTCAAGTCTTGCGTCTTCTTCCTCTTGTCTTGGGTCTTGCGTCTTCAAGTCTTGAGTCTTTTCTTATGGCCGGCATCCTCTCCTACGCCCTCAAGCTCGATACCGGAGCCTTCAGCGCCCCGCTTGATGAGGCGACCAAGGGCGTGGATAAACACTCGGCAGCCACTGAGGGATTGGGCCATAAGACGAGCGAACTGGTGGGTGAGCTGAAAAAGTTCCTGATTGAAATGGCCGTGCTGGCCACCGGCATCGAAGGGGTGAAAGCCGCCTGGGAACACTTCAAGGGAGCCATCGAAAAGGGTCATGAACTCGAAACCCTCTCCATGCGCACGGGAGCCAGCGTCAAGGATCTGGCCATCATGCAGCAGGCCTTCGCCGCCACCGGCGCCGGGGCCGATGCGCTTGGCCCAACGCTCAACCGCATGCTGGTGGCCCTGGGCGGCGTCAATGAGGAAGGCGTGGCGACCAAGGGCGCGTTCGAGCAGCTCGGCCTGGACATGGATGCGCTCGGCAAGATGGGCACGCTCGAGAAGTTCCAGGCCATCGGCAAAGCCATCAGCGAGATCGGCACCGCCGCCGGACGCGCGGCGGCAGCCAAGGATGTTTTCGGCAAAATGGGCGGCTCCGTCGTGCTGCCGATGTTTCTCACTCCAGGGGCGCTGGAACTCGCCCAAAAGATGACCGGCCTCCAGGCGGAAATCCTGGAGGAAAAAGCCAAGGCCTTCTCCGAGGCCGCCGTGTACCTCAATGCCGGGGGCCTGAAACTCCAGGGATTCTTCGTCGGCGCCGCCTCCGAACTGGTGGACGTGATGCTGCCCGCCTTGCGCTCCTTCGCCGCCATGGACTACAGCGGCCTGGGTAAGCAAGCAGGCTCCATAGCCGCCGATTTAATCAAGGCCGTGGGCGAAGTATTCGGGTTTTTCGACGGCCAGGTGGACTTTTCCTTTGGCGCGATGCTGCAAAGCGGCCTCGCCAAAGCCAAGGAGATTTCCTCCGCCATGCTCGAAGGCGTGCGCTTCTTCCGCGAGGCCTTCAACCAGGGCAGGCTGGGGGAATTGCTCGGCCTCGAGCTCCGCGTCGGCATGGTGGGGGCGGTCAATTTCTTCACCGATGGCCTCCAAAAAGCCTGGGGCTGGATAAGCACGGAGATTCCGGCCGCCTTCCGGAATTCGGTGGCTATCCTCACCGATCCCGCGATCAAGCTTTTCTTCAGCAGTCTGGTCACAGGCCTGGTGGAAGGCTTGAAATCCGGGTTTTACGCGGCGGGTGCCATCCTCCTCGAGGCTATTGGCGGCACCAAGGCCGATTTGGCGGAGGCGGGCGCGAGGTTCAAAATAGAACACTGGGGGACACAGCGCGAGAGAGCGAATCCATTCTGGTCTTATAGCCCTGAACAAAAGGAGAGATTCAAAGCTCAGGAAATCGCCGTCGCAAGAAGTGAGGCGAAACGTGGCACGCTGGATTTTGAATCCAAATCGCAGGAAGCCGCGAAGAAGGCGCAGGATGCGTTTTCTGAAGCCGGTGCGAACATGAAAGATCTCCGCGAAAGTGGCGCTTCCTCTATACTCAATGACAGCGTCGCGGCCTTGGCCAAGTTGGGAGAAATCATCGCCGGGGGGAGTACCGATGAGGAGGCCCTGAGAAAAGCCCTTGACGAGCTCAAGGCTGAGATCAAGGCCGGGATCAAGGTGAATGCTCCGCCCGAGACCGGCGGTGGACATGGGGAGAAGCACGGCGACAGGACCTACGTCAACAATCCGGACAAAGAGAGCCAGAAAGCCGCCGCCGCGAAGAAAGCCGAGAAGGAAGACAATGCCGTAACCGACTGGGGGCTGGAGAATAAATTACTGGATGCCCGGGCGGGTGGTCACCGCAAACAAATCGAGGCGGCGCAACGCGCCATCGACTTTACAAAGATTTCCCGGGACCTCCAAGACAAGCAAGGCCTCGGTTGGGACGCGGCCAACAAGCTGGCCGAGGAGCGCCTGCAACTCGAAGATAGAGCCGCCGGCAAAAAACGCCGGGGGGTACTGGACGAAGCCGCCACCACCGCCAAAAGACTGGCACGCCAGGACAAGCGCGCCGAGAATGACGCACTTTTCAACCCGCAAAAGGCAGCCGAGGCACTCCAGCGCGGGGAAGCGGACCCGGGGAGGCGTGCCCGCGAGGCCGCTGCGGATCGCGCGTGGCAGGCCGCGGAGGATCAAAAAAAAGCCGCAAAGGAGCTTAATAACCATGTCGCCGGCATTCACGGAATCATGCAAAAAGTGGGCGTAGCATGATCCGCTCTTACCCGCCTCTTCTCTTGCGTCTGCCTTATGATCTTCCCCCGCCATACCACCGTCCTCATCGGCGGCAGCGCCGAGTCCGGCTCCTTCTTGGCCGGCACTCCCACCCTGCTCACCGAGCAACCCACCCTCACCCAGGATGGCTGGGATTCCCTCACCGCCACCTTTGCCTTGCGCTGTGCCTCATTGACAGCCGAGGCCCTGGCGGCGATCTGGCCCATCGGCACCCAATACGGTGAGCGGAATTGGTGGGTGACGGGATCCAGACCCACCTGCATCGCTCCTGGCGTGTGGACGGCGGCAGTGGATTACAAAGGCTTCGCTGCCGCCAAACCCACCAGCATCACCTGGGGTAGCTCGGCCGATATCTATAAAAGCACCAATCCCGGTCCTCCCGTAGGTATGACCGATCCGGATAAGCTCGCCGCATGGGCCAGCTACATGTCAGTGGAGACCACCGAGGCTAATCCTACTTTCACGCATAAATATATCACCACGAATGTATCAGCCACTCCGGAGGAAGGCGGCCCACCCACCAGCAGTCTGGGAGCCTCGCTGATAGCCGCCGCAATGAACCAGCCGACCGTGGGGGACTCACGATGGGCCAACCTCACCAAGTACGTCTATCACTTCCCTAATGGCTGGGTCCTGATGAGCGTAACGGCCGACATCCTACCCGGCACCAGCGTCGCACTGGTGACAGAAACCTATAAATACGTGCCGTCCATCACCCCCGGCTAACCATGGGAAGTTCCACTCTAGTGCTACCCGGTGACTTTGAGGAGGGGAAAAACTACCTGCTTGCGGGAGCCACGCTGCGGGCCTGGCGCGATGCCCTCGTCAATGATCGCGCACTTCCTGGAGCCGGATTACAGGAGACCTCGCTGCCCGGAATCGGGCGAGTCCTGCATGTGGTTTCCTCCGCCGCCACAGCCGCTACCACCGCTGCGCGATCCGGCATCAGCCCGTTTCATGGATTCCTCTGCGGGGCGGGCATCATGCGCATCGCAAACGGCAGGCTCGTCACCAACCCAAAATCCGGCGCGTTGCAAACCATCAGCGGCCTCAATGCTGATATTGCGCTCACTTACCCCCTTAAAGTGGCTCTGATCGTGACCATGGATGATTCCTCACTGATCGGTGGAGAAAACATAACGGATGCCAGCATCAGCTTCCCCGACTCCTGGGGGGACGCCTACACGTACACCGGAACTGCCCCGGATACTTACCAGACTCTCGCGGAGATCAAGATCGGGGAGGTGTTCCCCGACGCTTTGCCCCTCGGAACACCAGGATTCGAGTTCGCTCTCGACGGGCTGGGAACTTTCTATTTCGAGCAATACCTCCATACCCACCTGTGCATGGCGTTGGCGACCCTTGACGGCCAAGCGGGACAGTTACCTGTGGCCTGGCCGGGCTGATCCAACATGAACTCCCCAAACTTCATCTTTCCACTACGGCACTTCCCTGGATTGGTCAGACCCGCGGATCTGTCGGTTGACCGGGTGTTTCTATTCCATGAAACTTATGGCGACAAAGGGCTTCGCAATGCCGTAAAAGTGTTCTGGAATCTGAAAAAGATTACCGTGAATTTGGGTGGTTCATCTTTCACAGGCCCTGCGGATACCGTTGCCGATAAATACCCACCCGCCTCGAGAGCGGCGGCGAAGGTAGAAACGGGACATGCTTACTCTGGCATGGAGCATGTAGGCATGCCGAATGGATTCCCAGACGTAATAACCTACCCCGGAGCGTCTTACTACGGCTGCAGGATAATTGACGCTCCATACATTGCCTCGTTCGTACTGGGAGATCTCGTACTGACAGACTCCGGGCACTACGGAGTCGTCTTGCCGCAATTCGGAGAATCATGGGGAGAATGCGCAGGTCCGGCGTACTCGTTTCATGCGTCATTAACCCCGACCACCACCTGTAATCCATCCCTCCCACCGGAGCTGGATCCGTTGAGCGACAGTTCCCCATGCGTGTATAACATCATCACCGGCACTCCACCGGCTTGGTCCATCGGCTTCGAGTTCTGGTCTTACTGAGGCGTTTCGCTATGGTCCTGGCCATCCCCCACTGGGGCGACTAATTGACCCCTCGCAGACTTTCCCAAACCGACCTTCTCACACTTTCCGCAAATTACA
>JBAXOP010000174.1:0-11025 GCA_037133195.1 Verrucomicrobiota bacterium | reverse complement strand
GAAACCCCTGAGCCTCGCTTGCGCCGGGCTGCTATTGTTTCCTGCCATCGCATCGCAATCCCTGGCCGCCGACAAACCCGTGGCTTACTGGGCCTTTGATGCCCAGAGCGCCTTGGATTCAACCAGCGGCATCACCGATACCATCGAGGGCCATTCCAAATTTCTGCCCGATGGCGTGCGCGGCGGCTCTCTGCGCTTTGACGGCTTCACCACCCTGCTGCGCCGCAAGGCCGACCAAGTACCGGCATTGCCCCACGGATTCACCCTGCAGGCATGGGTGGCGCTGGCGGCCTACTCGTGGAATTGGACACCCATCCTAGCCCAGCGAGACGGGAACGCCCGGGGGTATTCGTTCGGTTTTGACGGAACCGGGCATTTTGGGCTCCAACTTGCCGCCGATTACAAATGGACCACCTGCCTGAGCACGCAGGTTCTCAAGCTCAAGACCTGGCATCATCTGGCGGCAGTGTACGATCCACATTTCGGGGTGCGCCTGTTCCTCGATGGGCAGCCGGCCGGAGCCATGGCTATCGAAAAGCCCCTCACCTTCGCCAAGAATATCGACCTGTTCGTCGGCCGCAACCCTGACAAAATGGTGCCAGAGCACCGGGTCCGAGACTGGGCGAAATTCCCCTCATGGTGGTCGCTCGACGGCTTGCTGGACGAATTGACCATGCACGACCGCGTCCTGACGGAATCGGAGATCCAGGCGTCGTGGTCTGCATTCAAACCCGCCACCGCACCCGACTTGCCGCCACGCCATTTCCCGGATGTGACCAAGGGGACCCAGCGCTTCGGTGCCTATCCGACCAAGCTGGAGTATTACGAGCAATGGGATGCGCTGTGGCAAATGGCCGGCGAGCCCGATATTGTCATCAAATTCGACGAATTGCCGGTGCAAATGGTGTTTTGGCGCGGCACCCGCTATTCCCCCTGCTGGGTGAGCGAAAATGGCAAGTGGATGGCCGACCAAAGCCTCGAAGGCGGCGTCTGGCCCGAGGAATTGGCTCGCCGCGGCGGCCAGGGGGCCGTCGGTTGCTGCGAGCACATGTCCGACTCGCAATGCCGGTTTTCCCATGTGGAAATCATCGAAAACACAGACGCCCGCGCCGTCGTCCACTGGCGCTATGCGATGGTTGACGCCGCCCTTCACTTTGCCAACTATGACGAGGTGGCCGGCCAAGGCCAGTATGGCGACGAATTCTATTATATCTATCCGGATGGCGTGTGCTCCCGCGATGTGACCGGTTGGTGGCCGGAACCGGTACACCGCATCGACCAGGAGACCATTTTCCTCAGTGAGGCGGGCACCCGCCCCGAAGATAACTGCGAACTGGCGGCCCTCAGCCTGGCCAACCTCAAGGGTGAGGCGAAAACCTATTCCTGGGAAAACGGCTACCCGTCACTAGATTTAACCGAACCGGTGATCCAGATGGTGAACCTCAAGTCGAAGTATCGGCCGATCATCATCGCCAAGCCCGGCACCAAGTTTGGCACATTCAGTTGCGAGGTGCGCAAGGAGTTTTCGCATTTCCCGTGGTGGAATCACTGGCCCGTCGCTCGCATCGCCAGCGACGGCCGCTATGCCATGACCAATGACCAACCCGCCCACTCGTCGCTCAGTTGGGTCACCCAGCCGGAAGGCGCTTTCCTCTATGGCATGACCGACCAACCGGCACTCGGCGTGCTGCCAATGGCCCGGGCCTGGATCGCTCCGGCAGCCCTCAAAGTGACCGGTAACGCCTTCGCCAGCAACGGCTACAGCCAGAGCCAGCGCGCCTATCTGCTCAAGCGCTTGGATAAGGGTATCACCCTCAACCTCGAGCTGGCCGGCTGCCCCGCCTCACCGGTGGTCAACCCGCCGTTAGTCATCCAAAACTGGGGCGACCACGAGGCCACCTTGACGGTCGATGGCCTGGAAGTGCCGCGCGGGAAAACTTTCCGCTACGGCCTGCGCCGCACGTTGGAAGGCACCGACTTAATCGTCTGGATCAAAACCACTGCGGAAAAACCCTTGCGGATTTCTATTGCAGCGCGCAACTGACTAGCCAGCAAAGCACCCGTTGAATGAGCACAGATTACACAGATTACATCATTTTGAATTTCAACATTCCGTGGCTCTCCGGCATGACTAAGTCCCTCCTCTTGAATCCGTGTAATCTGTGTAATCCGTGGTTCAATTCCCGCGCAATTCTCAAACTCCACACTACTCGATATCAGTGCTATAACTCACACACAAACACATGAAACTCAACTTGCTATTCGCCTCGCTGGCCCTCGCCATCGCGGCGGCCGAGCCAACCGCCCCCCGCTTGACGCCCTCGACACCACCCAACTGGGGCCAGCGCAAGGGAGTTCCCTTCCCAGCTCTACAGCAGGGCTTCGCCAATCCGGACATGATCTACGCGCCATTCATGTTCTGGTTCTGGGACGAGCCGTTGGCACCGGCGAAAATGGCGGAAATGTCGCGCGTGATGTGTGCACAAGGGTTCAGTCCCGGATATGCCCATGGCCGTAATTCCATGGTCGGTACTCCCGACCTGCCCGCCGAACAATGGCTGGGCGACAAATGGTTCAACGCCTTTGGCGCTGCTCTCAAGACGGCCGAAACACAAAAAAACTACCTCGGCTATTGTGACGAATATTGGTGGCCGAGCTTTCAAGCGCATGGCCGCGTCGTCAAACAACATCCTGAACTCAAGGCCGAATCGCTCAAATGGCAAATCATCGACGCGCCCGGCGACAGCGACGTGAAGGTGCCCGCATCGTTCTTCGCAGTGGCCGCCCAAGTCGCTCAACCCGGCAGCGAAGTCACCGCGACGATCCGCAGCAAAACCCTGCAATTGATAGGCAGCGGCGACGCGTTTGTTTGGAAAACCCCGGCGGAGGGAACCTGGCGCGTCTATTCCTTCCACAAGTATTTCCAAACCGGTGTGGACGGCGGCGCTGTCAACGCCATCGACGAACACCTCGCCAAAGCGTTCATCGATATCGCCCTGGAGCCCTATGCCAAACGCCTCGGCGACAAGTTAGGCAAATCCATTCCCGGTGTCTTCCGCGACCATGAGGGCGACTATGGCCGCAAGCTGGCTTGGTCAAATTCGTTAGATAGCCGCTTCAAGGAGAGCAACGGGCGGGACATCCGCCTGGTGCTGCCCTTGATGCTCAACAAGGATGCCGAAGGTACCTACGCCAAAGCCCGCTGGCAGTGGTTCGACATGGTATCGGACTTATATGCCGGCAACTTTCAGGCGGTCACCGACTGGCATGAGCAACACGGAATGTACACGACGGCTCACACCTGGGAGGAAAACATTCCGCTACAAGTCAGTACCGTCGGCGACCCCATGAAATTGCTGCGGACGCTGACCATGCCCGGCCAGGATTGTCTGGGGCGCAAAGCCCTGCAGGTGCATGATTTCAAAGAGGCCGTGTCGGTGGCGGAATTTCACAACACGCGAGCCACGAGCGAGTTGATGGGAGCGGGGGCCTTTGGCATGGCAGGCAACGGCGCGGGCCATGACAAGCCGTGGAGTACATTCAACCCGGTCTTCCTCAAACAAGCTATCAACGCCGTTACCGCTTGGGGAATCAGTCATATCATTCCCCACGGCGTGTTCACCACCCGCAAACTCACCGGTAATCCCTGGCCCCCAGATTGGTATGCCGAAAACCCGATTTTCCCCTACATGCATCTGTGGACCGATTTCGCACGCCGCGCCAGTTATATCAACTCCATGGGCTGCGCCGCTCCCGACGTATTGCTCTTCAACCCGCTGGAATCCGCCTGGATCAACACCGACGCCACCATGCTCGATGATAAAATCTGGGAAATTCTCGAAGGCCGCAATGACGGCAGCCGCATCCATCAACTCGACAAAGTCTATGCCTCCGCCATCAATGACCTGACCACCTCACGCATCGAATTTTTAATAGGCGACCGTTTTTACATGAAGCAAATGGAGGTTAAGACGGCCAAGTCAATTCACGGAACCAAGGACACCGAAGAGGCTAGATTGGTCCGCGGCGAGTTCTCATTCCGCACGCTGGTGCTCCCGTCTCTGGATATCCTCACCCTGGATACCGCCCGCAAGATCGTGGACTTTGCCAAAGCCGGCGGCTTTGTCTTCGCGCTGGGCGACCTGCCCAGCGCCTCCGCCGACAACGGCATGAATGACCCCAAGATGATCGAACTGATGGCGGCGCTCAAGGCGGCACCGGCATTCACGGCTCTGGCAAATGGACTGAAGCCCGCGCTGGGGGACGAAGGCATGAGGCCTGCGGGGTTGGAAAGCCCGTTCGGGTTTCATCCTCGCCATGGCCACGATTTCGCGCTGCTCCAGCAACACCGGCACATCGACGGCAAGGAGTTTTTCTGGCTGGCTAACAATACCGAACAGCCGCAGGAATGCCATCTCTCTTTCCACAGGGGCTACGCAGCTTCCATCTGGGATTGTGAAACCGGCGCGATCCGCCCGGCTCAGTCGTATGGCTGCGGCCAGGTCGATCTATGCTTCAAGCCGCTGGAAGGATACTGGTTGGTGCTCGATGCCACGTTGCCGACCCAGGACGTACCCAAACCGCCGACGATGAAGGATATGCTAACTATTTCCGGTCCATGGAAAGTTTCCTTTGATGCGAAAATCCAACCGGAGATGGAGTTTCCAATAACACCGCCTACCGAATTTGCCGCCGGAGTGGACAAGCCGCTCGAAGATTGGCAGGCTTGGGCCGGCACCAAATTCTCCGGCCTGTTGGATTACTCCAAGTCCATCACCGTGGAAAAAGTGGACCCCTCAATGGTTCTGGATTTAGGCAAGGTCTGCCATGCGGCGGAAGTCTGGATCAATGGCAAGTCTGTCGGTGCCCGACTCTGGGGCCCCTATGTCTTTGACGTCGCCAAAGCCCTCCAACCCGGTTCCAACGAAATCCGCGTGCGCGTCGCCAACCTCATCAACAACAGTTATGACGACCTCCAACCCTCCGGCCTGTTCGGCCCGGTGACGCTCAAGCAGGCAGTGCCGGCCAAGTAACCCGCTACTCCACGGACAGGAGGACAGGGCGTCCCGCCCAATGCTATCAACTTAGGCGATGCAGAAACGAAACAGGAAGAGGCGGCGGGCAGGATGCCCGCGCCACAAGTGGCCCGGGCATCCTGCCCGGAGCCGTCTTTTGCCAAGCCATGTGCTAAGTCAGCAGTATTGGGCGTCCCGCCCAATACTGGCAGGTTTGTCAATGCAGTGGCAGGAATGAAGAAGAGGCGGCGGGCAGGATGCCCGCTCCACTGTAGCCCGGGCATTCTGCCCGGAGCTTTCTGTATTGGGCATCCTCTGCCCAATCCGGTTTCAGGGCATCCACTTGCTCGCAACTTAGGCTCTATTGAGTGAGTTCTGGCGCTGCTCCTTGGCCCCAAACAGGCGCGATACGAGCACAAAGAAGAACGGAATGAATATCAAGTCGATGAAGGTGGCCGAAAGCAACCCGCCGGTGACCGCCGTGCCGATGGCGTTCTGCGCTGCGGCACCCGCCCCATGGGTCAGTGCCAACGGCAAGGTGCCGAAGAAAAACGCCAGCGAAGTCATGATGACCGGCCGCAACCGGATACGCACTGCGGTGAGCGTGGCGCTCTCCAGGTCATATCCCTGCTGCATCTGCGCCTTGATGAACTGGATGATCAAAATGGCATTCTTTGTGGAAAGGCCCACCGTAGTTAGCAGGCCGATTTGCAGATAGACATCGTTGGGCAAGACCCGCAGCGTCACCGCAGTCACCGCGCCCACCAACCCGAGTGGCAGCATCAACAGGTTGACAAAGGGGATGGTCCAGCTCTCATAGAGCGCGGCCACACTGAGGAACACCACCAGCAACGAGATGGCGTAGAGCGCCGGCGCCTGGGCCCCGGCATTCTTTTCCTCGTATGAGAGACCGGTCCACTCGTAGCCAATGCCCGGCGGAAGTTGCGCCGCCATTTTTTCCAATTTTGCCATGGCCTCACCGGTGCTGATGCCTGGGGCCGCCTGGCCCATGATTTCCACGGAGGGGATACCGTTGTAGCGTTCCAAACGCGGCGAGCCATATTGCCAGTGGGCGTTGGCAAAGGCGGAAAAGGGCACCATTTCGGCGCGGTTGTTTTTGACGTACCAGCGGTTGATGTCTTCGGGCAGCATGCGGTATTCTGCGCCTGCCTGCAGGAAGACCTTCTTGACCCGGCCGTTCTCGATGAAATCGTTCACATAGGAACTCCCCCACGCCGTGCCCAGCACGTTGTTGACGTCGGTGAGGGACACGCCCAGCGCCCCGGCCCGCACGTCGTCAATATCCAGCTTGAATTGCGGCGAGTCCTCCTGCCCGTTGGGACGCACCCCAATGAGTTGCGGGTCCTTCATGGCCATGCCCAACAACTGGTTGCGCGCCTCCATCAGTTTGGTGTGCCCCAGCCCGCCGCGATCTTGCAACATGAAGTCAAACCCGTTGGCCTGGCCCAATTCCACCACCGCGGGTGGCGAAATGGCAAATGCCATGCCGTCCTTGAATTTACTGAAGGCTCCCATCGCTCTGGCCGCCAGCGCGGGTGCCTTGAGGTCGGCCGTTTTGCGCAACTTCCAGTCCCTGAGTCTGACAAAGGCGAGCCCCATATTCTGGCCGCGGCCTGCAAAGCTGAAGCCGGCCACCGTGATGACCGAATCGACGGTTTTTTGTTCCTGTTGCTCGAAGTGTTGTTCGAGCTGATGCATGACCTTGACGGTGCGTTCCAGCGTCGCGCCGGCGGGCAGTTGGACCTGACAAATGATGAACCCCTGGTCCTCGTCCGGCAGGAACGCCGTGGGCAGACGCAAGAACAACACCACCATGCACGCCACGATCGAACCGTAAACCACCACATAGCGCAACGGCTTCCTGAAGGAGCGCCCGACGATGGCTTCATACTGGACCTTGCGGTGGTCAAACCAGCGGTTGAACCAGCCGAAAAACCAGCGGAACCAGCCGCTTTCCCCTGCGGTATGACCTTTGGCCACCGGCTTGAGCAGGGTGGCGCACAGGGCCGGGGTGAGCGTCATCGCCAACACCACCGATAGAATCATGGCGGAAACGATGGTGATGGAAAACTGCCGATAGATCACCCCGGTGGAGCCGCCGAAAAATGCCATCGGCACGAACACCGCCGTCAGTACGGTGACGATGCCCCACAATGCGCTGGTGATTTGTCCCATCGACTTGATGGTCGCCTCCTTGGGGGGCAAGCCTTCCTCGGACATGATGCGTTCGACGTTTTCGACCACCACGATGGCGTCGTCGACCAGCAGGCCGATGACGATGACCAGCGCGAACATGGTTAGGGTATTGATGGAAAAGCCGCACAGTGACAGGACGCCGAAGGTGCCCAGCAGCACCACAGGCACGGCGATGGTGGGGATCAGGGTGGCGCGGAAGTTCTGCAGGAACAGGAACATGATGAGAAACACCAGCACGATGGCCTCACACAGGGTCTGGACCACCTCTTCAATGGAGATTTTGACAAACGGGGTGGTGTCGTAGGGGTACACCACTTTCACACCGGCGGGGAGGTACCTGGACAGATCCTCCATCTTTGCTTTGATGCGGTTGGCGGTATCCAGCGCGTTGGCCCCGGCAGCCATGCGGATGGCCATGGCACCGACCGGCTTGCCTTTGAAAAACGACTGCACATCGTAGTTTTCGGTGCCGATTTTGCACTCGGCCACATCCTTGAGTTTGACGGTGGACCCGTCACTGTTAGTGCGTAGGATGATTGCATCGAACTGCGCGGCGGTCTGCAGCAGGGTGCGCGCAGTGATGGTGGCGTTCAATTGTTGCCCCACGATGGCTGGGGTGCCGCCGAACTGCCCGGCGGAAACCTGCGCGTTTTGCGACTGCAGCGCGGCAATCACCTCATCAGAGCCCATGTGATAGCTGTTGAGCCTGTCCGGATTCAACCAGATGCGCATCGCGTTCTGCGACCCGAACACCTGCAGCTCACCCACCCCCTCGAGACGGCTGACGACCTCCTGGATGTTAGACACTAGGTAATCGGTGAGAGAGTTGCGGTCCATCGAGCCATCTTCGGACACCAGCCCGATGAGGATCAAAAAGTTCTTGGTGGACTTGACCACCGAAATACCCTGGCGCTGCACCACTTGAGGTAACAACGGCGTGGCGAGCTGCAATTTGTTTTGCACCTGCACCTGCGCAATGTTCGGGTCGGTGCCAGCCTTGAATGTCAGATTGATGGCCACCGCCCCGGCCGAGTCGCTGCTCGACGACATATAGATGAGGTTATCGATCCCGTTGAGTTTTTGTTCGACCACCTGGGTGACGGTGTCCTGCACCGTCTGGGCGGAGGCACCCGGATAGACGGCGTTAATGGTGATCTGGGGCGGCGCAATGGGTGGATACTGCGAGACCGCCAGCGTCTTGATAGCCAGCAACCCCGCCAGCATGATCATGAGGGCGATGACCCAGGCGAAAATCGGACGGTTGATGAAAAAACGAGGCATGGGAAAATCCTTATTACTTGTTCGCGGCAGGGACCGGAGCGGGGGTGGCAACGAAAGGCAGGGCTTTCACCGGCATGCCGGGTCGGACTTTCTGCAGGCCTTCCAAAATCACGCGGTCACCCACCTTCAAACCGTCGTTGACCAACCACGCGTCACCGACGGTGCGCTCCACCTGAATCATGCGCACTTCGACTTTCTCGTCGGCACCCACCACCATGACCATGGCAGCGCCCATCGGCGTGCGACTGACGCCGCGTTGTGGCACCAGGATGGCCTCGTCCTTAACGCCTTCCTCGAGTACGGTGCGCACGAACATGCCGGGCAGCAGCAGCGATTTGGGATTGGGAAAGAGCATGCGCAGGGTGACCGAAGCGGTGCTCGGGTCCACAAACGCTTCAGAAAACTTCAGAGTGCCAGCTTCCGGATATTGGCTGCCGTCGTCCAGCAGCAAGCGCACTTTCGCCTCACCGCTCTTGCTGGTGAGCTGGCCACTCTCCAGCGCCTTGCGCAAGCGCAGCATGGCATTGCTCGACTGGGTGACGTCCACGTACACCGGGTCGAGCAGCTGGATGGTGGACAGGGGCAGCGGCTGGCTCGCGGTCACCAGCGCCCCGTTGGTCACTGCCGAGCGGCCGATGCGCCCGGCGATCGGTGCGCTCACCTTGGTGTAGGTTAGGTTGATGCGGGCAGTTTCCAGCGCCGCCTTGGTCAATTCTATCTCGGCCTCCGCCAGCTTTTGGGCCGCGGTGATATCGTCATAGTCCTGTTTACTAACCGCCTCGCTGGCCAGCAATTCCTTGTAGCGCTCGGCCTTGAGCCGCACCGGCGCCACATTCGCCTGGGCCTTGGCCAGGGCGGCGGCCGCTCCGTCGTATGCCGCTTGGTAGCTGGCCGGATCAATCTGATAGAGCAGATCGCCGGCCTTGACATCGGAGCCCTCGGTGAACAAGCGGTTTTGGATGATGCCGCCGACCTGGGGGCGCACCTCGGCGGTCTGCGACGCGGCGACGCGTCCGGGCAATTCGGTGGTCAGCGCGACACCCTGGGTTTGCACAGTGATGACGGACACTTCAGGCATGCCGCCAGGCGGCGGGCCCGCGGGGCCAGCGGGTTTTTTATCACAGGAGGTGAGCGGCACCAGTAAAACTGCTAGAAAAAGCGGGCGCATAAGGATGTGGGGGATGTTAGGAATGTGGAATGTGGCTCGGTCAACTCGGTCAGATCTCGTTAAAGCGGCTTGGGCATTTTCTTCTCTTGTCTTCTTGTCTTCTTGTCTTTCTACCATTCCCCGCCCAACGCTTTAATCAGCGTCACGGACAAAGCGAGGCGTTCGGCACGGATGGCATTGGCTGCTTGCTCGGCGTCCAGGCGGGTGCGCTCTGCATCGACTACATCGAGGAAACTCACCAGGCCGGAAGTGAAGCGATTGACGGATAGTTCAAAGGTCTTGCGGGCGGCTTGCAACGCCTTGTCTTGCGCCACCTGGCGGCGTTCCAATATCGCGGCTCCTTGCAACGCATTTTCCACCTCGCGCAATGAATCAAGCACTCTCTGGCGGTAATCCGCCGTGACCGCCTCATGCGCGGCTATCGCGGCATTGCGCTGCGAATTAAGGAATTTCTGGTGAGTGACGGGGGCGAGCACGTTGCCGCCCAACGCCCACACCAGCGAGGAGCCCTGGAATAAATCGGACAGACGGGCGGCATCCAATCCACTGGAGGTATGAATTGAAAATGATGGATAGAAAGCGGCGCTTGCCACGCCGATTTGTGCGTTAGCGGCGGCCACCCGCCGCTCGGCGGCACGGATGTCGGGCCGGCGGCGCAGCATCTCGGAAGGCAGCGCCTGCGGCACCGCCGGCGGCTTCGGCAAATTCGCTTGCTCGCCCATCGCCGAGCCAGTAGCCACATCTCCCGTGAGCAGCGCCAACGCGTTGACCAGCGCGACGCGGTCCTGATCGAGGTGAATGCGTTCAGCCTCGACGGTGGCGACCTCGGTTTCGGCACGCGACAAATCCAGGCCGCTGATATTGCCTACATCACGGCGTTTGGTGAGCAAATCGAGCGCCTTGCGACGAATCTCCAAGGTTTGGGTGAGTAATGCACGATGGGTGTCCACCGCCCGCAGCGCCCAATACGTTTGCGCCACCTCGCCCGCCACGCTCAAGCCCAGAGCGTTGAGACTTTCCCTGGCAGCTGCCTCGGTGGCCATCGCCGACTCCACCTGCCGGCTCACTTTGCCCCAGACATCGAGTTCATAACGGCAGTCCACCGGTACGGAAAAATTGTTAAACTGGAGGGTTCCGCCGCCGCCAGGTGCGTGATAGCTCATTTTCGTACGTTCCGCTCCGGTGCCCAGCGTGATGTTGGGAAAATACTGTGAGCGGGCCTGGCTGCTTAATTCCCGCGCTTGGCGCATGCGTGCCGCCGCTCCCTTAATCTCCTGGTTTCTCGCTAGCGCACGTTCCACCAACCCGCTCAGCGCTTCGTCCCGGTACAGCCGCCACCATGGC
>JBAXOP010000173.1:0-11100 GCA_037133195.1 Verrucomicrobiota bacterium | reverse complement strand
ACCGGAACCATCGTCCAGATCATCGGAGCCGTCATCGACGCGGACTTCTCCAAAGCTAGCAGCCTGCCCACCATCTACAACGCGTTGGAGGTCCAGTACGTCCTCAACGGCGTGGACACCAAGCTGGTGCTCGAAGTCCAACAACACCTCGGCGACGGCTGGGTACGTGCCGTGGCTATGTCCACCACCGACGGGCTCAAACGCGGCATGGTCCTAACCGACACAGGCAAGTCCATCGCGGTACCGGTCGGCAAGCAGGTACTCGGTCGGATTTTCAACGTCACCGGAGATCTGGTGGACGAGAACGGCCCGATCGCCGATGACTCCAAGCGCTCGCCAATCCATCGGCCCGCGCCGTCCCTCGTCGAGCAATCGGCTAACACAGAAGTGTTGGTCACCGGCATCAAGGTGATCGACCTGATTTGCCCGCTGCTCAAGGGCGGCAAGGGCGGCATGTTCGGTGGTGCCGGCGTCGGCAAGACAGTGGTTATCATGGAACTCATCAATAACATTGCCAAGGCCCATGGCGGCTACTCGGTGTTTGCCGGAGTCGGCGAACGTACCCGTGAAGGCAACGACCTCTACTGGGAAATGATCGAGTCCGGCGTCATCGCCACCGAACGCGATGACAAGGGCCATCCCAAACTCGATGCACGCGGCAACCCGGTGCTCACCGAAGGCTCCAAGGTGGCCTTGTGCTACGGCCAAATGAATGAACCGCCCGGTGCCCGTCTGCGCGTCGCCCTCTCTGCCCTAACCATGGCCGAGCACTTCCGCGATGAGGACAACCAGGACGTGTTGCTCTTCGTCGATAATATCTTCCGTTTCTCCCAAGCTGGCTCGGAAGTATCGGCGCTGTTAGGGCGGACCCCATCCGCGGTAGGCTACCAGCCGACGCTGTCAGAAGAAATGGCCGGCCTGCAGGAGCGCATCACCTCTACTAACAAAGGATCGATCACCTCGATCCAGGCGGTATATGTTCCTGCCGACGACTTGACTGACCCTGCGCCCGCCAACACCTTCGCCCACTTGGATGCCACGGTGGTGTTGGAGCGTGCGCTGGCCGAGCAGGCATTGTTCCCTGCGGTTGACCCGCTGGCGTCCACTTCCAAGGCGCTGTCTCCGGCCGTCATTGGCGAGGAACATTACCGGGTCGCCCGCGGCGTCCAACAAGTGCTGCAGCGCTACAAGGACTTGCAGGATATCATCGCCATTCTCGGCATGGACGAGTTGTCCGATGACGACAAAATGAGCGTGTTCCGCGCCCGCAAAATCCAGCGCTTCCTCACCCAGCCGTTCCACGTGGCGGAAGTGTTCACTAACGTCCCCGGCGTACTGGTGCCTATCGAGGAAACCGTTAGAGGCTTTGCCGAAATCCTTGATGGCAAACTCGACGACGTGCCCGAAGGCAATTTCTATATGAAGGGTGGCATCGACTCGGTCGCCCGCAACTGAGGAGTTAGATTTCAAATTTCAAATTTCTGATTTCAAATTTCGCCGTCCATGTCCCTAAACCTTGATATTGTCACGCCGGAGAAAATGGTTTTCTCGGATGCCGTGGAAAACGTCTATCTACCAGGTGCCGACGGCGAATTGGGCGTGCTACCCCAGCATGCCGGCTTGGTCACGGCGCTCAAACCCGGTGAATTGCGCTATCTTCACAAGGGGCAAGTGGTCACTCTTGCCGTGGGTTCGGGTTTCGCGGAAATCACCCAAGACAAGGTCGTTGTACTCACCGATATGGCGTTGGGCGAAGCTGAAATTGACGTAGCGCAAGCCGAGGCCGCCATCCAGCGTGCCCAGGAACAACTCCATGGTGTGGACCATAGCATCGATGCCGAGGAAGTCGCCTTCCTCCAAGGGATCATCGCCAAGTCCACCGTCGCTATCAACTTCAAGCGCAAGAGCCAAGCGTAGAACTCAGACGGGACGGCCGATCATCGAGTGGGTGGTTCAATGCTCGAGTTTGAGTTTCTTCAATTTAGGCTCGATGACAAATTTGCAATAACCGTTCTTCGATTTATTCTCGAAGTAATAGTTTTGATGATATTTTTCGGCTGGATAGAACTCGGTGGCCTTGGTGATCTGAGTGACGACGGGCATCTGGAGGGTTTTGGCGAGTGCGGCCTTTGACGCCTCGGCAGTGGTGCGCTGGGCGTCGGAATGATAGAAAATGACGGAGCGGTACTGGGGGCCCACATCGTTGCCTTGGCGGTTGAGGGATGTGGGGTCATGCAAATCCCAGAACCATGCGAGGATACGCTCGTACGAGATTTTTTCAGGATCAAATACCACTTGCACCACCTCGGCGTGACCGGTTGTTTTATCACAAACCTGCTCGTAAGTGGGATTTTTAAGCGTGCCTCCCATATAGCCGGAGGTTGCCGAAAACACGCCGTCGAGTTGGCGATAAGCAGCCTCGATGCACCAGAAACAACCGCCGCCAAGGGTAGCGGTTTGGGCACCTGCGGGCACGGCGGGCATTTTGGCTGGGGCTTGGGTATCGGTAGGCATAGATTTATCAGGTTCGCAAGAAGCCAGCGTGGGCAAAAATAGCAACAAGGAAAGTGCAAAGCGCCGGGTCATGTGGATGGGAGGTTGATCGGTTCGTATTATTCCAAGCGAGCGGTTATCACCACTCGATTCCCACGCCCTCCTCGAGGATGAGCACTTGCTCGCTGATGCCCAAGCGGTCGGCTTCTCCCAGGAGGCGTTCGAGCGGCTCGGTCTGCGGTTCGTTACCTAGCAAAAACGTGGCGTAGTGCATCGGAATGAGCACCTTAGCGCCGAGATCTGCGAAGGCGCGCATGGCTTCCTCCGGGTTCATGTGGACGTTGCGGCCGCTGGGTGCTTCGTACGCGCCGATAGGCATGAGCGCCACGTCAATTTGATGGCGGCGGCCGATTTCGGCGAAACCATCGAAATAGGCACTGTCGCCGCAATGAAAGACACTTTTGCCGCCAGCCCGCACAATGTAGCCGCCGTAATTGCGGTGGATATCATGCAAAAACCGTGCGCCCCAGTGATGGCTGGGGGTGTGGATCACTTCGAGTTGATCGAAGCGCAGGCTGTCCCACACGGACATTTCATGGATCGCCGGAAAACCGAGGCGTTTTACCAGTTTAGCACTGCCGCGCGGCACCACAATGCCTTCCCGCGCTTGCAGCATCTTCAGACTCGGCTTGTGCAGATGATCAAAATGGGCGTGCGTCACAAGCACCAAATCCACCTCCGGAACCTCGCTAAGACGCAAGCCCGGCAACCGCTGGCGCTTGACCGGCCCATGCCAGTTGGCCCAATTTGGATCCACCATGACCGAGTGGCCGGCGAATTGCAGGAAAAACGATGCGTGACCGATCCAAGTGATGCGCACTCGGCCTGCAGCGGGGGGGTCTAGAACTGGCGCGAGCACCTCGCCAGCGGCTTGACGGAACATACCCGGGACGACCCGATGGCGGAAAAACCGCAAGTTACGCTTGGGCCAGCCCTTATGCGGCAGCAAACCCGTCTGACGCGTAGGTACCCATTTTACAGGCTGATTGCCAATGTCCTTCATGCGTGCCTGACTTTACGGGCATCCCGGAATTTCGCCACGAAATTTTCTGCCTTCAGCTCGCATAAGCCGCTGTGATTTTTTCAGCCCAATCCATTGCGCGCGTGCTGAAGTCGCGATTATCGGCCGCATACAGAATGCCGCGCGACACATTAATGATATCCGGGGCAGAGCGATTGGCGGCGGCGAGTGCAGCCACATCGCCGCCCTGTGCGCCAAGTCCCGGCACCAACAAGGGGGCGTCGGGGATGCGCTCCAGCACCTCGGCCGCGTTGGTCAGGCCCACCACATAACCTACATCTGTGGCGCTTCCAGCCACCTTGGCCCGCTCGCCCAAGGCTGTAACCAATTCAAAAACCGCTCGTCCGTCTAGCAACGTCTGACGCTGGAAATCCGCTGAACCCGGATTGGAGGTCACCGCCAGCAAGTAGATCCCCTTACCTTCCCAACCGAGAAATGGCTCGATCGAATCATAGCCGAGAAACGGATTGAGAGTGACCGCATCGACATTCCAGCGCCCGAAATACCCTTGGGCATAGTATTTCTGAGTCTCGCCGATGTCGCTGCGCTTGGCGTCAAGAATCACCGGCACATCCGCTGGCATCCAGGCCAGCAAGTCCTCAAGCAAGCGAATCCCCTCAATTCCCATGGCCTCAAAATACGCCATGTTCGGTTTGTAGGCTGCAGCCCACGGCGCGGTTTGCTCCACCACCTGGCGGAGGAAATTGCCCACAAACTCAACCCCGCCATCCCCGGGCCGCGGGTCCAAGCCCACACATAGCCGCGACCCGGTTTTTTTGATTCGTTGCTCCAATCGTTCAGCGTAGCGCATGTCCTAAGCTGAACTCACGCACGCCACTTCTCAACCAAAAAAACGTCGTGTTAGATCTTGCGCCGCCGCCCTTCCGCGTTTATCAGACTGCCGTGCTGGCGAACTAGCACGCAGCGCCATCCGGGCACCATCCCCAATTCCTAATCCCCACCCCCACCCCACCATCATGTCAGTCTTAGTAGGCAAGCCCGCACCCTCGTTTAGCGCCAAGGCCGTCGCCGGCGCAACCATCATTGAGGAGTTCTCCCTCGAGCAATTCAAAGGCAAGAGCTATGTCGTTCTGTTTTTCTATCCGAAAGACTTCACCTTTGTGTGTCCCACCGAGTTGCATCGCTTCCAGGAAGAACTCGGCGAGTTCGAGAAACGCAATGTTGCGGTGGTCGGTTGCTCGACGGATTCCGAGTTCGCGCATTGGACGTGGTTGCAAACCCCGCGCCAACAGGGCGGCATCCAGGGCGTGACCTATCCGCTCGTCGCCGACGTCAACAAAACCATCGCCGAAGCCTATGACGTGCTCGCTGGCGAGCGCTGCGTCGATGCCCATGGCGTGGTGAGCATCACCGGCGAACTCGTTGCCTATCGCGGACTATTTCTCATCGACCGCGCCGGCGTCGTCCGCCACCAGGTCGTCAACGACATGCCGCTGGGCCGCTCGATTGGCGAATGCCTGCGCATGATTGATGCGCTCCAGCACTTCGAGCAATTCGGCGAAGTCTGCCCGATGGATTGGAAACGTGGCGACTCCGCCATGACCCCCGACCACGCGGGGGTGAGCACCTATCTATCGAAGTGACGGCTGCGCAATCTGGAGTAACTTAGGCTAAGGAGCCACCACATTCTTGTGGTAGAAGTGGAAGAGATGCCCATGAGTACGTGCCAATGGCTCGGCTCATGGACGCTCCTTGCGCACGACGACAGTAACGTCGTCGCTCCTTAATTGGCGGTCTCGATGGCGCGGATGACCTCTGCGGCCACCTTGGAGCGGGAATTACCAGACTCGTGATTGGCGGATTCGCGGGCCCGCCAAGCAACTTGCAGTTGTCTGAGTTGAGGCAGGATAGAGCTGGCGGCGGCACCGTATTGCTGAAGCAGGGGCAGCAGTTGGATCGTTTTACAGCCCCAGCCGTTCTGTGTAGCGAAGTACTCGATGAAGGCCGGCAAGCCTTCAACGATTTTATTTTTTGCTAGGAACTGGAAGGCTGCCACGCGGATTTCCTGGGCAAACATCTCACCGCTCGGTGGAGTATAATTGGCCACCTTGACAATTTCCGGCAACAGGACCTTGAGTTCTTCTTTGCTCAACGTTTTGAAAATCGTCTGCATCGCATAACCGGTCAGCCCGTCGTCATTTGCCAGCAGTTTTCGGATGGTTGGATAGAGCAACTCCCGGTCGATCCCATCTAACGAATCCGCCAGCAGTCCCTTGGTGCGCGGCACGTTATCCACGTAGAGCGAGCGGAACAACGCGAACGACAAGTACTTTGCCTCCATGTCGCGAGCATCGGCCGGATCGGCCGCCTGTGCGAGTTTGAGCATAGCGGGTACGGCCTTGCGGGCAGGAAGCCCGATACCGGTTAGAGCGAAACCAGCCCGCGTGCGCAGCCACATATCCTTGGCGGAGAGTAAGCGGATGAGCGCATCGGTGGCGGGTGCCGCGCGTCCCTCAAGGTATTGCAAAGCCAAGCAGGCGCCGTATTGGGTGTTGAGATCCGCGCTATCTAACAGTGAAATAAGTTGTGGCAGCACATCATCGGGGCATTTGGAGAGGGCCTTGGCGGCACGCTGGCGGACCACCGGCGACCACGAACCGAGCGCGCCGAGCAACGCCTCTGGGGTCATGGCGGAGTAGGCAAAATCAGCGGGGCCGTAGGTGAAGCCCTTACCGTAGGCGAGCACTTCCTGCAAATCCTTGCCGGTGAGGGGACTGGCCGGATTGGCGTCTTTACCGGTGATATAAAGGTGCTTGAGGGGCAGCGCGTAGTGCAGGACGAAGAGGCCCGTCATGTCCCATCCACCGTACTGGTGTTCGGCGCTGCCGCCGGCCGGCTCGCCAGCCTTTCCCTGATAAATCGCGGCCCCGTCCCAGCGCCGGGCTAGGTCGTAATACCAGCGCAGTTCTTTCATGTAGGCGGCCAGCGCCTGCGGGCCGGCTCGGTTGGCTCCCAGTGCGCCCCACAGAAAACTGAAAAAATTGCCGGTGTGGCCGTATTCCTTTTCGCCGTATGCGGCGGTGGCCAGCCGCGAGAAGAATGTGGCGGGGGTCGCCTCGCCCAACAGATCGAACGTGATAGCGGCCGAGGCGCTTTTGCCGTTGTCGTCATGGAGTAATGAATAGGGCGGGTGGTCGCCGTAGGGGATGGAGCCCTTGCCGACATAGAAGCCGAAAAATTTGCTGGATTTGGCGATGGCGGCAGTGACCACCGGATCGGCGACGCCGCACTTTTGGCCCAGCACCAGCGACATCCAACAGATGAGACCGGCTTGGTTGATGGCACCGTAACCGCCGAGTGTGCCGTTATTGCCGGCTACGCGCATGCCGTGGCCCCAAGTGCCGGTGTATCCTTGGCCAGTGGCGATTTTCACCGTTAGTTCGCGGATGGCCGGCAGCACGTAGGTGTCCTTGGTAGCCAGGTAGTATTCCGTTAGTAAGAGGTTATCGTAGCCCCAGGACCAGGCGTACATGCCTTCTTCCATTTTTACCTGCAAGTCCGGCGGGCCGACGTTATGGGCGTGGGCCTTGACGGCATCGAGGTAAGCGGGGTCGGCGCTGGCGAGCAAGGCTAAGGCATTGATGTTGGCCGGGATGCGGTCTTTACCGGTGGCAATGCCCGCTTTCATAATAGCGCGGCAGCCTTGCTCGACAAGTCGGTTGGCCTTGGGGCAGGCGTAGGGCGAGGTATCGCTGTAGCTACCGAGCACCTGTAGCGGCACGGTCACTTCTAGTTGTGAACCCTTACGCCAGCACAGCAATTTGAGTTGGCCGTGGTTGGCCTCGGTTTCCGCTGGGGCGATGGCCTCACCGAATGCCCGCCGCGCGTCACTGGTGAACGGCTTGCCGTCAATGCCCACAATCACATCGTCGAGTGCCAACCGCCCGTCGGCGGGAGAACCGGCCTCGATGCGGGTGATTCGGATTTGGCGTGCGTCGGTGGTGTCCAAGCCGCGGCTGAACAGCCAACCGCGCGCACCGGTCGGCCCGAGCGTCCAGTCATGGCTTGGGCCGGGCTTGCCATCTTTGGTTAGATCCGGTGGTGCTGCCAAAGTTTGGAACGTTAGGGTCGATTGGCTGCCATTGCGCCACAGCAGGATGCTGAAAGTGCCGGCCTTGTCGTGCAGGGCGGCGTCGTCCACGGTGCCGCGGAAGGTATCGATGACATTGTTGGCGAAGGGTTTACCGTTGACGCCAAGGATCACATCACCGACGAGTAATTTCCCCTCAACGCCGCTGCCTTTGGCAATCTGGCTGACGTATATCTGGCGGGCATCGCTGCCTTTTTCCTCAAGTCCGTTAGGGATGCCGGACACCCCTTCCCATCGCAGCGAATAAGCACTGGCCTTGGCCTCAGGTTGTTCGCCCTTGGTGAAATCCATCACATGGGACAACGGCGTCAGGTTGCCAGCCAACAATGGGCCGGCCACCAACAAGGCACTGCAGCAAACGATTTTCTGGCAAATGATCCGGTAAAACATAGGGCGTGCGGGCAGTCTAATAGGGTCGGCGTGCTCCTTGCAACCGCGTTTATTCGCGTCCGTTTTATCACAATATCCCCGGCGGGCGGGGTGTGAAACATCGAGTAACCGCTAACCTGTTGCAGTGGTATGCCGTGATTCATCTAACATCAAGCTCGGCAATTCTCCGCTCTTCCGGTTGAAAGATTCGCCCGCGCTATGCCGTATCGGTGGCACCTGCCTGCAATGAAACGTCCTCTCCGCTCGCTCCTCCTCCTCCTCGGCATCGCCGCCATCGCGCTCGGTGCTTGGCGCTTTTTCCATAAAAAAACCGCCGCCCTCCCCGAACTTCAAACCGTCGCCGTCAAACGTGGCGACGTGTTTGCCACCATCAGCGCCACCGGCACCCTCGAACCCGAGGAAGTCGTCGATATCGGCGCCCAAGTCACCGGCCAAATCCTCGTGTTCGGCAACGACATCGCCGGCAAAACCGTCGATTACGGCTCACTAGTGGAAGCCGGTGCTTTGCTCGCTAAAATCGATGACTCGCTCTACGCCATCAACAAAAAGCAAGCCGAGGCCCAACTCCAACAGGCACAGTCAGCCGTGCTCTCGGCAGACGCCGGGTTGGTCCAAGCCCGCGCCAAACTCGAACAAGCCCGCGCTCAATTCAATCAGGCCAAAAAAGATTGGGACCGCGCCGAAAAACTCGGCCCCACCGATTCTCTGTCGCGCTCGGCCTTCGATACCTATCAAAGCACCTTCGAGGCCGCCAAGGCCAATGTCTCCGCTGCCGACGCCGCTTGCGAGGTGGCCACCGCCCAAATTGTCACTAGCAAAGCCACTGTCATGCAGGCGCAGGCCGCCATCCAACTCGCCGATCGCAACCTCGGCTATTGCACGATCTCCTCGCCGGTCAAGGGCATCGTCATCGACCGCCGCGTGGACGTCGGCCAAACCGTCGTCTCTAACATGAGCGCCTCAAGCTTGTTCCTGCTAGCCAAGGATTTGAAAAAAATGGAGGTATGGGTAGCCGTCAACGAGGCAGATATCGGCAGTATCCACACCGGCCAGGCGATCACCTTTACCGTGGACACCTTTCCCGGAGTAACCTTCCAAGGCAGCGTTAATAAAATCCGCCTCAACGCCACAATGTCCCAGAATGTGGTCACTTATACCGTCGAAATCAATACCGACAATACAGACGGAACGCTGCTGCCCTATCTAACCGCCAGCGTGAAATTCCAGATAGATCACCAACAAGACGTGCTCACCGTGCCAAACGCAGCCTTGCGCTGGCGGCCCGACGACAACCAACTCGCCGCTGGCGCGGAAAATCCCTTTGCCGCCAAAGCCGCCAAAAAGGAACCGGTTAAGGGCTCTGGCAAATCCACCGACAAGAAAAAGAACCGCTCCGGCGTGCTGTGGGTACGCGACTCTAGCCAACCCACACGCGTCAAGCCGCTCAAGGTGCGCACCGGCATCAGTGACGGGGTGGTCACCGAAGTGATGCCCCTCGACGACAACCCCACGCTCGAGGGGGTGGAGGTGGTCATCGCCGAGTTGCGCGAGGCCGGCGCCACGGACACCGCCGAGACTACCAATCCGTTCGCCCCGAAATTCCCCAGCCGCGGGCGTAAGTAAACCGCGCCACCCGCTTGTGAGCGCTCCCATGAATCTCATCGAACTGCACGATATCCGGAAAACTTTCTATCTGGGGGAAGTGGTGCTGCCCGTACTCAAGGGGATCACCCTCAACATCGCCAGGGGCGAAATGGTCGCCCTCACCGGTGCCTCAGGCTCTGGCAAGAGCACTTTGATGAACACGCTGGGTTGCCTCGACCGCCCGACATCCGGCGCTTATTTCCTCGATGGCGAGGAAGTCTCACACCTGCCTAACGATTCCCGCGCCCTCTTGCGCAACCACAAAATGGGCTTCGTTTTCCAAAACTTCAATCTATTGGCCCGCACCAAGGCGTTAGGCCAAGTGATGATGCCCTTGCTATATGGTGGAGCACATATCTCACAAAAGGAAGCGAAGCAGCGAGCGGCGGCCATGTTGCTGCGTGTAGGTCTGGCAGATCGCATGGATCACCATCCGTCCCAATTATCCGGCGGCCAGCAACAGCGCGTGGCGTTGGCCCGTGCCTTGATCAACCATCCGCCGCTATTGTTAGCCGATGAGCCCACCGGCAATCTCGATTCTCAAACCACCCGCGAGGTGCTCGCTCTCTTCAAACAACTCAACGAGCAAGATGGCATCACCATTCTCATCGTCACCCACGATCCAAAAGTGGCGGCAAGTTGCAAACGCGTGATCCGCATGGCCGACGGCCTGATCGAAGCGGATGAACTCAACGGCGGAGGCCCCCCATGAGAGTGCTCTTGATCTTGCTCGCTTCGCTCACCGCTTTGCGGCGCAATGTGATGCGCTCCGCCCTCACCACCCTGGGCATCGTCATCGGCGTCGGCGCCGTCATCGCAATGATGGAAATCGGCAATGGCTCATCGGCCTCAATTCAAAAAACCATCGCCAGCATGGGGGCTAACACCCTGATGATTTTCCCCGGCGCGGCCGCCAGCGGCGGGGTGTCCTTCGGCGCTGGCAGCACCATGACCCTCACCCCGGGCGACAGTGACGCGATATTACGCGAATGCCCGTCAGTGCGGGCGACCGCCGCTGTAGTGCGCAGCCGCAATGCCCCGCTTATCGTCGGTAATAAAAATTGGGTGCCTAGCGAAATTGACGGTACCACGCCGGATTTCCTGGTGGTGCGCGAGTGGCCGGTGGTCGATGGTGCAGCCTTCGATGAGCGCGACGTGCGCAACGCGGCTCGCGTATGCCTGATAGGCCAGTCATTGGTCCGTGAATTATTCCAAGGCCAGTCGCCGGTAGGCCAGGAGGTGCGCCTGCAAAACGTCGCCTTGCGGGTCGTTGGGGTACTGGAAAAAAAGGGTGCCAGCATGATGGGCCGCGACCAAGATGATATACTTATTGCGCCATGGACGACGATCAAGTTCCGGGTGTCGGGTACCAGCACTGCCA
>JBAXOP010000172.1:0-11158 GCA_037133195.1 Verrucomicrobiota bacterium | reverse complement strand
ATGCTGAAATGCTGAAATGCTGAAATGCTGAAATGCTGAAATGCTGAAATGCTGAGTGATCCGACCGATCGGGTGGTCTTCACTTAGCCGGCGTGGCTTTGAGGGAGGCGTCGAGGGTGATGATTTGGTTAGGTTGGGTGGTGAAGGAGGCGGTGTGGGAGCCGGCTTGGAGCTTGAGCGGGCCGCCACGATTGGACACGACGCGGGCGGAGGTGAGTTGGCTGTCTTTCCATGTTAGGTCCACAGTGAAGCCGCCGCGGGCGCACAGTCCTTTGGCTGAGCCGGTGGGCCAGGCCTTGGGCAGGGCGGCGAGGAGTTGGAGTTCGAAGTTGCCGCTGGCGTCGCGGATCTGGCTTTGGACGAGCATTTCGGCGATGGCGGCGGTGGCGCCGAAGTTGCCGTCGATTTGGAATGGCGCGTGGTCATCGAACAAGTTTGGCAGGGTTTTGCTCTTGAGCAGATTGGTCAGCAGGATGAACGCGTGGTCGCCGTCGTGCAGACGGGTCCACATGTTGATTTTCCAGGCGAGACTCCAACCGGTGCCGGCATCGCCGCGGCCTAGCAATACCTTGCGAGCCGCCTCAAACAACTCTGGCGTGGCCGTGGTGATCATGTTGGCGGGATGCAGGCCGAACAAATGCGAGGTGTGGCGGTGGGTCGGCTCGGTTTCCTGATAGTCGTCGATCCACTCGAGGATGCGGCCGGTTTTCGGGCTGATGCGCACTGGGGCGAGCTTGGCAAGTGCGGTCTCGCATTCCTTGCGGAACTCGGCGTCGGTATTGAGGATTTTGCTGGCGAGAATGCAATTGGTTAGGAGTTCATGAACGATCATGATATCCATGGTTGCGCCGTAGGTGAACACGGCGCGGGTTTTGCCATCGGGAAGGATGAAGGTATTTTCCGGGGAATACGACGGATTGGTCACCAACTTGCCGGCCACCGGGGTGCCGGCAGGCGCTTCCACCATGAAGTCGAGCATGAAGCGGGCTGCGCCTTTCATCAACGGCCAGCCGCGCTTGGCCAGAAATTCCTTGTCACCGCTGAATTGATAGTGCTCGAACGGATGTTGCGCCAGCCACGCCGAGCCCACCGGCCAGATGCCTTGCAGGCCGTCGGCGGGTGCCGCAAAGCCCCACGGGTCGGTTAGGTGGTGGACCACCCAGCCGCGGGCGCCATAATTGACCTCAGCGACGCGGCCACCGGGTTTGACGAGGCCATCCATCAGATCGAACAATGGCAGGTGGCACTCGCTGAGGTTGGCGATTTCCGCGGGCCAGTAATTCATCTGGATGTTGATGTTGGTGTGGAAGTCGGCATTCCACGGCGGGTTCATTTGCCAGGCCCAGATGCCTTGCAGATTGGCGGGCAGACCGCCGGGGCGCGAACTGCTGATGAGCAAGAAGCGGCCATACTGGAAATAGGTGGAGACCAGACCAGGATCGGTTTGCCCCTGCTTGATGCGCCCGAGCCGCTCGTTGGTCGGCAGCGCGTCGATGTCCGCGCCGGCCGACCCGAGGTCGATGGCCACGCGGCCGGCGAGTTTTTGATAATCGGCGATGCTGGCGGTTTTGAGAGTCTCGTATGAGGTGCTCGATGCTTTGGTTAGGGTGCTGGAGCAAAGTTGCTCGGGATCCCCACCGCGGTAGCTCGTCGCACCGGTGATGAGCAGCGTGACGCTGTCGGCATCGCTCACGCTGAGGATGCCGTCAGTGTTAGAAACGGTGCCGCCGGTGGCCACGGCCATCACTTGCGCGGCAAAGCGCAAGCCTCGTTGCTCACCCTTGTCGTCCTTGCATTCGATTTGGCCGCGGAGCACGATCGCGTTGTTAGCCGAGGGATGGGCGAGGCATTTGGCATCCTTCTGGCGTTTGAGGGTGAGCCGGAAATTGATGCTTTTAGGCTTGCTGGCGGCGAACCGGGCGACGATGGCCCCGGCGGGGGCGGAGGCGAACAACTCGCGGGTGAAGACCGTCGCGTTCTGGGTGTAGGAAACCGTGGCGAGAGAGGTGGTTACATCCAGCGAGCGGCGATAGGCAGAGGCCGGGGAGGTGGCGGGAGTTTCAATCAACAACTCGCCAAGTGATTGATAGGGTTTGACGCCGGCGGGGCGGCCCATCATGTGACCGGCGGCCAGCGACTCGGCCTCCTTATTTTTCCCCTCGAACATCAGTTTGCGCACTTGTGGCAGGGCTTTGAGGGCGTCGGGGTTGCTGGCGTCGCGCGGATAGCCGTCCCACAGCGAGTCCTCGTTGAGTTGCAGGCGCTCATCAGTGACGCCTCCGAACACCATGGCCCCGAGGCACCCATTGCCTAACGGCAGCGCTTCCTCCCAGACCTTGGCCGGTTGGCGATACCACAGCGTGTGGCGTCCGCTTGGCGCGGTGGCGCTATCGCCGCCGAGGGTGGCGCGATCCTCCCAGCCGGCATTGATATTGGAGCGTTCGAGCGCGGGCTGGGCGGCTTGGGTGAAAGCGGCGGTAGCCAGGAGGCAGCCGGAGAGAAGCAGGGGAGGGGCGTTCATGACTGAGGCGGCGGGTTGGGGATGGAAAATGTGCGATCTTGCACCGCAGGATGAACCACCAAATGACGCCGTCAAGCATGGATGTCCCTCCTTCCGTTGGCCCCCTCCGCCCAGGGCGGATTTTTGCACGGTGAACTGCGGCGGCAGATCGCACATGGATTGATAAGTGACGATTGTTGATTGTGGAACGTTGAGTCACTTGGGCTGCACTATGCAGCGCTGGCTTCAGCCGGCCATACGCGCCGGCTGAAGCCAGCGCTCCGCAACGGACCAAGTGACTCGGGATCATCCGGGCTCCGTACAAGAATCTGCCATCCCGCCGCCTCGGATTTTTTAGACCGGGCCTGAAGATCGGGCTTGAAGCGGGGCCGGTAATTTTGAATACTCAGTCATGGATAACGAAGCAATCTATCAGCAACGCCTAGCCCGCTACGTCACCGCCATGCGCAACGAAAAGCCAGATCGTATCCCGATCCGGCCGTTTGTCGCCGAATTCACTGCGCGTTATGCCGGCTACACCTGCCAAGACGTGGCGCACGATTACACCCGCGCCTTTGACGCGGCGGCGAAGTGTGCGCGGGACTTCGACTGGGACGCGGTGGTGCCTAACATGGTTTATGTATGGACCGGTCTGGCACAGGCCATTGGGCTGCGTTACTACGGGATACCGGGGATCCATATTCCGGCCACCACTGGGTTCAACTACATCGAACCGGAGGAGGACGAGGCGTGGATGCGTGCCGATGAATACGACGCACTCATCGCGGATCCCACCGGTTTTCTCTACAACGTCTGGCTGCCGCGGGTGTCCACAGAGGTCAGTAAGCTGGGTGAACCCGCTACCTATCGCAACAACCTGTCGTTTGTGAAAGGTGGCATGGCAATGTTGCAATACTTTTATGCGTTCGGTCCGCAAGCCGCCAGACTGCGCCACGAATCGGGCACCGTTTCGGCCATTGCCGGTATCTTCAAGGCTCCTTTTGATATCCTCGCCGACAAATTGCGCGGCTACATCGGCCTCACCATGGACATGGTCACCCAGCCGCACAAGGTGCTGGCCGCCTGCGAGGCGCTCATGCCGCACTTGTGCCACGTTGGCTTGACCACGGCTGACGCGGCGAAGCAAGTGCCGATAGGTTTTTGGATGCACCGGGGTTGTGTGCCGCTGGTATCGCCAAAAACCTTTGATACTCACTATTGGACGACGCTCAAACCCATCATCGAGGAATTTTGGAAACAGGGACAGCAGACGTTGTTTTACGCCGAGGGCAAATGGAAACACCACTTCGATAGCTTCCGCGAACTGCCTGATCGCTCTATCGTCTTCCACTGCGACCAGGACGATATCTTCGAGGTCCATCGCCGCCTGCACGATAAATTCGCCCTCAGCGGCGGCATTCCTAATAGCTTGCTCAGCTTCGGTAAACCGGCGAAAGTGCGCGAATTTTGTGAACGCGTGATCCGTGAAGTGGCCGCCGGTGGTGGCTACATCATGGACGCCGGGGCTATCATGCAGGACGATACAAGCATCGAAAACCTGCGTGTCCTCACCGAGGTGACGCGTGAGATGGGAGTTTACTCCGCCGGTTCCTATCAGGAGCCCACCGCCTTGCCGCCCGCAGAGGTATCCGCCTCGCTGGCCGATCGCGCCAAACTGGCTGGGATGGCCGGTCGCGCTGCGCCCGGCATCGCCCCCGGCCTGTGTCGGTCGTGGGAGGAAAAGTCGCAGGAATACCCGGAGATCAGCGGCGACAAGGACATGGTGCGCCAAGTATGGAACGACCTCGAAGGGCTGGCCAACACGTACATCTGGCAATTATTGTTGAGTTTTTGACCGCAATATGAAGGGTTCATCTCGCCAATCATGATGAAATCTCAGGGCGATCCCGGATTTTTCCTCACCATCATCCGCGACCCGCTATTATTGCGTGTTCCCACGACGGGAATACTTACCCACAGCCCCCCCCCCATGAAATACAGTATCCTATTCGCCATCAGTCTCGCCCTCGCCATGCCGCTCTATGCCGGCCACAAGAAAGGCGGCCAAGCCAAAACCAAAGCCAAACCCACCCCGGAGCAGATTTTCAATAGAAAGGACAAGGACCACGACGGATTCCTCTCCAAGGAGGAATTCATTGGCAAGTCCAAGCATGTCGACAAAAAGGCCAAGCGCTTTGCCAAAAAGGACACGAACCACGATAGCAAGTTGTCGTTGCAAGAGTTTGTTGCCAAGGGCAAGCACCACAGCAAGGGCAAAGGTAAGGGTAAGGGTAAAGGCAGGCGCCATGCCGCCTCCACCCCTTCCGCCACTCAGACCCCGTAACCCTCCCCTCTAACTTCCCCGCCCAGTTAGTCCCGTCGTTGTCAGCCCATCGGCGCTGCAACCTTCTGAGTAACTTGGCGCGGGTGACTCATGCCAAGGAGCGACGACTTTACGGTCGTTGTGAGGAGCGACGACCTTGCTGTCGTCCATAGCCAGTGGTCCTTGGGCATTCAAGCCCCCACACTTGGCTGGGACGGCGGGCTGGCGTTTACGCCTGAAGATTGGCGGGGACAATGAGGGTGGGCACGACGGCCTTGCGGACCATGCCTTCGGCGACGCTGCCGAGAAGGAGAGAGACGACCACTCCATGGCCATGGGAACCAAGCACCACTAAATCGGCGTGGTTCTGTTTCACATAGTTGACAATGCCGCGGAGCGGGCTGTCTTCGATGAGATGGACGCTGGTGCCCGGCAAGGAGCCGGCGGTGGTGGTAAGTAATTCTTCGAGTTTGCGGGCGGCACGGCGCTTGGCTTCCTCTTGGAATTCATGCAGGACGGGATACTCGTCGGGCGTAAAGCCGTAAGCGGTGTAAGTGGGCTCCTGCTCGATGACGTGGAGGAGATGGAGTTGGGCTCCGAAGGCCTTAGCCAGGCTGCCGGCCATTTCCAGAACTCCGAGGGTGGCATTGGAAAAATCAACTGCGGCTACTATAGTTTTCATAACGCTTGAAAACTAGCACCGGCCGGCCGCGTTGCCAAGCAGATTTAACCAAGCAGAGGCACTCCTGCAAAATCAATGGGTCACTCGCATCGGCATGAGCACGTAGAGGAAGGTGCCTTCGATGCGCAGCACGCCGGGGCTCATTTCGTCGATTAGATCGAGGTAAACATCGGTGGTTTCCAACGCCCGCAGCGGGGCTTGGAGGAATTCCGGGTTGAAGGCAATTTGCATCGGTTTACCTTGGTAGATTACATCCATCGACTCCTGGGCTTCGCCGACATCCGGTGAGTTGGCGGTGACTTCGATTTGGTTCTCGCTGAACACGAGTTTGACCGAGTTGGACTTGTCGGAGGCCAGCAGAGACACGCGGCGCACGGTTTCGAGCAAGGCTTCCCGGGAGATAATCACGCGTTCGAGGGCGTCGCCTGGGATGACCTGGCGGTAGTTCGGATAGTTGCCCTCGATGAGTTTGCTGGCTAGCAGGCTGTCGCCGATGGTGAAGGACACCTGGTTATCGGTGAGTTTGACGATGACCTCGCCGGAGTCGCCGAGGAGGCGTTGGAGTTCTTGGACCGCCTTGGTCGGGATGATGACGTCCGTTTCGTGCGAGGCGGGGAATTCCAGATCGCTATCGACCATGGCGAGGCGGCGGCCGTCGGTGGCCACCAAGGTCATTTTGCCATCATGGAAGGAGGCGAAAATCCCGTTGAGAACGTAGCGGGTTTCGTCTGAGGAGATGGCGTAGGCGGTTTTGCGCAACCCGTCGCGCAGGACGACCTGCGGGATCCGAAACTCCTTGGATCCTTGAAAATCAGGCAGTGGCGGAAATTCCGAATCGCTCAAACCGATGATTTTGAAATATGCCGGACCACTGCGAATCGAGGCGTGGTTCTTGGCATCCACCGAAACCTCGATCTCGCTGGTGGGCAATTCCCGCACTATGCTTACCAAGCGCCGTGCTGGCAGGGTGGTTGCTCCTTCTTTATCAATCTGGGCTTCCACCGATCCGGTGATGCCCACGTCGAGGTCGGTGGTGGTAAATTGAATCCGGCCATCCTTGGCAACGATCAACACGTTGGAGAGGATCGGCAGGGTGGTGCGCGAACTGACAACGTGCTGGACCTTTTGCAGGCCGTCGAGAAATGCTTCTTTGGAGATGCGAAACTTCATTGGTGATTACCCGTAGTGAGTTGCGAGGAAGTTCCAGTTTTCCGACCCGTTTGGCAAGCATTCTTTAAGAATCCGAAAGAACTTTCCCGGAATCGGCTATTTTGGTGGAAAAATTAGCGGCGCAGTTGGGACTCGATGCGGGCGAGGGTTTCCTTGAGGCCCGGGGCTTGTGCGACTTGGCTGTGGACCTTTTTGCAGGCGTGGATGACGGTGCCGTGATCGCGGCCGCCGAAGGCTTCGCCGATTTCCATGAGCGAGCCTTTGGTGAGGGAGCGGCTGAGGTACATGGCGACCTGGCGGGGGAAAGCGATGCTGGCGGGGCGGCGGCGGCTGGTCATATCGGCGAGGCGCACATCGTAGTGTTCGGCGACAGCGCGTTGGATGGTGTCGATGCTGATTTGGCGGCTGGCTTCCTCGCGGATGAGGTCGCGGAGCAGGTGTGAGACTTTTTCGACGGTGACGCTTTCGCCGGCGAGAGAGGCGAAGGTGGCCACGCGCATGAGGGCGCCCTCGAGGCGGCGGACATTGGTGCAGATATTTTCGGCGAGGAAAAGGAGGACGCTTTCATCGACGCGCACTTTCCAATCGATGGACTTGCGTTTGAGGATGGCCATGCGTGTTTCCATCAGCGGTGGTTGCATTTCCACGGTCAGGCCGCACTCGAAGCGCGAGATGAGGCGCGGTTCGAGGCTTTTGATTTCGCAGGCTGGCCGGTCGGAGGTGAGGATGACCTGGTTGCGGCCGTCCAACAGTGTGTTGAAGGTGTGGAAAAACTCTTCCTGTGAGCGTTCCTTGCCGGCGAGAAATTGCACGTCGTCAATGAGCATCACGTCGTTGTGGCGGTAGCGACGACGGAATTTTTCGATATCGCCGCGGCGCACCGCATCGATGAACTCATTGGTGAAGCGCTCGCACGTTAGATAGACGACGCGGCAACCGGGTTGGCGGCGCAGCAATTCCTGGCCGATGGCTTGCATCAAGTGGGTCTTGCCCAGGCCCGAGCTGCCGTGAATGAACAGCGGGTTGTAGCCAATGCCGCTTTTCTTGGCCACTGCCTCGCAGGCCGCGTGCGCAAATCGGTTATTGGCTCCCACCACGAAGCTGGCAAACGTGTGCAAGGGATTGAGCCCGGCGCTCTTGACGCGTTTGTCGAGCGCCTCGCCTTCCAGCGAGATAGCCGCGGTGCGCGGGGAAGCCGGCCCGTAGGCGTTGTGGCCGTTAGAGAGTGGCGATTCGGGTTGGCGGGCGGCGTCGAGGACGATTTTCACCTCACGCACGCCCTCGAAGATACCGCTGACGGCCATCGATAGTTCGGGCAGATAATTCGTTTCAATCCACACCTGGTGGATTTCACCCGGTACGCTCACGGAGGCGATGCCGTCCTCGTTGCCGATCCAGCGGGCAGCGCGAAACCAGCGCTGAAAGGCGTCGTGGCCTACCGAGCTGCGCAGCTCCGCGCACACGGCGTCCCAATCGCTGCTCCTTGCTGCTGCTGCGGGTGCCGGGGTGCCGTCATTTTTCAAAATGGGTTTTGTCGTTGCTGGCATTGGGGGAATGGAGGAAATTGGGGATGGAAATTGATGAGAAATTGGCAAGCGGGGATTGTGAGCGAGAGCTTGGATTTTTCGCCACATGCGATGTGGAAAAACGGGCTCGAAGCAAAGATTGAACGCTGCGCATTACCAAGCGAAAACAATTTTTGCAGGGACTAACAAAAACAACGGCTGCGGCCCTTTCCACAGGGGTTCCACAGCCGAATTTTTTTTATACTTGACCTGCCAAATGCTTAGCTTCCCCGAAGTATCAATCTGGTTAAGGTAGGGTGATTTTGCACATGCGGTTGAAATCAAGGCGGATGCGAATTTGAGATGGCCGGGATGATTTTCTGTTAGCCAATTTCGCGGACACGACGTGTTAAGTGGTGGGCGGTGACCCAGCCGCAGAGACGCGGGCAATCGTGTCACGAGAACCAGTGGAAGTATCAATGTTTCCGGCGAGCCACGCGCATTCCCGCTGGCGAGACTCGTCAGGGAGGAATGGATTGTGAATCAGCGGGTGCCTGCTATGATGGGGGCGTCCCATGAATACCGCGCCATTGCTTTCGTCACCGCCATCTACAGGCAGCGTGTTTGTGGCACGCGGTGTGCGCAAGGTGTATCACACCGGCGAGGTCGAGGTGGTGGCATTGCACGGGGTGGATGTGGCGCTGGACGCGGGGGAGTTGGTGGTTCTGTTAGGGCCGTCTGGCAGCGGCAAATCCACCTTACTCAACATTCTGGGGGGGCTGGACGTGGCGAGCGCTGGCGAACTCACATACAAGGGGTGGGCGCTGGACGGCGCAGAGGAGAACACGCTCACCTTGTTCCGGCGCAATTGCGTCGGCTTCGTCTTTCAATTTTACAATTTGATCCCGAGTCTCACGGCGCGGGAGAACGTGGCGTTGATCACGGGGATAGCGAACGATCCGATGGCCCCGGAGGAGGCACTGGCGATGGTTGGCCTGCAAGCGCGGATGGACCATTTTCCGTCGCAACTTTCCGGCGGAGAACAGCAGCGGGTGGCCATCGCGCGGGCGATCGCCAAACGGCCCGAGGTGTTGTTGTGCGACGAACCGACCGGGGCTCTGGATGTGACCACGGGCATCACGGTGTTGGAGGCGATCGAACGGATCAACCGCGAACTCGGCACCCTCACCGTCATCATCACCCACAACGCCGTAATGGCGGAAATGGCTGACCGGGTGTTGCACCTCTCGGACGGAAAAATCGTCAGGGAGCGGCTCAATGCGAACCGGCGCCCAGCCTCGGGCCTGGAGTGGTGAAACCCGGCCATGCCACAGCCCCATCCCTAACACTCCACCACATTCACCGCGAGGCCACCGCGTGAAGTTTCCTTGTACTTCGCGTTCATGTCGCGGCCGGTATCGCGCATGGTGCGGATCACTTTGTCGAGGGACACCACGTGAGTGCCATCGCCCGCAATGGCCAGCCTGGCAGCGTTGATTGCCTTGACCGCACCCATGGCATTGCGCTCGATGCAGGGGATTTGGACGAGGCCGCCGATTGGGTCGCATGTGAGGCCGAGGTTGTGTTCCATGCCGATTTCCGCGGCGTTGGCGACTTGCTTGGGCGAGCCGCCGAGATACTCGACGAGGCCGGCGGCGGCCATCGAACAAGCGACGCCTACCTCGCCTTGGCAACCGGCCACTGCGCCGGAGAGCGAGGCGTTGCGTTTGTAGAGTTGGCCAATGGCGCCGGCGGTGAGTAAAAATCGGTGCACGCCATCCAGATGCACGGGGTGGCGGAAGCGCACGGCGTAGTGCAATACCGCGGGGATGATACCAGCCGCGCCGTTGGTGGGGGCGGTGACCACCCGGCCACCGGCGGCGTTTTCCTCATTGACGGCGAGGGCATACAGATTGACCCAATCGAGAATAGTGAGAGGATCGGCCAGAGCACCCTCGGCGTGATCGCGTAAATTTTGATAGATGGTGCCGGCGCGGCGGCGCACTTTGAGTTCGCCGGGTAGGGTGCCGCTTTGGGCGCAACCCCGCCTTACGCAATCCTGCATCGCCTGCCAGATGGCGTCGAGCCGGGCGCGGGTCTCGGCTTGCAGCCGAAATGCCGCCTCATTTAATAACATCAGATCGCTGATGGATAGATCGTGGGTGGCACACCGATCTAGCAATTCCGCGCCGGTGGTGAATGGATGCGGCAACACCACCGCGCTGTGCGGTGGATGCTGCAATTCATCTTCGCTGGCGATGAAACCTCCACCGGTCGAGTAGATGACCGCATCGGCCAGCGGCGCCTCATTGGCATCCAGTGCGGTGAAATGCATTCCATTGGGATGCAACGGCAACGGCTTGAGCCGCTTGAAACTCAGGTCTCGCCCCTCATCCATGCCGATGCTCGTCCCCCACGGCAGCGGCAGTCGCTTGGTTTGGCGGATCGCCTCGAGCCGCGCCGCGATGCTCGCGATGGCGATGGTCTCGGGCTCCTCGCCGAGCCATCCTAGTAAAATGGCGTTGTCCGTGCCGTGGCCTTTTCCGGTGGCGGCCAGCGAGCCATACAGCTCGCAATGCAAGCGGGCCACTTGTGTAGCCAAGCCGTGGGCCTGCAAGTGTAGCACAAAGCGGCATGCGGCGCGCATCGGGCCCACCGTGTGGGATGAGGATGGACCGATGCCGATGGTGAACAGATCGAGCGCGGAAAGGGGCATGGCGGCGGATGGGGGGATTTTGGATGTTGGATGTTGGATTTTAGATTTTGAATTTTAGATTTTGAATGTTGAATGAAAGACAAGGCAGCCTGCCCCTGTGTGTCTAGTTAGCGGATTTTGGTATGATTCGTGACAAATTTTACGACTGATGCACTGATTCCCACTGAAAGCACAGAAATATTTACCAATTTCTTCTCAGTGCATGCAGAAGACGCAAGTCTGCAAATCCAAAATCCAAAATCCAAAATCCAAAATCCAAAAT
>JBAXOP010000171.1:0-11228 GCA_037133195.1 Verrucomicrobiota bacterium | reverse complement strand
ATCTGGCAAGCCGGCGCGTGGGCCGGCGTCTGGCTCTGCATCCTCGCCGTGCTTGTGTTTCCGGCCACCCGCTACGGTGCCCCCATCCGCATCGCCGCCATTTGCACCCTCGTCCTGGCCCCCTTGCTCGCCACCCTCGGTGTCTTAGGTTGCCACTATTATCCCGACGATGCTGAGTTCGTTCCTGTCGCCGACCAAGCCGTCATCATCGCCGATAAAATCGTCGTCCACTCCGATGCCACCCGTACCTCCCCGGAAGTCATCGACGCCCCTCCAGGCTCACTGTGTGAACTCGTGCGCCTCAGCGGCGAGTGGGCATACATCGCCTTCGCCAGCAAAACCCGCGGCTGGGTCCCCGCCGCCGCCATCGAAAAAGTCCTCCCCGATAAACCGCCTGCCCCTCCAAAAATCCGCAAGCCCGCCGCCAACGAGCGCTCCGCTTGAGCCAGCACGCAAATGAGGAGCCACAACCTCCGTGGTAAAAAAAACGGGGCGACATCCCTTTCTATCGTCCTTTTAGGATCATCCGACGAAACGCTGCACGATGGGCATGCGGCGTCCAATTCCAAACGCCTTGGAGGTGACCCGCAAGCCGGGGGCTGCTTGATGGCGTTTCCATTCATTGAGATCGACGCGGCGTTGGATCCAGCGGACGGTATTTTCCTCAAAGCCGCGGTCAATGATTTCATCGGTGGAGAGTTGCTGCTCGACGTAAAGCTCGAGGATGGCATCCAGAGTTTCGTAGGGAGGCAACGTGTCCTGGTCCTTCTGATCAGGCCGCAACTCGGCACTCGGCGGCTTTTCAATAGTGTTCCATGGAATCACTTCACGCTCGCGGTTGACCCACCGCGCCACTTCATAGACCCGCACTTTCGGTAGATCGGATATGACTGCCAAGCCTCCGCACATATCGCCGTAAATCGTGCAGTAGCCCACCGCCAATTCACTCTTGTTGCCAGTGGTGAGCAAGAGCCGGTTATCCTTGTTAGATAGTGCCATCAGCAGCAATCCGCGGATACGGGCCTGCATGTTTTCCTCGGTGACATCCTCGGGTTTACCGACAAACACTGGCCGCATCGCCGCTTTGACCGCCTCAAAGGCGTCGCCAATAGGCACCACGTCGCAGCCGATACCCAGGTTGCGTGCCAGCGCCAGGGAATCCTCCACGCTGCCCACCGATGAATACCCACTTGGCATGGTCAACCCGTGGACGGCTTGCGGACCGAGCGCATCAACCGCGATAGCAGCAGTGAGCGCGGAATCGATTCCGCCACTCAGGCCGAGACAAACGCTGGAAAACCCGCACTTGGTGACGTAATCGCGCAACCCGAGCACCAGTGCCTGATAGAGTTGGGCTGGTGAATTTTCCGCGATATCCCCGGCGGTGGTGGCGGTGGTGTTGAACGGATCTATCACCCGGCAGCATTCGGCAAAACCCGGCAATTGCGTGCGGATGGTCCCAGCGGCATCGGCTACCAACGAGTGACCGTCGAACACAAGTTGATCATTGCCGCCCACCGCGTTGCAATAAACCACAGGCACCTGAGCGCTGCGGGCCACCGCGCCGAGCAATGCCCGGCGTTGTGTCGGCTTGCCGAGATGGAACGGTGAGGCGCTCAGATTGAGCAACAGGTCGATGCCACGGGCACTCAATTCTGCGATCGGGTCGCGGTCGTAGAATGGCCGCTGGAGTGACTCCTCGGTCCAAATGTCCTCACAAATGGTCACTCCGATGCGCCAACCGTTCCACCGCACAGGTTCACAGGTTTCGCCGGGTTCGAAATAGCGTCGCTCATCGAACACATCGTAAGTAGGCAACAGTGTTTTCCAAATCCGCTGGCGAATAGTCCCCTGCTCCAGCCATGCGGCGGCATTGCGAAATGGTTTGCCGGGGCGTGCCGGGTGATGCATATCTATGTATCCAACAACCAGCGGCACCTCACCAATTTCTCCGGCTAGGTAGTCGAGCGCTTGTAGGCAACGCGGGACAAAGTGGGATTTGAAGACCAAATCCCGCGGTGGATAGCCCACCAGTGCCAATTCGGGGGTGATCACCAACTGGGCACCGGCATCCAGACATTCGCGGTAGGCCGCTAGAATGCGCTTCACGTTGACTGGAAAATCGCCAACGACCGAATTAATTTGAGCAAGACCGATTTTCATGAACGCACGCAGACAACTCCTGTCCGCCGCCTAGTAAAATGTAAAATTGCCTGCAATGCCACCCCGCAGCGGATAAATTCCTTGTTTTGCCCGAATTGTCGGCTTGCCGCGACGCCATTTTCAGCCTAGCGTCGCCTACGCAGTCGCATTAGCCATGAATACTATCCGCATTTTACCTTTCTTGCTGGCCTTACTCCCGGTGTGTGCCCAAGCCGATCCAGCCTCCCCCGCCGCCAAACCCGCCAAACCCGCCAAACCCGCCTCGCCCGCCTCGCCCGCCGCGCCTGCCGCTAACCTAGCGCTGCCCGCCAACCAGCAGGCGTTTCTCAATTTGCCGGAAGAACGCCGCAAGGAATTTGGCAAGCAACTCGGCGAGGCCCAACGCCTGTTCCAACAAAAACGCATCTTCGAAACCTTTGATGCCCTGGATAAAACCGATGCCGTATTCCCCGATAGCCCGGAAAGCCTCAACTTGCGCGGCGCTTGCTATGTCGAAATCCGCAGCTTCGATAAGGCCTCCGTCGCCTTCAACAAGGCCCTGCAACTCTCCCAAGATAACCCCAGCATCAACTTCAATATCGCCGAAGTCCTCTTTGTTACCAAAAAATGGCAGGAGTCTCACGACTTGTTTGGTAAAATTCTGCAGACACTGCCTAAGGACAATATCGCCCTCAGCCGCCTCGTCGAATTCAAAATCCTCCTCTGCAAAAAGAAACTCGGCCTCAAGGACGAAGCCATCGCCCTCGCTAAAAAATATAACATGGACGACGATTCGCCGTTTTATTGCTTCGCCAATGCGGCCGTCGCCTACGACGATAAGAACCTAGTCAAGGCAGAGGAGTGGCTCGCGATGGCATCCCGCATTTTCCGCAATCCGGAGGTTCTTTCCCCTTGGCAAGATACACTCGTCGAGTACGGGTACATCAAAAGCTTCTACGGCGGCGAACTCAAGGACGAGTGATGCCACCTCGGGTCGGTGCCTCAGACCCAAGGCTTCAAGACCCGAGGCTTCAAGAACTCCGGCAGCCTTATTTTAGTAACTGTAGCAATTCTTCAGGAGTGTCGATGAGTGCGTCAGGCATGGCTGCCTCCAGGGCGTCGCGGTCGTGATACCCCCAATTGGCCGCCACTGCCCGCATGCCCGCGCGGCGGGCCGTTTCGATGTCCATCGTGGAATCCCCGATGAGTGTTACTGCCTGCACCGGCAAGCCTAGCTTGGCGATAATTTCATGGGCTCCCGCCGGATCGGGTTTGTGTGGAATACCCGCCCGCTGGCCTAACACGGCAGCAAACTCCACCGCCGGAAACACCCCTCCAACCATCGCCGTGGTGAATGCGTGCGGCTTGTTGGACAGGACTGCCAACGCGACCCCCCGGAGGCGAAGTTCCGCCAGCATGCTTGCTACTCCCGGATAAACCACTGTGCCTTGCGGCCACGTTAAATCGTAATCCGCCTTAAACGCCTGCTCCAACGCGGCTAGCAGCGGCTCCGTAGCGCCTGTTGGAGCCGCTCGCGATACCAATACTCGCGCGCCATTGCCGATAAACCCGCGGATGGCGGGCAATGCATGCTGTGGTTGGCTCAGGCATGCCAAGGCTCGGTTCAACGAGGCGGCTATCCCGGGCAACGAGTCCACCAACGTCCCATCCAAATCAAAAATCAGTCCTTGCGGTGTCACCCGGCAAACATGACTTCAGGTGCCAGTTTTGCAAGGCCCGGATAGAGCACCTGCTGGAGATACAGGCCGTCGGCAGGTGCGCAATGCGGAGATTTGCCATGAGGCAGTCCTGGCCCTTGATCGAGCAGGGCGCTCAACGCGCTTGGTGCCAATTTACCTTGGGCCACCTTGACCACGGCCCCGGTAAGCAGACGCACCATTTTATAGAGAAAGCCGTCACCGACATAGGTGATGCGGCAAGCGTCTGCGAGTGCCTCAAACTCGGCCGAGTGGAGGTGCCGATGATAATCCATCGCCGCAGTTTCATCGCCCCGGTAAGCAGCGAAGGCATGAAAGTCGTGTTTGCCGCATAACCGCGCGAGCGCCACGGCGAGCAATTCCGTATCCATCCGTTGCGGCAGGTGCCAGACCAACCCGGCCTGATGTGGAGGCAGCACCGGAGCGGTGCAAATGTCGTAATGATAGATTTTACCGATTGCGGAGAAGCGGGCGTGGAATTCCTCTGCCACCGGCTCGCAGGCCATGATGCGGATGGTGGCGGGTAGTTTGGAGTTAAGAGCGCGCAGCCAGTTGCTTGAAGTCATCGTCGTCGGCTGCGGCACCTCAAAATGAGCGACCTGACCCAACGCATGGACCCCGGTATCGGTGCGGCCGGAGCCGTGGATGGCAACCGCTTGTTTGGCGATTTCCCCCAGTGCCCGGTGCAGGTGGTCTTGCACGGTATTGCCGCCCGGTTGCGATTGCCAACCGGTGTATGGGCGTCCGTCATAGGCGATGGTGAGCTTCAGGCGCATGAGATGGGGTGGTGGCGGTACGGTTGGGAGTGAACACCCCATACCCATGACACAAATCGGGTGACACTCCGCTTGCCGCAAGTGTCTTATGCTATTACCATCGGCTCTGGCAACCCAAGTTACTGCTTGCTCCAAACTCGCACCGGGGCTCGGACTTGCGTCTGCCCTCTCATCTTTCGCCATGCCCGGAACCTTCACTCTTGTTTTGGAAACATCCACCCCGCAGGCCTCACTCGCCCTGGCCGGTCCCCTTGACGATGTGACGCAACGCGAGTTCGCCAGTGATCGCAGTCACCATGCGTGTTTATTCGGCCCCCTCGGCGAGTTACTGGAACTCTCCGCTGGAGCGTGCTTGAAACTCGTGCTGGTAGGCAGCGGCCCGGGCAGCTACAGCGGCACTAGGGTCGGCATTGCCGCCGCTCAGGGCGTGGCCTTGGCCCGCGAATGCCCGGCCGTGGCACTGCCTTCGATATTGGCATTGCCCGCTGCCGCTGGAGCGGCAGGTTGTTGGGTCATCGGCGATGCGCGGCGCGGCGGCTATTGGGTCGCGCGGGTCGTGGCATCTCAGATGGAGCAACCCCCGCAGCTCACAGATGCAGCAGGCCTCATCGCGGCCATCGCGCCAGCCTTGGATAACGGGCTCCCGGTCGTATCTTTTGAAAACCCGGCACGATTTCCGTTGCCGCAGAGCTTGGCGGCCGGGGTGAAGCAAGAGTTTCCCTCCGCAGTACGACTCTGGCGGGCATGGCAGTTAGCCACCGCGGCAACCCGGGCAACGTGGGAGGCCGCAGCTCCTCAGCCGCTATATCTGAAGCCGCCGCATATCACCCCAACGAAACGATCCTGGTTGGTGCCCTCGTAAATTAACTGCATAAAATGACTGTGATTATAGTTGCATCTCAGAGATGCTGCTAAGTCTGATTGATCCACCCCTTGGCGGCATCCTTCTTCGAGAGCTAATAGGGAGCTTGCACCGCCAATGGACTGACAACGACGGGACTAACTGGGCGGGGAGGTTAGTGGGGAGCCAGCACATTCTTCTGGTGGTGCCGGAAAGCCGGACCATGAATGAGCCCCGAAGGCTCGGCTCATGGACGGTCCTTCCTCACGACGGCAGCAAAGTCGCCGCTCCGCACGACGACATACTAGCTGGATGACAGCCCGCGACTGGGTTACTTATCGGCGCAGCAGCAGGAGCCGATGAAGCGGCCAGCCACCACATCCCAGTTAACCACACTCCAAAACGCGGCGATGTAATCAGGCCGACGGTTTTGATAATTCAGATAATAGGCGTGTTCCCAGACGTCGAGTCCGAGCAAGGGGCGGCAATCCCCGGCGCAGCCACCAAAGTCCGAGCCCATGATCGGATTATCCTGGTTGGCAGTCGAGCATACCGAGAGCTTGCCCTCGCTGGCGCACAGCCAAGCCCAACCGGAGCCGAAACGACCGGCCGCTGCCTTGCCAAAGGCGTCCTTCATGGCATCGAACGAACCGAAGGCCGCGTCGATGGCGGAGGCCAACTCGCCGCTGGGGGCTTTGGCACCGCCGGGGGCGATCATTTTCCAAAATAGCGAGTGATTGACGTGCCCGCCGCCGTGGTTGCGTACCACGGCGCGAATGTCGGCCGGCACCGCCTGCAGATCGGCGATCAATTCACCGGGGCATTTTGCTTCAAGCTCCGGCTTGCCGGCGATGGCGGCGTTGACGTTGGTGACGTAGGCAGCGTGGTGCTTGGTGTGATGGATTTCCATCGTGCGTGCGTCGATGTAGGGTTCGAGCGCGTCGTATGCGTATCCGAGATCGGGAAGGGTGTAGGCCATGGTAATTTGGGGTGTTGGTGTGTGCTGCCACGGATTAGCGCAACGGCACCATCCAGAGGCAAGCGGCGGACAATAGCAGCCTATCCTCACCGCGCAAGTTGGAATCTTGTAATTTATTGCTCGCCGGATAGAGAAAAACCGCCTTTTCTTCGTTTCAGAAACCAGTTAACCCGTTGCTATCGTGCTAGAACTTCAAGACGTTTGTTTCACTATCCGCAAAGACGGCGCCGAGGTCAACCTTGTCGATCATATCTCGCTCAAGGTGCCTAAGGGGCATTTCATGGCCATCGTCGGCCCCTCAGGCTGTGGCAAAACCACCTTGCTCAAGACCATCGCCGGCCTCAATCCGGAGTCATCCGGCAGCTTGTTCTGGGATGGGAGAAACCTCTCCAAAGGTGCCGATTTCGCCCCCTCTGAGATCGGTTATGTGCCGCAATTTTCCATCGCCTACGACCCGCTCACCGTCGATGAGTCAGTGGAGGCTGCCACCCGCCTGCGGGTGCGCTGCCGCAATACCGCCGAACTGGACCAGCGCATCGACCGGGTACTTGAGGAAGCCGGTCTGGCAGGCATCAGCGACCGTGCGGTCAAGGTGCTTTCCGGTGGTCAAAAACGGCGTCTGGGGCTGGCCATGGAGTTGGTGTCGGACCCGAAAATCCTGCTATGCGACGAGGTTACCTCGGGGCTGGACCCGCGCTCCGAACGGGAAATCGTCCGTTTGCTGCACGATTTATCGCGCAAGGACGGGCGGATTGTGTTGTCGGTGACCCATTCGCTGGCGCATTTGGAGTTATATGATTCGATTTTGGTATTGCACGAAGGATGCCTGGCGTTTCACGGGCCGCCGGAGAAGCTGACCCACTATTTTTCGGTAAAGGACAGTGAAGAGGTCTATCCGCGTCTGGCGACCCAAACCGCCGAGCGTTGGCAGAGTTCCTGGCAAAAACACGGTGAGTCGTACTTCCACATGCTGGAAAAAAACCGCCAAGTGCTCATCGCCAGCGGCAGCCTGCACCTGCCACACACCCGCGATGCCCACACCCACAGTGCCACACCGCCACCCGATGACGCCCCTTCCTCCACCGATGCCGCCACCACGCGTCCCGCCACCACCCGCCAGGCACCCGAGGCGCTTCCGATGCCAGGATTTTTCAGTCAGTTTGCCACCCTGCTGTCGCGGCGCTGGCGGATTTTTTTCCGCGACCGCGGCCAGGTTTTCCTACAACTGGCGATTCTCATTTGTTTCCCGATTCTCGTCACTCTGTTCAGCGACAAAGCCTCCGGCACTATCCGCCGCTTCTCCGATAGTCACCAATCCGATATCGCCGCGGAAATCCAAGAACAGCAGAACGTGCGTGCCGACCAAGCAAAAGTCGGCTCTGCGGTGTCCGGCATCATCATGTTCCAAGTGGTGCTGCTGGCTCTGATGGGATCGAATAACTCAGCCCGCGAAATCGCCGGCGAACGCCCAATCTATGAAAAGGAAAAATTCGGCGGGTTGCGCCCCTCGGCCTATCTGGCGTCTAAAGTCGCATTCCTCGCCTGTCTGGTCATCGCCCAATCACTTTGGATGGCGTTTTTCGTCAACTTCTTCGGCCAATTCCGTGGCGAGTTTTTCCAACATGCGGGATTTTTGTTGTTGGTCAATGCCGCCATGACGGCCATCTGCCTAGCCATTTCCTCGATGATGCGCACCGCCGAGCAGGCGTCGTTGCTCTCTATCTATCTGGTCGGCTTCCAGCTCCCGCTATCCGGCGCGGTGCTCGCCTTACCGGAAACCATCGAGGTGTACACCCGCCCGTTCATCTCTGCTTATTGGGCATGGTCCGGCTCCGTCGAGTCCCTGCAAACACAGGTCCACGATGCCGTCAAGTCTGTCATCGACACCTCACTGTCGCTCCAAACGTCGTGCCTTCGCACACTCTTTGCTCACATCGGGGTGGCCCTCATCATCGCTTGGGTTGGTGCTCGCCGCCCACAATGGGACTGACGCGGATTTTAAGCCTCGATTTTCTCAATTCCGTTGCTAAGTTTCCGTCGTCCGCCACTTCCACTCCCCTACCGTCCTTTCCGCACCATGGCTCGTCGCGCTAGTTCCAGTTTACATCCCGGCATCCTCATCGGCATTGCCGCGGCGGTGGTGGTAGCCATCGTAGCTGGCCAATCATTATTCAAGCACAAGAAAACCTCCTTCGGTGATGTAAGTGCCATGAATGTTGAGGATTTCCTCGAAAACGGCAACAGCCTGCGCGGCAATGAATACTCCATCGAAGGTAAAATCGATGAAAAACTCCGCTGGACCCCAGACCGCGGCCAAATCATCAGCCTGCGCGTCTCCACCAAGGGCGGCGATGAATTGCTAGGCATCGAAATCCCACCCAATTTCAATAACCTCAACGTCGAACGCGAACAACGCTATTCCATGCGCGTCAAAGTCCGCCAAGGCGGCATCCCCGTCGCCACCGCCGTCAATCGACTCTAATAATATCGCCCGCCCGCCTCCTAAAATATCGCCCGCCCGCCTCCTAAAATAACGCCCGCCCGCCTCCCATGACCCCGCACCTCTGCCTTTTTCTGCTAGCCTCCGGCATGGTTTACGGCCAGGTGTACACGCCTCCATCCGGCCAACCCGCAGCGCAACCCGGCGCCCCGCAGGACACCGCAGTGCGGCCCCAACAAAAACCGGCGGCTGGTCCGCTAGGTCAGGAAATTCCGATGCTCGACCCCTCGGCGGAAACCATCACCGTCGGTGGGGTGACTATTCCGCTAGGCGATAACCGCTTGCTTAAAGCACGCTTTGAAAAGTACTTGAGTCAGCCCCCGGAAAGCGACGCAGCGACTTTGGAGTACCGCAAAACCATCGCCGAGGTATTGGCGACCGTGTCACCATTCCACAAGCCCTCGCCCAACCTTTACGAAGCCTTCAAACTATTGCCCCGGGCCGCCACCTATCCGGGAGATGCAAATATCTGCTCCACCCTCGCCGAGGCCGTGTACATGGCCATGCTCGCCAAACAAGACGTCAACAGCTTGCGCAAACTCAACGATTCCATCGAACAGGAGAAAAAATCTATTGAGGCGAAGGCCGACTGGGATGCACGCCATGAGAAACCTGCCGGCGTGGCCGCCGCCACACCCGTAACCGGTGGCAAAAATGGCGGTAAACCGGCCACATCTTCCACCGACAACCCAGGCGCGGGCACCCAATCGCTCAAATACGCCGATACCTTGCGCCGCATCGTCGAAATCGAGGCTCTCAAGAAAGTGAACATCGCACGCACCGAAGCCCAGACGATCACCAATAAGGCACAATACCAGGTGAACATGGTGCAATGGTTCATGCAGCGGCGCTTCGAACATGTAATCATGGCCGCCCGCTTCTACAACCAGGTGTGGAAGGACGGCGATACCACCCTGCGCATCGATAAGGGCTCGGATGTCGCCAAGTTGTTCACCCAGTCGATGGGCGTTAGCCCCACCGTTTCGTCGCTGGATGCACTCTCTAACGAAGCAGTCCACGAGGCCGACAAATACATCGAGGCATTCAACCTCATGCTCACCCGCGGCGAACTCCACTCCGCCTCTCAGCGCCTGATGGAAGCCTTCGCCATCGGTGAGTACCTTGGCCCGGTCGCCACCCTGTCGTTGGAGAAAAAACTCAAAGTGCTCGCCTACACCCGCGATTCCTATGAAATCTACGGCGCTCTGCAAGCCCATGATTTCACCAAGGCGAAGGAACTATCGACCAAACTCAAGACCACCGCCAAGGATTTTCCCTCCTCAAAAATGGACGGCGCTATCTCCGGCTATTCACTCGCCTCCGACCTCGCCATCGAGGAAGCCAAAGCCCACCTGCTGGCCCACGAAAACGACAAGGCTGCCGAGAAAATCCGCGCCGCCACCGAAATCTGGCCCACCAATCCCAAACTCGAGGAGTTCCGCAAACTCATCACCGATGCCGCCCCCATGCTCACCGCTCGCAACGACTTCGACCGCTTGCTGAGCGAACGGAATTTCCGCGAAATTTTTAAACGCCAATACGAATTCGCACCAGTCATCCAAGGCGATGCCAAACGCGAGGACGCCTTCAAGCAAATTATCACTAATCTAACCAAAATCGAAGCCGCGCTCGGCAAGGCCGCCGAGTTTGGCAAGGTCGGCCAGAACTACTCCGCCTGGGAACAACTCGCCCAATTGCGCATGGAATTCCCCGATGATCCAAAGCTCGGTCGCGAACTCGAATTGCTCGCTCCAAAGGTCGCCGATTTCACCAGGGCGCTGGACCGCGCCCACCAATTCGAAACCCGCACCCCCAAGCAAACCGGCACCGCCCTCGCTTGGTATCTGAAAGCCCGCGGCATCTATCCGCGCAGCGAAATGGCCGAGGCCGGCATCAAGCGCTTGCTCGACGATATCATCACCGACGAGACCGCCGCCCCCAGTGAAACCGTCGGCACCACTGTCAACCCGTTCGACGAGCCCAAGCGTGCCGGCAATTGAAACCGTTGATATCGTCCTGCCCTTGGAACGCTCGGAGGACGCTGCGGCGCGGCGGGAGGCGGCGGCGGCCAAGCTTGGGGTAGAGGTCACACGCATCGGAGAAACGCGGCTGCGCAAGCATTCCATTGATGCCCGCCAGAGCCGTGTGAAAGTGCAACTGCGGCTGGATGTCTCGCTAGACGGGCCGTTGCCAGAGGAGGCTGCACCCATCTGGGAGGCTCCGCCGCTGACGGCCCATGCGCGCCGAGTGCTCATCGTGGGTTGCGGGACGG
>JBAXOP010000170.1:0-11283 GCA_037133195.1 Verrucomicrobiota bacterium | reverse complement strand
ATGGGTGATGCCGGAAAGCACGGTGTAGCGGGCGCGTTTGATGCCCCGGTCAAAGGTATTGGTGCCGAGAGTACGCAACACCAATCCGTGGGCCGAGGTGGCCAGTGCCATGTTGGCGGAGTCGTGCTCATTGCCAGCTCGCTCGTGCTTATCCGCCTCGATGAGGCCGCGGCCGTAATGCGCCACGCCCGGCGGCGAGAGAGTGAATGTCTCGATGCCGCGGGCAGCGGTGGCTCCAGAATTAAAATGAATGGCGATGAAGATAGCATTTTCGGTGACGGCGTTGGCCACGTTCACCCGTTCCTGCAACGAGAGGAAGCGGTCAGATTCGCGGGTCATGACGACTTTGTAGCCCTTGGTTAGGAGCTTGGCTTTGACGAGGCAGGCGACCTTGAGGTTGTAGTTAGCTTCGTTGCCGTAGGAATTGGTGGCACCCGGGTCTTTGCCGCCGTGGCCCGCGTCGATCACCACGGTGTGGAAGTTGCCCGCATTCTTGATGAAGTTAGGCCGTAGCACCGGATCGATCAATTTCGCCAGATCCGTGCGTGATACGTAGGCCTTGGCGTCCACCTCTTCCACCGCCTTGCTGAATACGAATTTCACGTTGTTCATGGTGCACTCGGCGGCACCCAGGTTGAGTTTCATCATCACCTTGGAATTCTCCAAAGTGACGGTGGAGCCGTTGCGGGTGAGGTTGGCGAAGTGATATAATTGCTTGATGTTATCAGCGGAAATGTAGTCATCTCCGTTGATTTTTCTAACATCCGAAGCGGTGGTTGTCGCCGTTGCGGCTTTCACGCTAGCTATCGCCGAGCCTAACGTGATTATGAATGACGGCAGCATGCAGCTCCATGCTTTAACGGATATCAGAAGAATTTGCCTATGGAACTGTTTCACGCTGTCTTGCCCGAAACGTAACCAATCAGAGTAAGAAGGCAACGCAAATTTACGTCACGCCATGCCCCCGGTCATGGCCCCAGCCTGAGTGATGCAGGCGCGGACAAACGACAAGATGCAGTGGCACGCGGCCACTGCATCTGATCTGTATCTGTATTTTAAAACCCGATTGGAAAGCGGCAGGCGTCAAGGCCGCGCCCGAATCAGAAGGAGACGGTTAGCTTCAGGCCGCCGATAAAATGTTCCTGGCCGGTGGAACGGCTTGTACTATCACTCACTAGATCCGAAGCGGCGCTGACGTAGCGGACATACGGGGCGAGCACGACATTTTTGCGGACCGTCCACGGCACCGAGATCATGGCATAAAAGTCTTGGTAGCCGTCGAGCGGAGCGCCGTTGGCCTTGGCCTGCAACGCGGTGCTCTCTGCCAGCCCCACGCCGACGGTGGTGACGATGTCCACGCTGTCGCTGGGCTTGAAGGTCTTGGAGAGGTTCAAGTCGAAAAACCAGCCATTCCAGAGGTCGATATCGTAGTAGGCGGTGGCACTGGCGCTGATGCCGGCGGTAATTTCGGTGCTGGCGCCCAGATAGAGTTCCTGGGTATTGGTGGCGTTGGCACTGTAGAAGTTGTAAAAGATATAGCCGCCACTGAGGTTGACCGGGCCGAGCGATTTGGTGATGGCGAAGGTCAGGTCGAGTTCGTTGGAGGTGGTGTTTTTGGGGCTGTCATTGACCGTCGCATACCAAGCGGAGGCGGTGTAGCCGAAGCCTTCGTAGGTGGCGGTGAGGCTGGCGGAGGATTCCACCATGTTGCTGCCCAAATCCACGCCACGGAATTCGTAGATGGAGTTGTAGCCAATGGCGGCGGACCCGGTGATCGCGGCGTCGGTACTCGCGGTGGCGGTGGCGGTGGTTTCCCCGCCGTAACTCAGGAGGGAGGCGCCGATGGCGAGAAGGCTGTGGAGGATTGCGTTGGTTAGTTTCATCGTGTGTATGGGGGTGTTTGGGGTGTTGGTCAAGTATATGGGTGAATCGTAACAAAATCATCAAAGCAAACGGCGTGCCAGTTTTCAGCACTAGAACCCTGGGGGTACTCAGGCGGATTACGGTTTGGTGGGGACATTCAATTCCGATCCTTTAGCCAGGGGAGCGGTGGCGACGAGATCCAAGGCATTGAGTTCGTTGAGGCGACTGACGGTGGTGCCGTGCTTGGCGGCAAATTCGCCGTAGGTGGTGTTGCCATTGATGGGCACCGAGCGAACGTTGGCTTGGGCTGCCGCCGGGGTGGCTGGCGGGCTGTCGTCGGCTTTTTTTGCCACACCCGTCGGCGTTGGCGGGGTTGCGTTGGCAGCAAGGGGGTTGGCCAGCGGCTTGGGTGCGAGCACCGGAGCCGGGGTGGCTTTCGGCGTCGGCGGCGTCGGCGCGGTGGCGTTGGCAGTGGCGGCAAGGGGCTTGGCCAACGGCCTGGGTGTGAGCACCGGAACCGGGGTGGCTTTGGGTGTCGGCGGCTGCGATTTTTCGTTTGCTGGCGTGACTTTTACTGCGGTGACGGCTTGCCGAGTGGCGGGTTTGAGCGCCTCTGCTGTATTGGCGGGGGCCTTGTCCTCTGCAGTTGGAGGTTTGGCGGAAATGCCGGTCGTCTGGGCAGGCATAGTGAGATGGATGACTTGCCCCGGCCGCATCGCGGAGGGTTTGACGTTGGGGTTGGCCGCAATCAATGTGGCGGTGCTAATGCCAAATTTTTTTCCAATACTCGTAAATGTCTCACCATCCTTCACCGGGTAGGTCTTATCCACCTTGTCGGCCTTGGCCGCCTTATCCGCCTTGGAGGTCGCAGCAGGAGTGGGTGCAGAGGTCGGCGCGGCGGTGGCGGGGTCGGGTTTGTCGTTATTTCTGGCAGTGCTCAGGGTATTCAGGGAGCGCAGCTTGGCGTTATCATCCTCCAATTGGTGGATTTGCCGTTCTTGTTCGGCGCAGAGATTGCGCAGCGTTTCCAGTTCGCTTTTTGCAAACAAGGGAATTGCCCCACAAGCCCATGTGAGACCGATCAACAGCAGAGATGATTTCATGACACAGCTAGGTGTTCAGAAATCCGACAGGGTGTCAATTGAAATTGAGGAACCGGGATCATTCCGGCATCGGGACGAGTGCTTCAAGTTCCGGTTTGCCTTTGGCGAGTTGCCGGATGCGTTGCTGCGTCTGCTTGCGTGAGTGGTGAGCACTGTCCGGGAGTCGGTCGAGCTGAAGATTACATGGTGACAGGTAAATAGTGGGGAATCGTTCCGGTCGCTCAGAACTCAACGGATTTAGCCACAGAGGTGTGGCGGCCTGGGCCCTTCTCGCCGCACTCCACACATTCGCCGAATTAAGGCCAAGCACACGGAGGGGTCGCGCATTGCCTGTGGGAGGCCACGCATAGTCTTGACCATCGCGCCCAAACCTGCGATTGCTTGGCCATGACCCACACCCACATGGCACTGCTCACATTGTTAGCCACCGCGCTGGGAGTCGGCGCGGCGGACTCTGCGCGCGATACGCTGCACAGTTTCAAAAAGCTCCAAGTGAGCGATGAGTTCTGGTGCGAGGGCGTTTATTACGGCGACTTCAACCATGACGGCAAGTTGGACATTTGCGGCGGACCGTTTTGGTGGGAAGGGCCCGACTTCAAGGTTCGCCACGAATTCCGCCCCGCGACCAAATCCTCCAAGGGGAAAAATGCCGATGGTACCCAATTTTCTTTCGCTGGCTACAGCGGTTCGAAGGGTCGTATCAACGATTATTCCGATGATTTCCTAACATACGTGTATGATTTCAATGGTGACGGCTGGGCCGACATTATCGTGTTGGATACCCCCGGTGCCGACGCCTATTGGTACGAAAACCCGCAAGGTAAGAAGAATGCCGACGGCACGGAGCATTGGGCGCGGCACAAGGCCGTCAGCACGCTGGACAACGAATCGCCGCGCTTTGGTGATATCAATGGTGACGCTAAACCCGATGTGGTGTGCAATTCCAATGGGTTCCTTGGTTATGCGACAGCCGACTGGAATCATCCGTCCGAGCCGTGGACATGGCACTCGATTTCGCCTAAAGGCTCGTGGCACAAATACACCCATGGGGTGGGTTTTGGCGATATCAACGGGGATGGCCGCGCGGATTTTATCGAACAAAACGGCTGGTGGGAACAACCCGCAGTACTCGACGGTGATCCCGTGTGGAAACTCCATCCGTTCCCCTTCGCCGCTGGATCCGGCACCGCCGGTGGCTCGCAAATGTATGCTTATGATTTTAATGGCGACGGCCTCAACGACGTGCTCACCACCCTCAATCCTCATGGCTACGGCCTCGTCTGGTATGAACAAACCCGAGAAAAGGGTCAGATTTCTTTCAAGCAGCACCCCATCGTCGGCAAAAGTCCGCAGGAGAATAAATACGGCGTCGTGTTCTCACAGGCCCACGCCATCGAGATGGTGGATATGGATGGCGATGGGATCATGGATTTCGTGACCGGTAAAAGGTTCTGGGCGCACGGTCCGACCGGCGACGATGAACCCAATGCGCCCGCCGTGTTGTATTGGTTCAAAACCGTCCGCCATCCCGACAAGACCGTGGAGTTTATTCCATATCTGATAGATGCGGATTCCGGCGTGGGCACCCAGGTGACCGTGGCCGACCTCAACGGCGACCATTTGCCAGACGTGATAGTAGGCAACAAGAAAGGCATCGACGTATTCATCCATGAGGCCCGCCAAGTCAGCCACGAAGAGTGGGAAGCGGTCCAGCCCAAGCCATTGCGCTAATCGCCGGACACGGGCAACAGAGAAAAGCCCGCGATTGGTGCATTGCAGGGCTTGCAGAAATGCGCAAAGCACAGCAAACTGCAGGCGTGTCTGAGACCAATGAAAATGCGAGACGGTGGAACGGGTACGTGTGCCCCGTTTGCCGTTTGGTGTTCCGCGTGCCGCGCGATCACGATGGCCGGGGCTTGGTCTGTCAAAGCTGTCGAAGCTTGTTGCGCATACCCGCCGCCGGTGAACCCACACCACCCCTGTTGGCTGAAATCGTCAAAACCGCCGGTATTGCACCGCAACCCACTGCCACCACCACTTCGACCTCTTCGCCAACCGCTCCCTCCGACACGCTCCCACTGCTGCGGGGCAGCAGGCAGGGGGGGCGCAAACGACATAGCTCCACCACCGCAACGGATGGCTCGGTGCTGGTGTCATGGGATCGCAAACACTCGGGTCGTGTCTCATCAGGACGGCGCGAACGCCGGTCGATGCGCTGGATGTTAGGCGGCGGCTTGGCCCTCTTTGCCTTAGTCGCCGGGGGCGGTTGGGTCGCGTCTCAGGGGGGGGGGTGGGTTGGCAAGGCGACCACCGAGGTGCCGACACCACCCAAAACCAAGCCGGCGGAAGAGGCCGAAATAGCGGCTTTGCCACCGATCATGAAGCGCAGCCTGCCGTCGATTCTGGCCGAAACCGAACCGCTGGCCCGTAAATTTCTTGAGGCCAAAACCGTGGATGAATTGCTGCCCTTGATCCGCAACCCGCAGCGGGCCAAGCCACGCCTACAGCGCCAATTCCCGCAAGGACACATCGATCCGCCCGGCTTGGAAAAATTCAACACCAGTGGCAATTTGACCTTCGGCGATTCGTCCACGGTGGTGGACATACGTACCCGCAATTTTGAAAATCGCCAACTCACGTTTGTTGAGACACCCGTGGGGCTTAAGATTGACTGGGAAAGTTGGGCTGGATGGTCTGAGATGTCGTGGCCGGAATTGCTCGCTGCCCCGCCTACCCAAGCCACCATGTTTCGCCTCGTTGTCAGACGCGTCGATTACTATAACTTTGGCTTTTCCGATGACAACCATTGGCAGTCCTATAGTTTGGAATCGCAAGACGGCGAACACATGATTTTTGGCTATGTCCAACGCGGGTCCGCCACGGCCGCCAATATCCAGATGGGTTCGGAGGTGGATCACGCACCGATGATTTTAAAAATCCATTTTCCCGAAAAAGTCGCCGCCTTTAACAATCAGGTGGTGATTGATGAGGTGGTCGCCACCGATTGGTTGGAAAAAGATGAATGATAGCCGCCATGAACCCGACGACCTATGACAAGGCGCTTGAACTAAATCTCGACCCGCAGGTTTACGGGACATTCGCTGAGATCGGTGCCGGCCAGGAAACCGCTAACTGGTTTTTCCGCGCTTCGGGCACCGCTGGATTGGTCGCCAAATCTATCTCGGCCTATGACATGACCATGAGCGATGCAATCTACGGGCGTGCCTCGCGTTATGTGTCGGCCGAACGCCTCGCTGCCATGCTCGAACATGAGTATGCCATTCAACTCGAGCGCTTGGCCCCCAGTCGTGGCCTCAATACAACGTTTTTTTCGTTTTGCAACACGGTGCGGGCCCGCGGTTGGCAGGACGCCGGTGAGTGCCACGGCTGGCTTGGTATGCGTTTCCAAATGCAACCCGGTGCTGCTCCCTCGGATATCATTCTGCATGTCCGCATGTTGGATAAGCAGACCACCGAGCAGATGGACGCCCTGGGCATCATCGGGGTGAATCTGATTTATGCGGCGTTTCGCCATCGCGCCAGCTTGCAGCACTTTGTTGAGGCTTTGGTGGAGAATGTTGCTCCGGGGCGCGTGGAAATCGATCTGCTGAAATTGGCCGGACACGGATATCATAACTTTGATAACCGCTTGTGTGCCTTGCAACTGGTGGCTAGCGGACTAACGGATGCGACGATGTTCCTGCCCAGCGGCGAGGTGGTGCAACCGGCGGAGGCGCTCTATCGGCGCCCCGTGTTGTTGTTGCGCGGCAGCTTCGACCCTGTGATGAACTTGCACTTGGCGATGCTCGGACAGGCAAGCCGCGGGTTCGCCGCAGAACTCGCAGCGGAGGAATGCGGACAGGAAATGCGGCTTTGCGAGATTTCGTTAGATAATTTGCTGCGTGGTGAAAACATAGATTTGCAAGGGTTTTTAGACAGGGCTGATGCCTTGCAGGCGCTGGGGGAAACCGTGTTACTATCGCGTTGTGCCGAGTTTCATCGCATCGCCGGATTTCTCAACCGTTGCACGACCCAGCCGGTTGGCATCATCCTGAGCATTGGTTTGCTCAATGAATTATTCAAAGCAAAGTGGTCTGAGAACCTGCCGGGCGGCTTGTTGGAATCTTTCGCACGCTTGTTTCTCAAACGGGTCACGTTGCATGTGTTTCCGTGGAAAAACCGCCGCAGTGGCGAGTTGGTGACGGTGGAGAATTTCCGCGCGCCGGAGGATTGCACACATCTCTATCAACACTTCCGGGACAACCGGCTCATCCATGGCTTGGCATGTGAAGATGATGATATGTTGCGGCACACCGGCCGGGATGTGTGCCGGATGATTGTCGAAGGCGATGAGCGCTGGCACGGCCTGGTTCCGGAGGTGGCATGGGCCATGGCGCAGCGCCACGCTCGCTTGCGCCTAGCCACGCAGGTCACGGGTTCGGCTCCTGGCGGGCCTGGTGATCATTCCGACTCATGTGGCGCGGATGCATTAGGGAGCGACGATTGTCGTCGTAGGGAGCGATGACCTCAGTGTCGTCTGTAGGGAGCGATGACCTTACTGTCGTCGTGCGGAAGGAGCGTTTATGACCCGAGCCTTCGGCGCTCATTCATGGCCCGCCCCCTTCCACTACCACCCCAAGAATGGGGTGGCTCCTTAGCCTCAGGCTTCGTTGTGCGGTGGTTTGACAGCAGGCTGCTCGGTGGCAGCCTTCGTCAGTTGGCTCTCAAAATCATCGCGGGCACGCTTGAATTCGCCCATGCTCTTGCCGACTCCCCGGGCGAGTTCAGGCAATTTTTTGGCCCCGAACAATAACAAAACGATCAACAGGATAACCGTCCAATCCTGGGGAGATGTGATAAACGCCAACGTGAGTTGCATGTGCCGATGCTAAACCAGCCCGCTAGCTGCGCAATACTTTTTCGCGAAAGTTTTTGCCGGCGTTCTAACGCCTCACACTCGTGCCTCGAGCCAATTGCCGCAGCGGTAGAGCCTGGTGAAAATGATGGCCTGAGTGAGCAGGTCCACCGACAGCACGATCCACACGCCGGTGAGCGAGAGGGGAGTGTAGGTGGTCAATGCCCACAACACGCCGACCCGATAAAATAGCATGCTGCTAAACGCCCAGCGCATCACAATGCCGGTGGCACCCGTCCCTCGCATCGCGGTTTTCAAAATGATACAAGTTGCGAAGAAGGGTTGCGCCGTGGCACACACGACCAACAACGGTGCCGCCAAGCGCAGATGCAAGGCGCTATCCGGGGCCATCCACCCGATGAGTTGGTAGCGGCAAACTACGAAAAATACTCCCATCATGCTCATCAAGCACACCGCCAGTGCCCAGCACACTCGCACCGCACGTTCGGCCATGGCTTTGGAGCCTGCGCCCAGGTATTGCCCGGCGAGTGTGGCCGCGGCGGTGGCAATTGCAAAACCTGGCAGAAAACTCATCGATTCCACCCGGATCGCCAATATGTGGGCTCCCAGCGCCCCCTCGTCACGCAAGCCCGCTATCACCCGGATTCCGAAGGCGTGTATCAACCACATCCCGCCAATCTCCATCGCCTGCGCTGCCCCAATACGTAGGATCCGTTGCATCGTTTCCCAATGCGGACGCAAGCTGGCCCGCGCCCAATGCAAGCCGGCATTGCGCCCCCGACCTAGCAAAATAACCGTGGTCAGGAAGCCGGCGATCCACCCGCACACCGTACCGGTGGCAATGCCGCCCACGCCGTGGCCACCCCATGGAGCCGGCGCAAACACCAAGGTCCAGGCCAGCACCATGTTGACCAGATTGACCACCACCATCGCCAGAAACGGCGTGCGGGTGTCCCCGGCACCGCGCAATGCGGCATTGACGGCAAACATCGCGCCACTGAATGGTCCGGAAAACGCGAGTACGCGCAGATAGATCGCGGCCTGGTCGGCGGCGGCCGGGCTCAAGTGAATCCACTGGAGCATTGCCGGAATACCGAGTTGCAGTAATACCAGCGAACCAAAGCCAGCTGCCAGTCCCAGCCACAACCCTTGCCCAAGCCCGCGGTTGGCCAACCCGTGGTCGCGTCCGCCGGTGGCTCGCGACACCAGTGCCATCACCCCGGTGGCCACTGCGCCTTGCAGAATATTGAAAAACCACCCGACATAGCCGCCCAGTCCCATGGCATCGAGGATGGCCACTCGTTCTGCCCCCACCGCCATGCGCCCGGAGATCAATAAGTCGGTGAGGCCGACGAAAAACGCCAGCACTTGTTCCAGCAAGGGCCAGGCCGCCAGCACTAGCACCTGTCGCGGAAGTGACAACCCGGCCAATCGCCCACCCAAGGTTGTGGCTGGCGTCGCCGGGCACACCTCAAAACTTTCACCCATTTCTGCCATGCGTCTACACTGTTAGAATGGCCGCCACCCGTGCGACGTTGCGGTGTTGGTCGAAATGTTCCTCGGCAAACGCCAGAGCGGCGCGTCCGCGCCTCGCCCGCTCGTCCGGATCACTGGCCTGCTCAAGCGCCTCGAGCAAGCCGCCGACATCCCCCGCTGACACCACCCAGCCGCCGCCGCTTTCCTGCACCCAGCGGCCGATGCTCGAGTCGGCGCTGCCAATGAAAATGACGGGTCGGGCCGCCGCGAAAATCCCCTGCAACTTGCTTGGCACCATGGTTCCGCTCCAAGCTGGTTCCAGCGAGGCAATGTGTACATCCGCGCTTTGCAGGTGGGCCAGTAATTGGTCTGCGGGGGCGTAGTCGTGCAACTCGATACCAGCTGCCGGGTGAGTCTCGGCAAACTTGGCCACCTCATCGCGCCGTTTGCCCCCGCCGAAAAAGACGAAGCGCAGCGGAAGAGTTGTCGGTTGTCGGTTGGTGGAAGACGGCAAGACGCAAGACGGCAAGACACAAGACGGCAAGACACAAGACGCAAGAGAAGACGAAGAATAGTCGCTTGTTCCCGGCGTCTTCAGTCGAGTTGTCGGCGGAGCTTGCGTGCCGTGCAGTAGCACACTTTCGCAATCCTCTTTCGTTCGACGTTCAATATTCGATGTTCGATGTTCGATGTTCGCCTCTTCCTCTTCTCTTGTGTCTTGTGCCTTCTTGTCTTGTATCTTCTCTTTCCGTGTCTTCTCCGTCGCTCCTGTCCCCCACAGCGGCACCCAAGTGACGGTTGAAGATGAGACACACGACTGCAAGGCACAAGACGCAAGAGAAGATGAAGAATCGTCGGTTACCTTCGGCGAGTTCGGTCGAGTTCTCGGCGGAGCTTGCGTGCCGTGCCCTGGCTCGTTTCCGCAAGCCTCTTCCGTTCGATGTTCAATGTTCGTCTCTACCTCTTCCTCTTCTCTTGCGTCTTGTGTCTTCTTGTCTTGTGTCTTGTCTTTCAGCGTCTTCTCCGACAACGAACCACCGACCCCTCTTCCGCCCCCAACCCGTTCCGCCATGTCCGGGCCGAGCGTAAGTATAGCAGCGCAGCGTATGCCGCCCATACCCCAGCGGGCCAGTACTGCCAGCAGTCGGTAGGCCAAACTCTGCTCACTCAGCATCCCATGTGCAGCCAGCACATCAGGGTACACATCCATCACCCAATGCGCATGGTCAGCCCCCCGCAATTTCGATATCGCTCGTGCCAGCAGCGAGAGGTAGGGTGGGGTGGTAAGTGCCACGATGCGGTCCGGTTGCGGCCGCATCGTCAGCAATTTCCAGCTTGCACCCAAATAATACGAGGCATAATCCAGCAATTTACCGGCGAACGTGCCCCTCCCGAATTTGCTAGCGCCGATGCGGATGATGCGCAGTCTTGGAAGAGTGGACGGTTGTCTGTGGTGGGTGGAAGATGAGACGCAAGACTGCAAGACACAAGACGCAAGAGAAGATGAAGACTCGTCGATTGTCAGCGGCGAGTTCAGTCGAGTGGTCTCTGGAGCTTGCGCACAGCGCCTTTGCTCGTTTCCGCAATCCTCTTTCGTTCGATGTTCGACGTTCGATGTTCGATGTTCGATGTTCGTCTTTCCCTCTGTCGCCTCTTCCTCTTGTCTTGTTTCTTGTGTCTTCCCCGCATACCCCCCTGCGGCGCACAGCACGCTCACCTCATGTCCGTCGCGCAGCAGTCCATCCACAAGGCCTTCCAGCATCACGCCGGTCGGTGCCGCATCCGGCGGATAGTATTGATTCAGAAATACAAGATGCATTTTGAAGAAAAAGCCGAAAACTGCAAGAAAAAGCTGAAAAGCTGAAACGCCGAAGAGCCGAAGAGCCGAAAAGCCGAAAAGCCGAAAAGCCGAAAAGCTGAAAAGCTGAAAAGCTGAAAAGCTGAAAAGCTGAAAAGCTGAAAAGC
>JBAXOP010000169.1:0-11337 GCA_037133195.1 Verrucomicrobiota bacterium | reverse complement strand
ACACTGACGTTCCACAGGCCGTTGATCACCGGAAAACTGTAATTGCCGCTGCTGTCCGTATTCACATAACAAAAATAGTTCATGCCGCTGATGGTGGCGTTGGCGGCAACCCCGGTGGCGACACCGGTGCCGCCCGCGTTGTGCACATAGCCGTTAATGGTCCAGGCTCCGTTGAGGATGTGCAAAGCAATGCCGGTAACACTCACGCCGTTGCTAACAATTTCCTGAAGGCTCGGGCCGACCAAGTTGTTGGAATTGGCATAGCTGCTTTCCAATTGGACATTCCATGTTCCGTTGCTGGTGACGCCGATATCGAAGTTGCCGCTGGCGTCCGTGGTGGTGGAGATCCAAGTATTGCCGCTGCCCTGAAGCCCGGCACCGATGCTTGCGCCGGAAACCCCGATGCCGTTTTTCGTTACTGTTCCCTGTAAATGCGCGACAATCACGGGAGGCGTGAAATTCAGCGTCTGCGAGGTACCGTTGACCTGCACGCTCTGCTGGGTATAGCCCGACTGCGAAACACTGACGTTCCACAGGCCGTTGATCACCGGAAAACTGTAATTGCCGCTGCTGTTCGTATCCGCGTAACTGAAATAGTTCATGCCGCTGATGGTGGCATTGGCCGATACCCCGGTGGTTACTGGTTGGCCGCTCTCGTCTTGCACATAGCCGCTGATGGTGCCGGTTCCAGTGGCGATCTGGATCGCGAGGCCGGAGATGCCCTGGCCGCTGGCGACGGTTTGTTGGAGATTTGTCCCGATTAGATGGTTGGACGCCGCTTGGGTGCTGTCCAATTGGATAGACCAAGTGCCGCTGCTCACCCCAATGGTGAAGTTGCCGTTGGCGTCCGTTACGCCCAAGAGGCTTTCGCTGCTTGGCATGGACGCGTTGATGATGATGCCGGGCATGACGGCGGCGCTGCTATTTCTAACCGTTCCGCCGAGAAGGGCCGTCACTGCGGGACTCTGCAGGTTTTGGCTGGTCACATTGCCACTGGTGGTTGTCACCGGGGGGCCCGGTTGACGCATGTAGCCCAAGGCCGCCATGCTGTATGGCGATAAATCGCCGCTCCATCCGTCTGGTACCGCTGAGATCACATAATTGCCGTTGCTATCGGACATGGCCACAGCGAAGTAGTGGGTGTCTGAGTTGTATTCCAGTTGGATTCCCCCCCCTCTGATGAGGGAGTGGGTGGACGCATCCTGCACCTGACCTGAGATGGTGCAGGTGGCTGCTATGATCGCGGGATTTCTCCCGGTGAGTGTTTGTCCCGCGCCCAAGCTCAGGGTCGGTGCGCCCACCTGGTTAACATAGCCGGACTGGATGACCAGTACCTGATAGTTGCCCACCGGCACGCTGATGGTGTAATTGCCGCTAGCATTGGCCACTGCCGAAGCGGCATATTCGCCGTTACCGGCGGTGTTGTTGAGTGCTACCAATGCGTAAGGGACCGGGATGGCACCTGCGAGGACTTGGCCGCTGATGCTTTGGCCATAAGCTGGCTGGGTGATGGTGAAGGATTTTTGGACTGGCCGGAACCCGCCGGTCCGACTGATGACTCGAATCAGATAGGAGCCTGCCGTGCGTCCCATTTCAGCAGTACTGGGAAGGGAAAAATGGGTGGTGATTGAGCCGTTGGCAGCACTGTCTTCATCGCGCGGGACGCTGGTGTTGGTGACTCCACCCATCGAATTCACCACTCCGTCGGTTACCGAAAAACTTTGTGCCAATGGCTCGCCTGGATCAACGCTGCCGTTGCCGTTGGAATCCAGAAACCGCTGAATGCGCACCGCGTCGCCGCTATTCAAACCGGTGATGTGAATGGTGACATCATCCGTGCTGTTGGCGGCGATGGTGTCGGTGGACAGGGTCACGGTTGGGGTCAGAGTGGGGGCGGCATACACGCTCAATGTCGTCACGGCGCTGGTGAGCGTGCCGGCGCTGGTTCCGGTGCAGGTGAGTACGCAGCGGTATTGGTAGCCGTTCATGGCCAGCGTCGGGTTGCTCAGGCTAAGGGTGTCGGTGGTAGCGCCGGAGATATCGGAAAAACCGCCGCTGCTACCGGGTTGCATCTGCCAGTGATAACTCAGCGTGGCATCGCCGGTGGCTATCACTTTGAAGCCGGCACTGGCATCCCCGACGAACGCGTTCCCATTGGTGGGTTGGGCGAATATCAGGGGCGAGGCTTGCAAACGGTCGGTACCTAACATAAGCAGAAACGCTGCCGCCAACGTGGCTAGCCGGTAAGATATGCGGGGTGTGCTCATTTGTAGGAGAGGGGTGATTGATTCCGGTAGCGTTGCTCGTTAGTTAGAATAGGATCAGAAAAGGAATAGAAAATCCTCTGCACAACATGTACACGTCGCCACATCCCATCGCTTTGGCAAGCGCAAAGTAATAAATGCGAGCATTTTATTGCTGGCGCTGCGAACGCGGAAAAATTTTCCACCTGCGGGTTGAGTTGGGTGTGCTAGCGTGGCGGCATGCAGATGCATTGCTGGATGGCCATGATGGTTTGGCTCGCCCTAGGCTGGGCGGGCCGCTGTGCGGCGATTATTTTTTTGGCCACCGGCGATGTGCAACACAATACCACCACTCCCGGTGATAACTCGGGCTGGCAATATGAGGGGAAATTTCACGAGTTTCTGGGGGTGCCCATTGCCCCGTATTTTTTCATCACGGCCCAACACATCGGCGGCACTGTTGGCGATGCGTTGGATTTCCATGGCGATACCTATGTGACCACCGCCGTGCATGATTGCCCGGCCACCGATTTGCGGATTTGGGAAGTAAATCACGCCAAGGCGTTTCCGACCTATGCACCGCTTTCCAGCGGAGCAGCGGAGGTCGTCGGCAGCACCGTGACGGTTTGCGGGCGGGGCACCCAACGCGGCTCACAAGTGGTGGTTGGCAGCGAGGCGAAAGGCTGGTACTGGGGAACCGGGGACCAAGTTGAGCGCTGGGGACGCAATACATTGCTTGCTCCCGTTAGTTCATTGACTCTCGGCGAGTTCCTTTGTTGTGATTTTAACAATCCCAGACTGGCCGGGGAGTGCCATCTTTCAGCGGGGGATTCCGGCGGCGGCATGTTTGTGTTGGAAAACGGGCTGTGGCGATTGGCTGGTATTCACTATGCGGTGGACGGGCCGTTTCGGATCGGGGATACGGGCAGCCAGTTCATGGCTGCGCTATATGATATTGGCGGGTTAGAGTATTTGGCGGATGAAAAACTTCAATTATGGAACAGCGAACCAGACCAAGTGGCGAACATCCCATCGAGTTTCTATAGCTCGCGCATCGCCGCCTCGCTCACGTGGATTATGACTACCACCGGCATTACGGATGTGACTGCGCTGGCTCCTGAAAACTATGCGGCCTGGCAGCGGCTCTATTTTACGCCTGCGCAAATTGCCGATCCGGCGAGTACCGGTCCCATGGCCGACTTTGATGGAGACCGCATCAGCAATCTGCTGGAGTTCGCATTCAATTTGGATCCGACCTTTAATGAATGCGTTACTCTGCAACCGGGCGACGCTTTGCGCGGCTTGCCGACCGGTTATGTGGAAACCGTGGACGGGGCAGCCCACCTCACTCTGGAATTTGTCCGCAGAACCAGCGCGAGCGGATCAGGCCTGACCTATACCCCGCAGTTTTCCTCCGATATGATCAATTGGCAGAGCGGGGGCACGCAAATCGTCACCCCGATCAATCCGCGGTGGGAGCGGGTCAAGGCCGCAGATTCCCTAACAACCCAGGAGGCACCCAGGCGCTTTGCCCGGCTTTGCGTGGCGCTGGTGGAATGAGTGGGTCACGGAGGGGCGGTCTCCGAATCGCTCCGACCATGATGAATCAATGGGAAGCGGCTTGCCTCCACTCATTGGCTCAGCATGGCCAACGGGCGAGCCGCCCAATACCGTTGGGTTAGGCGATTCAGGAGCGAGACAGGAAGAGGCGGCGGGCAGGATGCCTGCGCCACGTGGCCCGGGCATCCTGCCCGGAGCCTCTGTTCAAGCAACCCATTGTGTTAAGTCAACGGTATTGGGCGAGCCGCCCGTTCCCCCCTTGACGGCGGGTCGTGATCGTTCTGACGCTCTTGTCATGCACCCGCTTGACACCGGGGAGCCCGCATTTCATCCTGTGCACCGTCTCAACAACCTCATGCCACGCGAAAACTCACGTCGGTATCCTTTTTCCTAACAAACAAGCAACATGCAATCCGAGTCGTCTTCGTCGTGGCCGAAAGGCTTTTGGAACCTGATGTTTACCCAGTTTCAAGGGGCGTTTTCCGATAACGCCTTGCGCTGGCTGGTGATCTTTCCGGTGCTGGCATCGGTCACCTTGAGCGATGCCCAAAAAGAGGGGTTCGCGTCTCAAGCGTCGTTGCTTTTCGCCGTGCCGTTTTTATTGTTTTCGACGGCTGGCGGCTGGCTGGCAGACCGATGCAGCAAGCGCTCGGTGATGATCGGGGTGAAGCTCGGGGAAATTTTTATCATGGTGTATGCGGCGCTGGCGTTGGCATATGAGCAACCGGTGCTGCAACTCACCGCCATCTGCCTGATGGGTGTGCACAGCACGTTTTTCGCCCCGGCGAAGTATGGCATCATGCCCGAGGTGTTGCGCCCATCGCAACTCGCCGCAGGCAACGGCATCCTCGAGTTGCTTACCTTCGTCGGTATCATTCTGGGCACCTTCGCCGGCGGCTGGCTCGCTGAAACCCTCGCCCATCGCCAGGCCTGGTCCGGTGCCCTCCTCGCCGCGCTCGCCAGCCTCGGCTGCCTGGTTAGCCTGCGCATCTTTAAGGTGCCTGCCGCCGATCCCACCCGCAAATTTAACCCTAACATATTAGGCGAGATATTGAGTAATCTGCGAGTGATGAAAGCCGACCGCGACCTGTGGCGCGCCAATTGGGGCAATACCGCGTTCTTCTTTGTGGCCACGCTGGTGCAAATCAACCTCGCGCTCTACGCCCAAAAAGTATTCCATCTCAAGCCCACCGAACAGGCATGGCTGCAGGCTGCGCTGAGCCTCGGCATCGGCGTCGGCAGCTTGCTGGCTGGGCGCCTCTCACGCGGTCGCATCGAGTATGGCCTCATCGCGCCGGGCGCTGCACTCATGGCTGTGGCGGGCCTGTGGCTCGGTTGGCCCGGCTTGGGTCAGCCCGCGTTTACGGCAGCGCTATCATTGTTAGGGCTGGGTGGCGGCTTGTTCATTGTGCCGATTGTTTCGGTGTTGCAACACCGGCCCTCGGCGCAAACCAAGGGAGCCGTGCAAGGAGCCGTGAGTTGGCTATCGTGGGTTGGTATCGCTGTTGCCGCTATCACCCAGTCATTGTTGTCCGGAGCGGCTCACCTCAGCTATCACCAGATTTTCTGGGTTTGCGGAGGGGTGGCGGCGGTGGCCGGAGGCTTCGTCACATGGTCGCGGCCGCTGGCGGTGCCGCAAATGCTCGCCACTTGGTGCCACCGCGGGGATAGAGGTTGACACGTCATTCGCCAGGCTCATTGGCGTTGCCGCTGGTGGCGCTGCCGCTGGCATTGGCGGCTTTTTTGCCGGTTTTTTTGGCCTTGGTGGCGTGTTTGCCAGAACCATCGCCCGGGTCCAGCTTACCGCCAGCGGGGTTGAGTTGGTCGAGGATTGCTTGCAAGTGTTTGCGGGCAGTTATGGCGGCGTCGTCTTGGGTGGTAGCGGGAACCAGGGGCTCGGCGAAGGGTGAGTTTTTCATATCAAACAACTCGCCCGATTGATTTAATTTCCAGTGACTATTGCGATCGTACCAATGGCGGCCGAGTTCGACGAAGATCCACTCGCGCGGCCATGGGGCGGCTTGGCCGAGGAGTTGCGGTGCGAAACATTTGCCATCAATCGTGACACCTGCCGGTAGTTTGGCACCGGCGATTTGCGCGAGGGTTGGGAAAAAGTCGCTCAGATCCATGAGGTTGGGCGACACCTTGTTGGCCGGTGTCTTACCTGGCCAACTGGCGATGCACGGCACCAATGAGCCACATTCAAGCATGGTGCCTTTGTGGCCGGAGAGCGCCTTGCCGTGGACGGTGGAGCGTGGGGCGTAGGGAGGAGCGGTGCCATTATCGCCGGCGAAGATAATCAAGGTATTGTCGCGCAGTTTGAGGCGTTCGAGTTCGGCGAGCAACTTGCCGACCAGCTTGTCCATGTAGGAGACGTTGTCGCTGTAGAAGTCTTTACTATCGGGGGCGCTGTCGGGTGTGCGTAAAATGTCGGAGTGGACGTGTGACATGGCATAATACATATAGAACGGCTCATGCTGGTGGCGGTTGATGAAGTTGATGATGAAATCGTGCATCTTGTCAGGCAGGTATTCGCCGTCGCGCAACGGTTGCTGTTTTCCATTGACGGTGTACTCCTTGGCGCGGTCCTGGGTGTTCCAATAATCACCGCTGCCCTTGAAGCGCAGATACTCGTCAAACCCCCAGTCGCCCGGTTGCAGCGGCAACTGGCTCCACTTGCCGCACATGCCCGTCACATAACCCGCTGGCTTGAGTACCCGTGGCATCATCACCTCGTTGGCCGGCTTGAGCAGCGGACCACTATCGTTGCCGGTCATGCCGGTGTGATAGGCATATCGGCCCGTCATCAGCAAGGCACGCGATGGCCCGCACAGAGGACAGGCATAGCAATGTTCGAAGCGCGTGCCACTGGCTGCTAGTTTGTCAATGTTGGGGGTTTTAAAGTTATCTGCTCCATAGCAACTCACGTTGCCGATGCCGAGGTCGTCAGCTAAAATGAATATAATGTTGGGCTTGGCAGCGGGCACGGCACTAGGCTCGACGGGCGTACACCAGGCGGATGCGATGGTGGCAAAAAACGTTAGAATGATCGAGGAGGTTTTCATGAATTTGGTTTTGTGGTTGCAAGAGACGCGCCGCATACGGGTTATACGGGTTGCATGGATGTTACGGGGTTTTCAAGCAAGTTCAATCGGCAAAACCTGCTGCGGTGAACATGGGATCCATTCTGCGAGTGAAGCAAAGGACAGAGCGGATTTTTGGCGGATTAAAGTTTGCGGTCCGCAGCGGCAAGGAAACCGTCCTCATCAAGGCAACATCCGTCGGGCAAGGGCAATCCCGCAGTGGGTGCGGCCGGGCCGTGGGCTAACAATCGGCCGTCGGCCGAGCGGGCGATAAACCAGCCAGGCAGCAGGCGCCCCCAAGTGCCGGGCTTGCGGCCGGCCTGCACATCTTTAACATCAGGCACCGGCGGCGGATCGGGCATTGACATGGCCACCACCACGCCCGCTACCGCTAGACACGGGCAATGCAGTACGCCCGGCCGGTCTAACGAAATGATCGCCTGCGTTCCGAAGTCGTAAAACACCAGCGGTTTTGCGGGTTCGGCGGGTGCGGCGGCGAGACATGCACGCAGCGCGTCGCCGCCGACCCAGGCCCCGGTGGCATCCTGGGGCAAGGCGGGGTGCCACTGCGGCGGTGCCTGATAGAGATCTGCGAAAGCTGTGAACACACCCGGCAGAGCGTCGGCAAGCCCATCCTCTGCGAGGGCGCAAAACGGTTCGCAGCGCTGCAGCGCGGCAACCTGTCCAACCTGATAGCCATTGATCCACACCCGCCGCCGCGCGTCCCCATCTAATTGGCACAGCCGTGCCGCGGCGTCGCCACGCGGCACCCGCAGCCGCCAGTCGGGCGTGCTGAAGCGGGCGTTGATCGCCTCGGCGGACGCTTGCATCAGGGCGTCGCGCAGGCCGTCGAGGTCGGCGGCGGATGCCGGGATGGGTTCGCCGAACACCACGCTCAGGTCGTGCCGCCACCTCAGATAGGGCCACTTATTGAAAAACCGTTTGCGCTCAAACGAAAAAATAGAGCCCCAAGAACCGTCGCACCACAGAGGTACCAGAGGATGGCCGGCCTTTTTTGCGATGAGTTCAAAGCCGCGCTGCAATTTGCATAGCGTGCCGGTGCGCGATAACTGGCCCTCGGGAAATAGGCACACCGTGTCGCCTTGCCGCAGTGCCGCGATGATACTGCGGATCGCCTCGCGCGGTTGCTGTTGGCTGATGCCGAGCGTATCAAAAAAACTAACAAACCGGCGCACCGCAGGTTGTTGCATATATGTTTCATCCATGACGAAGCGCACCGACCGGCCGCAAGCGGCGGCGATGAAAAATGCGTCGGCATAGGTCACATGATTGGGCAACAACAGCACGCCGCCTTGGGACGGTAGTCTTTTAAAATGAAAGGTGCGTACTTTATAGATTGAATGGACCAAGGCAGAGGCTAACAAGCGCAGGAAATGTCCCGGCATCAGGCGGATAATCACCAAGGTCATCAGCGCGCAAAGCAAGCCGGCGACGGCGATTTGGATGCGCAAGCCTTGCAGCGCATCCAGTCCGCAATGATGAGTGAGCCAGCCGAGCGCCTCGATAAGGCCGGCGGCAAGGATTCCTGCGAAACAATCCTGCAGGTTCACCGCAGATTGCAGCTCGCCACGCTTGCCGGCCGGATAGCGGTCTTGCACCCAAGCATTGAGCGGTGCCAAGTACACCGCCGCACTCATGGCTAACAAGATTAGCAGCGCCAACAACCCGCCGCTGCCTAACGGTAGAGCGGCAATCAGCAAGGCCAGTGCCGCCATGGCCACACCTGCCAGTGGCACCCAACCCAATTCGATACGGCGGCGCAACAGTACAGCCGCGAGGCCGAAGCCAGCGATCATGCCTAACGAGGCCGCCGCCATAAACTCCGACGCCAAGGTGCCGAAGCCCTCGTGGCCGCCGGTCATCGCTTTGGCCAGCTTCACCGACCACAGGTTGAGGAAAGTAGCCAGGCCCCAGAAAAAGGCCATGCCAAAGGACGCGCGGCGCAGCGGAGCATCCCGCCACAAGTCCTTGAGATGGCCGAAATGTTGCAGTAAAAGTGCCCGGCGCAAGGGGTCTCCGCCATGTGGAAGCACCCGCGGCACCATCCATGCCATGGCCAGCGCCGGCAGCGAGCACAGCGTGAGGATGAGCAACGGCATCAGTGCCGCATCCCAGGCCACCGCCTCATTGCCGCCCATCGCCCGGTAGCGGGTATCATAGATCCAGCCAGCGAGAATTTGCCCCGCCAACATTCCCAGCATTGAGGTCATTTGCTGGATGCCGGAGGCAAATCCGAGGTGCCGCGAACCTAGCAATTCTTTGTTGCTGCCAATCTTCGCCGGACTGAAAAACGCCGCCTGGCTGGCCAGTGCAAAAAACCCGATCATGGCTACGGGCATATTGTGCATGTATAGCGCGGCGCAGATGATGGCGAGGACGAGCACCTGGGCCATGGCCGCCCCTAACATCACATCGCGTTTTGAGTAGCGGTCGCTCATCCAACCGGCCAGCGGAGCGAACAAGACATAAGGCATGGCGATTAGAATGGCGGCCCAACTTTCCACCGCGACGCCCACGGCGCCGCCCAGGGCCACCAACATAAATTGGGCGACCTTGTCATTGAAGGCGTTCTGTGATTGTTGAACGATCATGCTCCAGAACCCCAGCCAATGACGGCGGGTGGGCGTGGCGCAGCATGCATCGTCAGGCGTCATAGGCATCACCCCAATTCTGAAATCATCTGTGAATGATACCTGAGTAGTAACAAAATCCTTTCTCTTCATGCAAAATTGAACAGGATTGGGCGTCGCCCGTCTCAGCGCACCCGTTCCAACAACCACGGCAGTAGAGCCTCCAGCGGCAGGCGTTCCTGTTCCATGGAATCGCGATGACGGATGGTGACGGTGTCTTTCAAGGTCTCGCCATTTTCGCCGAGGGTATCGAAATCCACGGTGATACAGAACGGAGTGCCGATCTCGTCCTGGCGACGGTAGCGGCGGCCGACAGCACCGCCATCGTCATAGAACACGTTCATCCAGGGTTGGAGGAGTTTTTGGATAGAGCGGGCGATGCGCACTTGCTCATCGTTTTTCTTGAGCAACGGGAAGATGCCGACTTTGACCGGGGCCATGCGAGGGACGAAGCGCAACACAGTGCGGACGTCCTCCTTGCCCTTGTCATCAGTTAGAATTTCTTCATCGAACGCCTCGCAGATGAGTGCCAGCACGGTGCGGTCGCAACCGGCGGACGGTTCGACGACGTGGGGAAGGAAACGTTCCTTGGTTTCCTCATCGAAATAGACCAAGGATTTGCCGGCGCCTTTTTCGTGTACGCCCAAGTCATAATCGGTGCGGTATGCGACGCCTTCCAACTCCTGGATACCGAAAGGAAACTCATATTCGATATCGTAGGTTTTTTTCGAATAGAATGCGCGTTCGCCATCCGGCACATCGAGGATATGGAGTTTTTCGCGGGGGATACCGATTTCGCCATAAAACTTAAGGCGTTGCTCCAACCACTCATCGGTGAGCCGCATCCCATCGTCCGGATGGCAGAAAAACTCGATTTCCATTTGCTCAAACTCGCGTGAGCGGAAGGTGAAATTGCGCGGGTTGATCTCATTGCGGAACGACTTGCCGCACTGGGCGATACCGAAGGGCAGCTTCACCCGGTTGGAATCGAGCACATTTTTGTATTGCACGAAAATCGATTGAGCGGTTTCCGGGCGCAGATAGGCGATCTGGTCGCCGGTGGCGCCGAAGTTTGTTTGGAGCATCAGGTTGAATTGGCGCGGTTCGGTTAGGAGGGATCCGTTGTCGGGGTTGAACTGGGTAGAGCCGACGACTTCTTCAGTCGTTTCACCCGCTAGTGCCAAGTTTTTGAGGATTTCCTTGGGGGTGTACGGCGTGGCTGGTACCGCCTCGCCAATGTCCGCGGTGGATGGCTGCAATGTGCCGGTGGCAAATTGCGCGTAGTATTCCCTAGCGGTTTTCCTGACTTTGGCTTCATCGAATCCCGGAAGCATCAAAACCGAGTATGGCCGGTCGGTTTGCCATGAGGTCCCGGGCAGGTTCGCGCCTTGAAAATGATAGACAGTGCCATCTTGTGCCGGAATTTGATCGGCGCGCAGGCGGGCTTTGGATAGCAGGCAATCGCACATGGGATCGGAGAATCCGCCGACATGACCGGAGGCCACCAGCACCTGTTCCATGGTGAGGATAGCGCCGTCCATGCCGAGGACGTCGTCGCGTTCCTGGACGGTTTTCCGCCACCAATAATCTTTGAGATTGCGCTTCAGTTCGGCACCTAGCGGACCGTAATCCCAGCAACCGTTGAGGCCGCCGTAGAGTTCGCCGGCTTGGAAAATCAAGCCGCGGCGTTTGCACAGGGAAACAATTTTTTCCATGCGGGCGGGATCGGTGCTGTCTTTGTTGGCCATGGGGGTCGGGGGTCGGTGAGTCGGTGAGCGGGGAGGCGGGGAGTCGGGGAGG
>JBAXOP010000168.1:0-11339 GCA_037133195.1 Verrucomicrobiota bacterium | reverse complement strand
CGTCCGGTTCGGAGGGGGGAGCGGGGCGAAAGCCCCGTTCCTACCTCTATCGTGGACCGGGCATCCTTGCCCGGTTGCCCATGATGCGTGAATGGAGGGATGCGGGGCGCATGTTGCATTCGCCTCGCATGGGCCATGCGGGCAACATGCCCGCGCCACGTGGACCGGGCATCCTTGCCCGGTTGCCCATGATGCGTGAATGGAGGGAGTGGGGCGCATGTTGCATTCGCCTCGCATGGGCCATGCGGGCAACATGCTCGCGCCGCGTGGACCGGGCATCCTTGCCCGGTTGCCCATGATGCGTGAATGAGATGACGCATATCGTAAATAGGCATTTCAGGTGCGTCGGCGGTCATAGACACGCCGCTACAAGGCGCGTTGTTGCCAGGCGCTGCGGCCCAGCCAAGCGCCGGCGAGAAGCGCGGAGAAGGCGCACAGCAGGGCATAGGTGCCGATGTGACGGGGGAAACCGGATGCCAGCCGGCCGTTGGGCGTAACCGCGATCCATCCCAAGCTACCCCATAACAGAATGGCGCCCAAGCCGACTAGCAACAGCGCGGCGAACACCCGCCCGGCGGGCCAGCCGCTGCGTGCCAGCAGTCGTGCTAGGGCTAAGATGACGGCGCACCACAGCCACCACGAGAGGACCTGCAACGGGGAAAGTTCTGCGGCATAGCGCAGGGATTCCGCCACCGGTGCGAATAGCGCCCGCCACCATGGAGCCGGCCCAAGAGCCCCGGCCACCACCGGAACTACATCCGTGGAATTGCGCTCGCGCAACTTCGCCAGCACCGTGTCCACTCTTTGTTGGGGAGACATGGCGGCCACCGGCGAGGCGGCGTGAATGACCGTCCACGTGCGTGCCGTGCCGCCACAGCCGTGCCAATCCGATGTGGCCACCAGTGAGAGGCCGTGACTGCGAGCCGCCGCGAGGATGGCTTGGCGGACTGCCACAGGAATGTTAGGGTGGCCATAATTGGCTATTTCAAATCCGTCGATGCCGGCGTTGGCCAGCACCTCGGCCTGATGCGCTGCGAGTGTAAAGCCCATGGCAAGGGATGTGCCGAGTTGCTCGGTACGGATGAATGTGAGGTAGTCGGCGAGCGAATCGGCGCCTATGTTAGGTGTTTCCACATAGTCGGCTTGCAGGCCGAGGAACAGGAGCGGGAGGAACTCGTTCTGATAGAGAAAACTGAGTTCCTGGCCGGGGATTACGGCGGGCTGCGGTGTGGCGGCTTGGCGGGCGTAGGCCTGGGTGGCAAAGGCACCGGCCGGGTAGCGATGTTCGGTGACGGCCACGACATTATAGCCGGCGGCGCTGTGCCAGGCGAGGTTTTGTGGGGCAGACACCAAGCCGTCGTGGGACCCATATGTGTGAGAATGCAGATCCACAATGAGCGCATTGGGATCATCAACCCGCAGGCACCAGCGTGGCACTCGCAGCATGACAGCGGCACCGATCCACAGCACCATCACCAGGCCAGCGGCCAAGCCGGCGGCAGCACTTCTGAGCAGGCGGGACCTGATGGATAAGCAATGGCGGGCACGGCGGTCTGCCACGGCACGCCAGAAGGCGGCAGCGACGAATAACCAAATCACGGTGGCCAAGCCAGCCAAGCGGAAGTCTGGAGCCCCCGCAAGGATATGGAATGGGGCGCTCCAGGGTTCAATGAGGGTGCCGATGCCGGTGGCTTCCAGCCGCATGCCGGCCAGCCGCGTGAAGTCACGCGCATCGAATGGTCCTTGTGGGTTGATTGGGAGCAAGGCGCATAGCGTCAGCCCTAGCAAGCCGGTGAGCGTGAGCCATAACCCGCGGCGGCGGGGGTGGCGGTGGGTCGTCCAAGACAGGCAAGATGCCTGTCCTCCTGCTGAACTAACAGTATTTGGCGTGGCGGCGTCGGCTGGTGGCATGAGCGGAGAAGTGGGTTATTACTCAGTCTTGATGACAGAGATAGATAATGAAATGAGTCATGTCCCGGCCTTGGTGCTGCGACCAAAAATCATCCACCACCTCGCACATGGGAAAGTCTCGCAGCAGCGATGGGGGCAGCGCATCACTGGGCTTGTCGGTGACGAAAAGCGCCTGCAAATGATCCTTGGTTTGATAGGATGGCCACAAGGTGAATTGATTTTGCCCGTACGGTTGCTCTGGCAGATAGGTGGTGGGGTGATCCGCAAGATAGAACTGCATCATACTGGCTTGCGAGTAATGATTACCGATAAGCAGGGTCGCCTGGTAATTGGTTCGCGCTCGTTGGACATGCGCCGAGAAATCCGCCCAGCCTTGGGCGCGGCGGAGTGGTTCGTATTTACTCGGCAGGTGCAGGTAATCGGTGTTGTGCAGAATCACGCTGGCTAGGCACGATATGCCTAGCGAAGCGCCGATCCACCCCCGCCAGCGCGGGTTGGTGGCGGCGAGACGTCGCCAGAACACCGTTAGAACGACGATTCCTGCGATGAGAGCCGGCGCGGTCCAATTTTCCTTGCCAGCATGATTGAGGCTGAAAAATCCGAACACGGCGTACACCGGCAGGCAGTGGCACAACAAGAAGCGAGCTGCCAGATTGCGGGGATATTTCCAGCAAGTGCCAATCACGGCAGCGATCAAACCGATTCCGATAAGCGGTGAGAGCACAAGGATTTGACCGCCGATGAAACGCAACAACTCGAGCGGGCGGATATGGAAAGAACTTTCCACGCCGCTGCGCGAATGCAGGGCGGCGGCATGGATCCAACCGGTATGGACGTTCCACCACACGATGGGCAGGATGGCGATGCCGAAGGCCAACCCCATTGTCACGGTGAACTTGCTCAATACTAGCGAGCGATGTGGCTTGGACCAGCACAGGAACGCGATGATGCAGAGCAATTGCAAGCCGTTGGTAAATTTAGCGAGAAACCCGAGACCGATGATGAGGCCAAGAGCGAGCCATTGCCAGAGTTTGCGGTTGTGGATGGCGGTCCAAAACAGGTTCATCCCCCAGGCCCAACAAAACAGGCTCAGGATATCGATGGTCATGAGCAACGAGCCCACGGCTAACAGCGGAATGATATTAGCCAGAATCAAGCACCACAAGGCGTTGCGCTCGCCGGCGAGGCGGCGGGCCAGCACGAAGAGAAGCCAACTGGTGCCGGCACTGAATATCACCGCAAAAAAACGCAACCCAAACACCGTGTCGCCAAATAACCAGTTGCCCAATGCAATGACCCAGGCCACCGCCGGGCCCTTATCGCGATACGAGGCCGCCAAATGTTTTGACCAAACCCAGTAATAAGCTTCGTCGGGCACCAGTTCAACGCGCGTCACATACCACAAGCGAAACAGCGTCAGCGTGGCCAATATCGCCGCCGCCACCCGCAGCGGCCCGAGGGCGCGGGACGGGCGGTCCTCAGGTGCAATGAAGGGCGTCGCGGATGGTTTAGAATCGGTAATCATGAAGGCTCGGAGTGACTGGGCGATGGGGCACCGCCGCTACTGCGCTCAATGTTGGCGATGATATAGAGCGGGCGTTGTTTGACTTGCTCATAGGTGCGTCCGAGGTATTCGCCGAAGATACCGAACATCAGCAACTCAATTGTGCCAAAAATAGTGATCTCCAGCCCGGCGAACAACAACGGCAACACCGGTGCCTCGTTATACACCGGAATAACAATGGAAATCGTGAGCATATTGACCATCGGCCGAGAAATCCAGTGATTGATTGTTAGAAAAGCGGATTGGGGTTGGCCGCGCACGGACAAGCCACGGCGAGGAGCAGAGGATGCGAGTGAAGGCGGAGCATGCGGATTAGTCGGAGGGGATATTGGGCTGTGGGTAGGTAAAGGCGTCGCCGTGGAGCATACCCGGTGGGTTTCCCGTGACAAGGGCCCATTTGTCTTTCTTGGGGGGCAAGGAGAGTGGGCATCTTGCCCCCATTAGCCCATGAGATGCGCAAGCGAAGGCCGCCAAGCGGCTGACTTTGCTCTGCGCATGGGCCAATGGCGGCGGGGACGCCGCCACACCTTGAGGGCTCCTCGCGCATTGCCACGCGGTTGGGTGGATTTCCGCAAGCCGCCCTTGCGGTGGGGGAAGCGTCTGGTAGGATGGCGGGCGTGGCGCAACAGAGCGACGTAAGAGAAGTTCTCCAGTACATTCCCCAATTCCGCGGGAAGGTGTTTTTCGTGTTGATCGAGGCGGGGTTGTTGCCCGAGCCGGCAATCGCCGAAACCTTGCTGGATCTCGCGGTACTGGAAGATCTAGGCGTTAAACTGGTTCTCGGCGTGCTAGGCGGAGATTTGAAGGACCTCTACGCTTGGACCTTGGAGTGCGAAATTATGGCCGCCCGGGTCGCTCGCCCCATCACCGACCCCAAAGCGGTGCGCGAGGTGCTCGAAATCCTCGCCCGCGGCCAGTCCGCCATTATCGACGCCACCGCCACCGGCCCACTCGATTTCCCAGTGGTAGATTTCGCTAAAGGCATCGGCGTCGCGAAAATCATCGCGCTGTTAGAAGAGGCAATCCTCATTGACGGCGAACCGGTGCACGCCATCCGCGCGGCGGATGCCGAGGGGTTGACCAGCCGGGCGTCTGGTGGCGGGGCCGCCTTGCTGAGGGCTGCTGCCATCGCCTGCCAGCGCGGGGTGCCACGCGTACATGTGCTTAACGGCCGTCGCCAAGGGGTATTGGTTGACGAATTATTCTCCAACGAGGGCGTCGGCACCATGATTCACGCCGATAGTTACCGGGTGATCCGCGAATTACGCGAGGAGGACATTCCTGAATTGTTAGGCATGATCGGCCGGGCGGTGCGCCGCACCAAGCTCGTGGAGCGCACGTATGAGGACATCCAATCGAGGCTAGCCGATTTCCGGGTCCTGACCATTGACGGCAACGTGGTCGGTTGCGTCGCCTTGCACGAGTATCCCGCTGAGCACTGTGCCGAGGTGGCCTGCCTGCATGTGAAGCAATCGCATGAGGGCCGTGGCTACGGCATTGAATTGGTGCGCCACGCCGAAGCGATGGCACGTGAGTTGGGGATTGGGCGGGTGTTTGCCCTAACCAACCGCGCAGCGGATTTTTTCAACCAGCGGCTTGGCTATTCACCGGCCACGGTGGAGGATTTGCCGGAGGCGCGGCGCCAACAATTTGAGGCGAGCGGGCGCGACTCGCTGGTATTTTCGCGCATGCTGGATAGCGGGCTCGCTTGAGCCATGGGCGGTGGCCAATTGCGGTGGTCAGCCAGAATAAATGAAAGGCGGCGACAAGTGAGGCGTAATAGCCGTTTATCATGGCAATGGATGACAAGGCGACGGTTGATAGGCTGCATGCGGTGTATAGCCGGATGAAGGAAGAAATCGGGCAAGTGATTGTTGGCCAACAAGGGGTCATTGAGCAAGTGTTGATGGCGGTGTTTTGCCGGGGCCATGCCTTGTTGGTGGGAGTGCCGGGGCTGGCCAAGACATTGTTAGTATCGACATTGGCGCAAGCGCTGGACCTGAGTTTTCGGCGGATTCAATTTACGCCGGACCTAATGCCGGCGGATATCACCGGCACCGACGTATTGGAAGTGGACCCGGAAACCGGTCGGCGCGGGTTTCGCTTTGTGCAGGGGCCGGTGTTTGCCAACATGTTGCTGGCAGATGAAATCAACCGCACCCCGCCAAAAACCCAGGCGGCCTTGCTGGAGGCGATGCAGGAACGGCACGTGACGGTGGGCGAGCGAACGATGCACTTGCCAGTGCCATTTTTCGTGCTGGCCACCCAGAACCCGATCGAACAGGAAGGCACTTATCCGCTACCCGAGGCCCAGCTCGACCGCTTTCTGTTTAATATTATTGTCGATTACCCCAGTGAGGCGGAGGAATGTGAGATCATCCGCCGCGTCACCGGGCCGGCCACCGCCAGCGTGTCGCCCATGATGGGAACCGAGGATATTTTGCAACTCCAAGACATTGTTAGGCGGGTGCCGGTCGGCGACCACGTCATCGACTTCGCCGCAGCCATCACCCGCTCGACCCGCCCCAAGGAAAAAAATGCCCCGGATTTCGTCCGCGAAATGGTCGCTTGGGGCGCCGGTCCACGCGCCGGCATCGGTCTGATATCTGCTGCCAAAGCCCACGCCGTATTGCGCGGCCGTTTCCACGCCACCACCCGCGATGTGGCGGCGGTGGCCGCGCCGGTGCTGCGCCACCGGGTGCTGACCACCTTCAATGCCGAAGCGGCAGGAGTGACCAGCGATGAGATCATCCGCCGCATCCTCGCCAAACTGGCACCGCGCGAGGACCTCAAGGTCTGAAGAAAATGCTGAAAAACTGAAAGCTGAAAAGCTGAAAGGGCTTCGCGCTGCATCTATCCGTTTCAACTCTCAACTTTCAGCTTTTCAGTTTTTCAGTTTTTCAGTTTTTCAGTTTTTCAGTTTTTCCAAATGGCCACCCCCTCGCACCTACCGGACTGCATGCGGCTCCTGCCCGAGGAGACGATGGGAGTGATGCGCCGCCTCGAATGGCTGGCACGCCGCCGCATGCAAGGGACACTAACAGGTAAGCACACCAGCCCGGACAAGGGCATCTCGGTGGAGTTTGCGGAGCACCGGCCGTACGCACCGGGCGATGACCCGCGTACGCTGGATTGGCGGGTGATGGCCCGCAGTGACCGCAATGTGGTGCGCCAATATATCGAGGAAACCAACCTGCGGGCGACTCTCGCGGTGGACGTCAGCGGGTCGATGGATTTTACCGGTGACAAGGCGGCGACACTTGAGGGCAAGGCACTTTCGAAGCTCGCTTATGCGAAATACTTGGCGGCGGCGCTGGCATATTTGTTTGTGAAACAAGGCGACGCCGCCGGCCTGGTCACCTTTGACCGCAAGCCGCTGGATTTCGTGCGGGCCGCCAGTCGGCCGAGCCAGGTCCGGCGCATCCTCGAGGTGCTCGACCGCAGTAAGGCCGGGGCGGACACGGATGCGGCGGCGGTGCTGCACGATGTGGCCGAGCGGATACCGCGACGTGGTGTGGTGTTTCTCATCAGCGACTTGTTCGATGATCCCGCACGCATCGTCGAGGCGCTGCATCACTTTGATTTCCGCCAGCACGAACTCGTCATCTTCCACTTGATGGCCGAGGAGGAATTGAGTTTTCCGTTTGCCGGTTACCAACAATTTCGCGACCTCGAGAAAATCTCGCCGAACTTGCGTATCGACCCTCACGCGGTGCGTGCCGCCTATCTCGAACGCGTCGGTCAATTCATCAAAATGATTGAGGCGGCTTGCGGCAATTTACACGCTGATTATGTGCCGGTGAACACCCGCAATCCCCTCCGCCAAACCCTGCTGCGCTACATCGGCCGCCGCATGCACGCCAAACGCGGCCGTTAAACGATGCTCTTCCTCAATCCATGGCTGCTGCTCGCGCTCACCGGCGTTTCCATCCCGGTGATCGTTCACTTGGTGCGCCGCCAAGCCGCCAAGCCGCTCGCCTGGGGTGCCATGCGCTTCTTGATGGATTCGCTATCGGAACGCCGCCGCCGCATGGAGTGGGAAGACTTGCTCTTAATGGCCGCCCGCTGCCTGTTGCTGGCCCTCGCCGCTCTGGCCATCGCCCGCCCGTTCGTGCCACCTAACAGCGCTACCCCGTGGCTGCTGGTGCTCCCGGCCGTGTTGTTGGGAATCGGCTTGTTCGGCGGTTCGTTCGTGCTGGCCACCGCCCGCAAGCGCTTGCTAGTGCGTGCCATCGCCTTGCTGATGTTTGGTCTCGCGGTGGCCATGGTCGTGTGGGAGCGCCAACTCAATTTGCGTCGCTTCGAAGCCGCCGGCCGCCGCGACGTCGCCTTGGTCATCGACGCATCCACCTCGATGACCCGGACCTCCGGCACGCGCAGCTTGTTTGATGACGCACTCGACGAGGCCCGCCGCATCGTCAAGGACGCCCCGCGCGGAACCTCCTTCGCCGTAATCCTCGGCGGCCCATCACCCCAACCGCTGTCCAGCACCCCGGTGTCACACCGCGCCGATGTGCTCGCCCAACTCGATGGCCTCCACGCGGTGGGCGGCACCTTCCGCGTCAATGAGGCACTTGGTATGGCCACCTTGGTGCTGGCCGAGGGTGAGCAACCTAACAAGGATATCATTGTCCTGACCGACATGCAGCGCCACGGTTGGAGCTTAGATAATGCCGGGGTGTGGAAAACACTGGCGGCGGCATGGGACACCCTGCCCGCCAAGCCCCACCTGTTGTTGCGCGGCTTCCCGCATGCGCCCACCCTGCGCAACGCCGGCATCGCCTCCATCACCACCAGCCGCGAACTGACCGGCACCGACCGCCCGTGCCTGTTGCGCACCGAGGTGGTGAGCACCGGCAACCAACCGGTGATGCCCGGCGAGCTTTTGATAGAAATTGACGGTCAACTGGCGGTCCACGAATCGTTGGGCCTGCTCATTCCCGGGCAAGTCCAGACGATCGAAACCCGCCATCGTTTCACTACCCCGGGTGCCCACGTGGTCATTGCGCGGCTCAGTGGCCACGACGACATCGCCGGCGACGATCACGCCGAGCGCGTGGTGACGGTGCGCAAGGCGTTGCGGGTGGTGCTGGTGGATGGCAATCCGGCTGGCAGTTTTTTTGAGCGTGCGGCCGGTCACACGGCGCTGGCCCTAGCCCCAGCCAGCGATTTGCTGCGAGGTGGGCGGGCGGGCGCGGATTTTTTGATGGATCCGCTCGTCATTCCAGCTCCTGATCTTACGGCAGACATGTTGGCCGGGGCTGAGGTGGTGGTGCTGGCCGATGTGCCTCGCCTGCCCGCCATTCTCGCTGCGGCGCTGGCTGAGCGCACTGCGGCGGGCAGTGGCTTGTTGGTGCTGGCCGGTCCGCGCTGCGATCCTAGATTTTACAATGCATGGGATGGCCCGGATGGAGCCCTGCTGCCACTGAGCCTGGCCGACGAAAGCACCGCCGAAAAGGGAGTTTCCCCCAGCCCGGCGAGTTTTCGCCACGCCGCGTTGGCCTGGGCCGGCGACGAGCGCCGCTCCGACCTTGGCGGCGCGGTGATTCGGCGCTGGCATAAGTCATCCTTGCAGGCAGACACCGGTTCGCTGGCCGCCACCTTCAACAACGGCGATCCGTTCCTCGCCACCCGCGGCTACGGCGCCGGCCGCTGCGTGGTGGCCACCTGCGCATTTGATGCCCGCGCTGGCAACCTGCCCGCCCGCTCCGCTTTCGTTCCCCTCGTCCAGGAACTCGTCGCCTGGGCTGCCGGCGGTGGCGTCAACTGGAACCTCGACTCCGCTTGGAGCCCGTCGGTGGTCCTGGATTCACGCTCGTCCGGTGGCCTGGCTGCCCGCTATTCCCGCCGCAACGCCAGGGCCGAACGTCCGTTGTTGGAAAGAATCGATCCGACCATCGACTTTAATTGGAGCACCCAGCCCCCCGGCGGCAACGTCCCGCGCGACAATTTTGCCGTGCAATGGCGCGCCACCCTGTTGCCGCAAATATCCGGCGACTACCAATTGGACGCAGAAGTGGATGACCACATTACGATCAAAATTGCCGATAAACCCGTGTTGGCACAAAAAGTGAACCAAACTGCGGTCAAGGGCCGGGTCCGCCTCGAAGCGGGCAAGCCAGTCACTTTCGAGGCACTTTACGAACAAGCTGGCGCAAACCCGCACGCCCGCCTTTTTTGGACAGCTCCCGGCGGCACCCGCCAAATCATCCCTCCCACCGCCTGGCTCCCCGCCCAGGAAAAAAATCCGCCCGCCGGAGAGGCGACTGACCCCGGTGGCCGCATCCGCAAGGCGGTGGTATTACTCGGCAGGCGCGGTCGCGAACTCCGCATCGAAGGCCCCGCCGTGCCAGGCCTCTATCAGGTAAAACTGCCCCCGGACCAGCGTGCATCAATCACCGGCGACTCCGCCACCACCCCATTGCCGGTGGTGGTGCGCGGGGAAATCGCCGAAAGCCGCCTCGACGCACTCACCACCGAGGATCTGGCACAATTGCAGGCACGCATCGACGTGTTGTTGCCACAATCGACCGCTGACGTGCTCACGGTGTTGTCCGGTCGTGGTTTTGGCCGCGAAATCACCCGTCTGATTGCCGCGGCCGCGGTGATCCTGTTGTTGCTGGAAATGGTTTTGGCGCGCTGGGTGTCGCGCTCGCGGCGGGCCGGCGACGATGTTCGCATCGAGTTTGGTGATAGCACTCCGGGCTCGCTAGAAAAAGGGGGGTTCCGATGAATCCGCGTGCTTGGTGGCGGCACGCCGCACGCGCCGCAGGAGTGGCGCTGGGCCTGTGGGGATTGCTCGCGGCGATGGGCGGCATCGTGCGCATCGCGCCGGGTTGGTCGCCGGGAACTGTCGCTTGTGGCCTGACCGCCGCTGCCGAGTTGCTCATTTTCCTGTACCGCTACGAAGCGGCGACCCTCGGCCCGCGCCGCTCCCGGCAATTGCTCGGGCTGCGGTTGGCTGCGCTCGGGTTGTTGGCCTGGGTCCTCATCGAGCCGACCTACGTGCGCAACGTCAAACGGCGACTCACCCGCCAGGTGGCCGTGCTGTGGGACGATTCTGCGTCGATGGACCTTATCGACGATGGGGGCGTGCGCACCCGGACCGCCCTCGCCCGCGACGCCCTCACTAAGTCCGGCTTGCTCAAACAACTCGGCGAACACGTGAAATTGCACGAAATCCACTTCGCCCGCAGCCCCGAAAATGACTCCGGCACCACCGCCAGCGGATGGAACCAGGCCACCGATATCGCCGCCGCCCTCGACTCGGTGCTCGAACAAATCCCCCCCGACGAACTCGCCGGCGCTCTCCTCCTCACCGACGGCCGCCACAACCGCCCGTCCCGCGTCGAGGATAGCGCCCGGCGCTTCGGCACCCTCGACGCCCCGCTTGGCATCATCGCGGTCGGCAGCCCGGACGCGCCACGCGACGCCGCGGTACTGGCCGTGCGTTCGCCCGACGCGATCCATCTGGGCGACCGGATGCGGGTTTCGGCTGACTTGAAATTTGATGGATACAAAGGCCAGAAAGCGAAAGTGCAATTGATTGGCGACGGCAAACTCATCGAGGAGAAGGAAATTTTCATTCCGCAAGACCATTTCCGCGAGGAGGTGAAATTTGTCCATCTGCCGGAAAAGGGCGGCACCGGGGGCTACCACATTGACATTCAGGCGTTGCCCGGTGATCGCTTTCCGGAAAACAACCGCTGGTCGTTCGAGACATCGATCACCGAGGCGCGCACTAATGTGTTGTTAGTCGATGATTACCCGCGCTGGGAATTCCGTTACCTGCGCAACCTGTTCTACGGTCGCGACAAATCCGTCCACCTCCAATGGCTGTTGCTCCACCCCGAACTCGCCGAGG
>JBAXOP010000167.1:0-11344 GCA_037133195.1 Verrucomicrobiota bacterium | reverse complement strand
GGTGCCCGTCAACCTTCGCGTCCATCAGGTTCTCCACATCCGCAAGGACGACTCCTTGCGCCTTGACGCGTGGGTCGATGGAGCCACCGGGCCACCCAAGACCTTCACTGTCACCATGGACGGCACCCTTCTTGCCGACCCGGCGGGCAACACCACCCACACTTCCGGCCAGCCATTCACCGCCACCTTCGCTACCGCGGGCACTTATACCCTCGTCACCAATTATTCCAACAGGCCGCCCCGCACCACCGTTGTCCACGTCCATCGTGCCAATTTCGGCCCCGACTTCAGCGTGCGCACCAACGCGCCGCGCGAGTGGTTTCCGCCGGCACTCAGTCCCATCCTGACCGTCCAGGCGGATTCCCGCCTCGCCTGGCAGGAAACCACCGCAGTGGACGCTCCGCGCAGCTTCCTCGTCACACCCTTCGATATCGGCCCGCGCCACGTCATTGCCCGTATCCCGGACGATGCCGTCGGCGCTCCCTCCGCCATCGTGGACAGGGGCACCGTCAATGCCTTCTATCTCGCCTACATTGATGAAACAGGCGATGCCCAACTCATTCACACGTATCCCGACGGCACCCGCCTCATGAGTGGCTCCATCGTGGCGGTGGGGCTCCCCCGGGACATTTACATCCGCATCAAGTCCATCTTCCAGGGCACTCTTTTCATCAACGGCTCCGAGACCCTGTGGCTCACCAATGCCGATTTCGACCAGAACGGAATCGCCACCCTCTACTTCGAGTGGTCCGGTGAGGGCAATCCCCGCATGTGTTCCAATGTGGGCATCTTCACCACCCCGCCCGCGCAGAACTAACAACCCATTGCCTTTCCCCAATAACCGTTAACTAATAACCTATAACTCTTCCCATGCCCTCCCTTCGCCTCGTTACCCTTGCCGTCCTGCTGGCCGCCCCGCATGCTGCCTTTGCTGCTGACTATGTGTCTCCAAACTACAACCTGACCCCAGCCACCTGCTGCAAGTGCATCACCGTAACAATCGGTCAGGGTGGTGCCACGCAGTCACTAGCCCAAAAACCCGATAAGCCCCTCATTCCAGCCGCTAAAGAAAAAAACGGTAATTACTCGCTCGGCGATGTTAATCTTACGATTGACAAGAACTGTTTGACAGACAACAGCGTAATTGGTTACTACGTCGAGTCCGACTCCGATCCGAAAGTTTCCACAGATCTTGTCTCGGTGCCTCTTGGGAACTTTGAAAACCGCGATGGTATCAAAACCGCCAGGATCGATGTCACCATCTCCGGTAGCAAGGCTAAGGAAGGTATGGAACTGGGTGCCAAAAGGTGGAAACTCATGGTCACTTGCACAGGCACAAAATCACCCGAATCTTGCCCGACCTATTTCACTATCAACTCCTGCCAGTCCTGCGAGACTTGTCAAACATCTTCAGCCTGTCCCAGCGCCAGTAATGGCTGCTTCATAGGATATATTCCGCTCGGAGCTTCCAATGCCGGAGACACCACCGGCTTCCTTCGCTTCTATACGCCCGACCTCACCAATCCCGGTACCGCCGGGATCATCGCACTGGTCCCATCCACGTTCACAGTCAACCGCGACGGGAATGGTTGTATCACATCGGTCGTCAGCCCGGTCAATACCATCACACTTACCCCGTCCGCAACGGCCTTCGATCCCAATGCCTTTACCCTTACCCATTCACATAACAACACACCGTTCCGCACGACCACCATCTCCCGGGTCCAGGTAAGCGGCACGACATATCTTTGTCTCGACAGCACTTACGATAATTCCACTTTCCGCTACCGGCAGAGCCAACCTGACGCTAACACTTGCATCCTCGATTCCGGCCCCGTCGTCGATGGCGTCTTTTCCCCAATGCGCACGGAAACCCGTGTCATCTCCGTCCCCGTGCCCGGCAAGGAAGTTCACCGTGATACCGTCAAGGAAAACAACATCACCGTCTCGGATATCGAGACCACATGGGAGAACTTTGCGTGGTGCTGGGAAAAGACCCAGGAAATCATCGATCCGTCCGGTTCCCATCTCACTTCCAATTGGGTCTATTTTCAACCCGGTGAATCCACTACCGGCGGATACGGCCTACTAAAACAATACACCCGTTATGATGGATATGAGGAGGTTCACTCATATCAGTTCAATGGAGGCAACGACTTCCATCTGGTCCAGCTTCCATTCGCTGGCAATCTACAGGGCCTCACCAATACCCTCACATGGAATTCCAATACCAGCACCATCACCATCAACCGCACGGTCAGCGGTAAAACCCTATCCGAAAAATCGGTAGCATTCAATGAGGCTGCCAACAGCATCAAGGCCATCACCAAGACTTCCAGCGCCGTTTCTCCCGACACTTCTCTAACTGAAGAAATCACCTATATTCCATATGGTACGGACTTTGGCGGCCAACCATCCCTCATCACTCATCCGGATGGTACCCTAACCACCTATACATACTCCCGTCAGGGCGACGGCGGTAAAACCGTCACCGTCAAAAACGGCTCCATCAGCACCCCCAGTGTCAATGGCGGCACCCTAACATATGGAACCACCACAATAACAATATACAATGCCAACGGAACACCCGTCCTGCGCACAGCGACGCTAACCGTTCCAAACGCCGGAACGGTGACAACTGAAAGCTTTGAAGTCACCCAGCAGGACGCCTTCGGCCGGGCCGAGAAAACCTCCTATTTCCCTTCCGGAAATACCAAGGCATGGGAAATACTAACAAGCTATTCCTGCTGCGGCATCTCATCCTCCACCGATCGCCATGGCGTGGAGACGACGTACACCTATGACGGCCTGCGCCGGCAAAACAAAGCCACCACCCTAAATGTCGCCACTGAGACAGTTTACAATGGCCTAACCACAACCACCAAGCGCAACTCCGAGGTCATTGCGGTTTCCGTCCGCGACCTTGCCGGCACCTACCGCGAGTCATGGTCTCCAAATCCCGCGGCAACGGCCGATGTCCCATTGGTAGCCACCACCTCGACCACCACTTATACTGACGGTCTGACCACCACCGTCACCACGACCTCGGATGGGTCCCAAACCACCACCACCTATCCCGATGGTCGCATTGCCTCCTCCATCGGTTCCCTTCAGCCACAGATGGTATATGGCTACGATGTTAATAACATCGGCCTCGTCACCTCCAGTGCCTATCAAGGCGGCTTTGAACTTACCACCAATCAAACGGATTGGGCCGGGCGCACTACCAACACCACCAAAGACACCGAGTCTATCAATTATGGATATAATTCCTCCGGCCAGCTCGAAAGCGTCACTGATGCCGATAACGTGCGCACGATCTATGCATACAATTCTATCGGCGAGCGCACCACCACTGCCATTTCCCTCAGCGGCGACGCCGGCATTAACTACGAAACCGATCAGATCACCGAAACCACAACCGTTCCGGGCACTTACAATGGCTATGCCGTGCTCACCAGCACCACCTCGGTTTACGCGATCAATGGGAGCGCCACATCCACCCCAGCCTCTACCACGCACCAAACGCCGGATGGACTTCACTCATGGACCATCGCTGCCGGAGCCACTGCCGCCAGCAGCCGGACTGTCACCATTGATAACACGCAGCCACAGTCATGGACCGAGACCTCCGCCAATCCCGATAATTCATATGCCGTGGCATATTATGAAGGGGGTCTGCTGGACCACATCACCACATATTCATCTGGCGACATCGCCATCAGTACCGTCACCACGGGCCGTGACACTCTCAATCGTCCTGTGACGTCCACCGACTCCCGCACCGGCACCACCACCACCGTCTACATTTCCGCCGCCTGTGACGCAGTTAAATCCGTCACCGACCCCGGCGGCCGCCCCACTTTATATACGTATGACTCCCGCGGCAACCGCACAGCCGTCACCCTCCCCGACACCTCCGTCACCCGCACAACCTATCTGCCAGACGGGCATATCGAATCCACCTGGGGCTCCCTGACATACTCCGTTATTTACTCATATGATTATGCCGGTCGCATGCTTACCCTCCGCACACAGCCCGCTTTCGCCAACGGCAAACCCATCAACGCCGGCGGTTCTCTAACCACATGGAACTATTTTGCCACCACAGGCCGTCTTCAATCCAAGCTCGACAACAGTTCAAACGGCCCCGCCTATTCTTACACCAGCGCAGGCAGGCTCAAGACACGCACCTGGGCTCGGGGCAGTCACACACGCTACGACCACCTCGCCGGTAACCTCGCCGCTGTGCGCTACTTTACCTCGGCGGCATCCAACACCGGCGCCAACTTCGGCAACGACTCCCTTACCCGCGATATCACCTTCACCCGCGACCGACTTAACCGTATCGACACTGTCGAACGCGGTGGTGTCCTCCACGCCCATTACGTTTACAGTCCCGACACTCTGCGACTCACTTCGGAGCAACTCAATCAGGACACGCTGGCCAAGACTCTCGACCGGAATTACGACGCCACTTTGCGTCCGCTCTCCTTGGAGGTTTCCGGCGATTACACGACCGCTTATGGGTTCGACACCGCCGGTCGTCTCGATCAGATCTGGGATCACCCGGCGCTTGACGCGACTTCCAAAGCTCCCGCCGGAGTTGCAACCTTCGCCTACGCCTTTGAGGAAGGCTCAAACAGCCTGATTCACACGGTCACTGGTCCCGTTCATACCGTATCCAATGACTGGGCTGCCGACCGGGATGTCCTGCTGAAAAAACAAAATTCCGCTGGAATTATCGTCCGTTCCGCGTATGATTACAACACACTGGATCATTCCGTGAACAGCATCGGCCAACGCATGGGTGTCACCACCACCTTCAACCTCGGGCAGGACAACCAGTCCAACCCGGGTCTCACGGGCTGGGCCTATAACCCGACCGGAGAGCTCGTCGAGGCCAATGACAATGGCAGCTCCAATATCGACCGGGCCTATCAATATGATGCCATTGGGAACCGGGAGAAAACCGTGAATGGCTTGTTGGGCGATCTTCCCACAACACCCAACTACGTTGCCAACCTCCTCAACCAATACACCAAAGCCAACGGCATCAGCCTGCCCATGGGCAATGATCCGGCATATGATGCTGACGGGAACTATCAGCGAGGTCCGCTGCCGGCCGCACCAACCACTGAGGCCGCCCTCGTCTGGGACGCAGAAAACCGGTTGGTCAAAGTGACCAAGTCGAACGGTGATGTTATCGCGACTGACTATGATTATCTCGGACGTCGGATTTCAAAAACGGTCACCCCCAGCGGCGGCTCAGCCACCGCCACACGCTTCCTCTATGATGGCTGGAATCTCATTGCGGAATACACTGGCACAACGCTCATAAAAACCTATACCTGCGGCTTGGATCTCTCGGGCACCCTGCAAGGTGCGGGCGGCGTCGGTGGACTTCTTGCCGTCTCCGAGCATTCACTGATCGGCTCAACCCCCGTTCGCACAGCTTTCTATCCGACATTCGATGGCAACGGAGACGTTAGTGAATATCTCGATGGATACGGCGTAGTGAAGGCTCATTATGAGTATGACCCCTTCGGCAACACCGTGGTTTCCAGCGGGGACAAAGCCGCCGATTTCAGCCATCGCTTCAGCTCCAAGTATCTCGATACCGAAACCGGCCTTTATTACTACGGTTACAGATACCTTGATCCTCTGACAGGCCGCTGGATGAGCAAGGATCCAATTGACGAAGAGGGTGGGCTGAACCTGTATGGGTTTGTTTATAATGATTCGCTCGCATGGGATGACTATCTAGGAAGAGAACCGCAAGCACCCTCCCAAGACATCAACCACCATTGGCATGGCCCTCCAGGACCCGCAGGTGGATTTTATGTCCAAAGACCATCGTTTAACGTAGATCCAAGCAATAGTCTAGCATCTGGTGCAGCGACACGGGATGAGGCTGCGTCGGCAGCATGGAACATTGGTAGCGCTGCTGTAGGGGTTGCGGAATATGGAGTACGGGTAATGCGCCGTCTGTTAGACAATGAAGCATACGGTTTGGCCAAAAAGGAATGCGAAAGAATGTTGCTGAACTCTTCCTGCAAAGGGCCACTATGCAATTCATGCGACGTATCATATATGAGGAGACTTAATCCCGGAGGGACCCCTCTTGGGCGAGAATTTGCTCAGGCTATTGCCCGCCCGTGCCTGAAATGCAGTGACCCACGTCCAGAGAGTGGGATATCGGGAACCGGCGGCCCAGGGTTTCCTCCTGGAATGACATTAAAAATTCCTGCGAGTGGTGTATGGCCAGCATATTATGTCAATGTGGAGGAGCCGTGGTATTTGCGAGCTTTTTGGTCCAGCCAATTCTGGTTTACGGTCGAAACTGAATGTATTGAATTATAATTTTATGAAACTACTTGTGTATATCATTGCGATCACGGCATTGTCCTGTTCCCGCAGGGGGACAACGCCTGGTAATTTCCAGAGTGCGGGCGGCGTGGAAACAGTTCAAGTTGACAGAACCGGCAAGGTTCCTAAGGTCAATCTGGTTACAAAGATTGAACCTCTGCTTTCTAACGCGATTACCGAACATTGGGGCCGGGACATGTGGATTTCAAAAGTTGGACAGCCGCTGAGAATACGCAACCTAGGAGAAGGGGTCGAACTCATGGAGTATGTTGAGACTGGTCCATTTGAACCGTGCGGGGAGAAGTTAATTTCAGGTGTTATCATTGTTCTAAAAGACGGTGCGACAATGAAATACGAATGGCACTATACGACCTTTGGTTTACCTGATAATATGGAGATAGATAAGGATGGCCATGTTAAGCCTCGGGTGAAATGAACGCGAACCGACACGCATTTGAACCCACGGGCCAACCAAGAGCAGCGGCCACGCCGCCCTATCCGAATATCGAAGCTCACGCGGGTTGATGGCTTCGCCCCTCTCCGGGCATGTCGTAAGCGCATAATGAGTGAGCGTAGGAAGTTGCGGGGTAAGCGCTCAATCGTAAGCGCTCAATCGTAAGCGCTCAACAGAGCACCTCTGGCATTTTTGTCAGAGGTCTGGCATCTCTGGCATCTATGCTACCTCGACTTCGATAGTCTGCGATGAACTCTATCATCCGTACCGGCAGCGACGGCCGGCTCCGCCTCAGCCTGGCCCGGCTCTAGGAACTGGTAGACGTGACCGCGTGGCGGCAGGCGCATTCCTCCCCCATCTCACTTCCCGCTTGTCCCCGGCCAGCCACCGTGCTATCAGACATCCACGCGATGACAACCGCCCCACCATGGCCGACCGCCGCCACCTTCCCGGTGTCCGTTCGGCGTCGTGAAGCGGGCCGAATCTGGGGCATAACACCTGCCTGCGGCGGCCCCATCGCCGGTTTAGGGTCGATTCGACGTCCGACCCGCCCCAGGTCGCCGGGACCTCGAAAATCGGGTAACACGTTGGATAGCAAAGAGTTAGCTAACAATCGGACATCTGGCAAAACCATGCATGTGGCTTGCTACGGGAAACGGTACTATGATCCGCTGACAGGCCGCTGGATGAGCCAGGATCCAATTGGTGAGAAGGGCAGGCGACGACACTCTTCCAAGCGCAAGCTTGGAAAGTCGGGATGTCTCAACCTATATGAAATGGTACATAACAACCCAATCAGTAAGGTTGATATCCTCGGCCTCGAAATGTCAGACGCTCAAGAAATTTACTGGAAGAGACGTTTTGATTACCCTACCCCTGAGCAATGGTCTAGTCTTTCGGAAATGTTTGACGGAACCCCATGGAATACAAGAGAGCAGTCGAATGACCAAGAACAACAAGACATTGCTGATGGGAATCCTCCTCCTTGGCTAAAGCCGAATGGCGTTGATGATCTTGGGATGCCTCAATATCTCATAAAGGACAAGGATGATACCTACAACGATACCCCATCAGATAATGGTGATGAATCCTCTGATCCGAGGTCTCAGGTTCCAGATATACCAACATCGGGATCGGCCGATGATGATGATCGCAGTCAGCCCCGAGCGGCGTTTAACCCATCAATTTATCCTGATGTTTGTGCATGTCTCAAGCGAGTAAAAGATGCGGCTATAAATGACCTCGCGGGACTGCAAAAAGATCAACCAGAGAGAAGTAAGGGCAGGGCTGATATATACAAGATGTATGGACAGCGAAGCTGGGATTGCATTAATTATTTTGGTGAGGGATTCCACTGGGGTGGCGGAGGGGAGACGAGTCTTGAAGACGCTAGAAAATTTTGGAGTGGGAGCCCGAATAGCGCAGTCAACATCCAAACACGCAAATGAACCGTTTAACATGTGTTCTGATGGCCGGAGTTTTGTCCTTGCAAGCAAAAGGTGGTGCCTATGCGCCAATTGCTTTTACCATGTGCGCTCAAGACTGTTCTCCAATAGTGAGTCATGAGGGCAAGGTTTATTATATATCGGAAGCTGGAACACTTAACGAAAGTTTCGATGGCAAAGTCACTACGTTGGCGTCGCATATTGGATCGAGCATGTTAGTCCAAGAAAGCGATGGAATTGTGTTTTCCTCATCAAATCGACTCGTGAAAAGGAATTTCTTGAATGGCGAGATAATTGAACTTGGGAAGACTGACTCGTTGATTATTGCATGTCAGCCTTGGGAAAGCGGAAAATGGGTGACTGCTACCAAGAAGGCGATCTGGATCATTGATGTCGAATCTGGAATATCACATAAGATTATAGATTATGTGAATGTTGATACTGAATATTTTGGGCTAACTATGGATCGTGAGCAAGGTAAAATCTATTTATCCACTTTTCTGCATGGGATTTCTTGCTATAGCATCAAGGGTCAGAGAATATGGAACGCAGAACCCCAAAGAGTTCCTCATGGGATAGCGCCAGTGGTTGGGTCCTTACACATACTTCCTCAAGGTCAATCAATTGCTATATTGGCTGACGGACTTGTCGTTAAATTGGACGGCGGAGGCGGCGAAATATGGAGAAATGTAATTGGAGACGGTAGCGAAAAATTTGCACATCCCGGAGTTTTAATAGAAACCGGGCTATGTGTTGCTACATATGTGCCTAGGGTGCGTTCAGGAAAAATTATGTGCATTGATGTCAATAGCGGACAGATTAAGTGGACATCGAAGATGGATCACGGCAGCATTTTTGGTCCATATTTCGGAGAAGAGAAGAAGGAATTATTCGTTGTTTTCAAAGACACTGGTTCGGCATGGTATGACATAAATGGAAAGCTAGACAAACTATTCGATTCAAACAATTTTATTTCTCCGCCCTTTTTTGGTGCTGGCAAAGAGCCTATGTTTATTCAAAATAATGGAACAATTCTATATAGATAATCTTTCGGGTCAGTCTTCGAGGATAGACATGTTAGGGGTTACGGGTATGGATTTGGGCGACCAGGTGCGCCGCCATGACATCCTCCCCTGCTCCACCGTCTCACTTCCCGCTTGCCCCCGCCCAACCGCCGTATCTATCAGACAGACAAGCAATGGCCGCCGAGTAAGCGCTGAAAATATGGCCACAGACGAATTGTCAAAAATCTGTTGCGCAGCCGTACGTCTCAACTTCCCGCTTGTCCCCGCCCAACCGCCCTGCTATGAGACAGCCCAGCAATGACCGCCACCCCGCCATGGCCGCCCCCCGCCACCTTCCCGGTGTCCATCTGGCGCCGTGAAGCGGGCCGAATCCGGGGTAAAGCGCACGTCTGCGGCGGCTCCAAGGGCGGTTTAGGGCCGATTCGACGTCAAATCCGGCCTAGGTCGCCTAGACCCGGAAATTCGCGTAAGCCATTGGTTTGCAATTGGTTATCTAGCAATAATTCAGCCGCCAAAACCATGCATGTGGCTTGCTACGGTTACAGATATATGGACCCGCTAACAGGCCGCTGGATGAGCAAGGACCCGATTGAAGAGGAAGGAGGGGTGAACCTGTATGGGATGATTCAAAACAACGCTGTCAATGATTATGATGTTCTTGGCGAGTTTGGGCCATTGGGCCTAATCGCAGGAGCTGGAGCGGATTACCTGATTCAAGTTTCACTCAACTATGCATGTGGTAAGAGCGGCTCGGAGGCTTGGTCAGATGTCGATATTTCAAGTATTATTATTTCTGGGGCATTTGGAGCAATTGGCGCGCCTGGCGCAGGAGGTGCGGCCTGGACAACAATTACGAAGGGGAAATCGGCCTACAAGCTGGTTAAGCGGATTGAAAAAAGCAACCAGGTTGGAAAATGTTGTGATCCCGTGAGAGCAGCGAAGATCCTTAGGCGAGTCGAGGCAAAGATGGCTGAGGTCAGCACATTGAAAAACGATATTGCCATTGCCGTTGGTGGAGCAGCAGCAGTTGTTGCAACGAAAAGAACTTTGAATAAAATAGTAGATGAGATTGAGTTGGGTATTCGGCGGTTAAACGATGATAGCGAATGCAGCGGGACCATAATTGAATTACGAATGGATTCCACAATATATTACTCACAACCGTTCCCGCATTCGCCAACCTTGCCCGAGGATCCATTTAGATACAATGCTTATCCGCCCGATGCGGAGCCACCGAACTTCCCGACAGACTTCCATGCCCCTCCCCTTCCGATTTGGTTACGCCCACCTTTTTTGTGATCGGTCATCCATATCGAACTACCTAAAGTGGACATTTACATAATATTATTGTTTGCAGTTTCTGGCATTTTGCTTACTTGGGCTAAAGGCCCTAAAGGTCTGTTATATCTCATTTTGATAGCTGTTGTGGTGGGAACGATGACGCTTGTAGAAGTGTTGATTGGCAAAATGGCGTCATGGATTGCCCTTGTGTTGATGCTGTGCGCTGTTAAGTTCGTTTTGACAAAGCTCGGATGGTATAAACGAATATAAGCTTGGTCACCCTAGGTTCTCTATTGTAAGCGCTCAATGAGTGGGCGCGTGGATCTGCTGGCCGAGTATGCATAGATAGCATACACAGGTGTGTATGTTATCTATGCGTCGGTACGCATCAGCTCGGACAGGCCGTGGCTTCAACGTTCACGAGAGGTCCTGCCGCGGCGGTTGGTTGCCAGTGGGAGGGCGCAGTGCGCCGATGTCCTGGTTGGGTTGGTCATGGCTGGCAAGCGTCCAAGCACGGCGGCGAGGTAGGCCTCCAGATTGTGGCCATGGCGGCGGGCGCATTCCCCCTCTCCACTTCAGTTCCCGCTTGTCCCCCGCCAACCGTCCTGCTATCAGACAGCCACGCAATGACCGCCGCCCCGCCATGGCCGACTGCCGCCACCCTTCCGGTGTCCGTCCGGCGTTGAAACTGGCCGAATTCGGGGTAATTCGCCCGTCTGCGGCAGCTCGGCTACAAACCCAAAAATCCCGGAGCATGAAAAATGACCTTG
>JBAXOP010000166.1:0-11431 GCA_037133195.1 Verrucomicrobiota bacterium | reverse complement strand
CTTGTTGGCCACGACCGCGCGAGACCATAGCCAATCGTCATCAGTGACTGGGAGCGCCTTGATTCAGACGACGTATGAGGCCGCCGGGCGTCAAATTTCGATCAGTAGGTCCAGGATCCGTCTGAACGAAGTGAGCAGTGGTATGTGCATATTCTAACAGACGCCATCCATTCACCTCAGGAATTGGTTTGAATGGTGGCTCCGGCAGCAGGTCGATCTGCCTGTGGTGGCTGGCGACCTGCTTGATGGACTCTGCGCGGATGGTCTGCTGGTTCAAATGCCCGAACTGCGGCGGTGATGCGCGCGATTTCTGGGGCATCTGGCGGTCTGCAGCGGAAATCACCCCCGGACGTTTTGAAGCCGTAGAAATTGGCGGGTAACAAGAAAGCCGGGCCATTGCTGGCCCGGCTTTGATGACGATTCGGGGCATAGCCCTTATCCCTATTGTTTTAACTCGCGCCCGTTCAAGACGAGCGATAGGCCTCCCTTTCGGGAGACTTGATTCAGGTTTGACCCATTACCAAGGCTATTTCAATTTGCGCACGCGCTTGGCGTGCGATTTGATTCTCTCCACCGGGAACCGCGGATCGGGTCGGATATGGCTAGGATCAGGTATCGTAACCGGGTTGACCTGGCGGCAGCTTGTCGCGGTCCGGGGCGGAAGTTCCCAATGCGCAAGGCGGGAACCAAGCAGAATTCACCAAGGTGGCTGCCAGCTTTTGCAAATGGTGTAATCCTTTGGTGCCAGCTCGCCGTGGTTGGAGTTGTAGTGCCCAGCCGGATTGCTTTTGGTGCGGAAGATGCGATCAGAATCCTTGGCTTTCTTGATCCACTTTTGGGCTGTAGCGCGTGATTCAAACTCTAGGACATTCCGATCATCATCCTTGGCCCAAGTGTCGTATGGTGCTTGCTGGTTGCCACAAGCATAGTGGTGGGTGATCCAGACCCTGCAACTGTCAGCGTATCCTCTCTCTGCAACGTCGAGAGTTGGCGCGATTTCAAAGGTTACGAGATATTTCTCGATGGTGAAGCCGTCATAATTCACATTGTCGTAAAGGAAAGCCTTGATGCTATCGGACTCAACGACAACACCATTCAGGTCTCTGCAATTCGGTTGCGTGTTCCTTTGCATTTCTCACCGACAGACGGGGACACTATCCGGGACAGGGGCCTCTTTGGGTCCGGTATTCCACCCCAAACAGCCTGTTCAAGGGTTTTGTCGCACCGGGGACCGTCCCACCAATCGGGTCCGTGGCTCTTAAATGTCTGAGAGGGACCGAACCCACGGTGGGACCCGCCAAAGAAACCTGGTGGATCAAGGGATCGGCGAGAACTTTTTTGGTTGAGGCCACAAGACTGCCCGACGTGGACAACCCGGATTATCCGAAGGTCGTTGTGATCCTGTTGCCCCAAGGGTACAAAGGTGGTCCCGGATTCCAATGATCGGAGGCCCTTGATTTTGACTGGAGGGATCTGATCAATACTCTTCCGGCAGGAGCAGAGTCGTGGTCCCGCGATCCCATTCAGTGATGATGTAGATGCGCCGGCCGTCGCCGACATGGTAGCAACTCAGCAGGCGGGTGCCGTCAGCGAGAGCTTCCTCGTTGGCCTGTTTGTCCTCGGCGTCGAGGTCGCCCCAGTCGCCGCAGTGGTGGCGGTGGATGTATGCGGCAAGGTCGAGCCCGAGCGTTAGGACGGCGGGCGTGGCGAAAATCCTTCCCAGCGGGAAGCGGGGTGTCTTCAAGCGGTATGCCATGGCGGTGTCTGGTGGTTTAGTGCGCGACAACTTTCCAGGTCCTCACCCTGGGGGTGGCGGCCACGGCAGGCACTGGGGCCGGTTGGAATTGTTTGAGGATGAAGGCGACCCCCTTCAGGGTGAGGCCGATCACGAGCAGGCCCAGTCCGGAGAGGATGATGAGTGTTCCGCGGACTGCGTCGAAGAAAGCGAGGACCAAGAAGCCTAGGAAGGCGATGCCAAGGGCGAGTTGGAGCAGGAGGAGCATGGGTGTGTCAGTTTTGTTTTCATGCTCTCGTCGGGTGATTAGTGGTTCAAGAGGGGCAACTCTTCGTATCTTCAAATTTTGGTTATGATTGAATCTACACAGGAAGAATTCTTGGTGCCTCCATAGGATTGGCCGAAAGGCCAATCCGGACGGCGGGGAAGAAGACACAGTCTTAGGTTGTCCAGTCATAGCATTAGTGACGATTGCCTACTACTCGTGGATCGCCCGAAATGGCGAACCAGCGGCTATCGCGCGGTCCGGGTTGGCCGTGGCCGAGTGAGACCGATTCTAATCTTCATCAATGCTTGGGTGCGGCTTGACCCAGGCGGCGTAGGAGGCCGCGCGGCGACGAATTTCGAACAGCAGATCCAGGAAAACCGGGATGCCGGAGTTGCGTTCGGTGGGCGGCGCATGGCCGAGGACCGCCGCGCGATCATATATCAGTGCGGTAATGCCCTGCCGTGCCATTTCAGGCAACCTATGTTCCACTGACCTGAGCACACGGTCGATGATCAGTCTGAGGGCGCGGGCACCGGTGGGATGGACCATGGCCATGGTTACCACCGCGTCTAGGGCGTCCTCGGTGAATTCAAGGCGGACGCCATGGAGTAGGAAGAAATCTTTCTTACGCATCAGGACGTTGGATTCGGCCTCCGTGATGATCCGGCGCATGACCGTGGCGTCCAGAGCGTCAAGTGAACACAGGCGGGGGAACCTCCCGACAAACTCAGGAATCATCCCGTAAGCGACAAGGTCCTCGGGTCGGACCGGAGGTGGCCGATGCGCGAGAGGGGAGCCGTTATGCAGGGTGTTGAACCCGATTATGGGTTTGCGGAGGGGATCGCGTATCGCGTCCAACCCAACGAACGCGCCGCACGCGATGGTGAGAATTCGGGATGAGTCGAGTTTGCCGCCTCTGCCGCAGAGATTGCCGTCCAGATATGTTAGGAAATCCTGCTGGATTGTCCTACGATAGGATCCTTGCTGGGAACCGTCATCACAGAGCTTGTCCACTTCCTCGAGGACGACAATCGACGGGTTGGTGTATTCGGCGTCAACGACTTTGGACGATAGGTCGTCCAGGTGCTGCACTACGTCACGGCCTTTGTACCCGTATGGCGCGATGTTGGAACAAACGATCATGAACATCGGGAGTCCGAGGTGCTCCCCGAGGTTTCTAAAGAGGTGGGACTTTCCCGACCCGGTGGGGCCAATGAGCATGAGTGGCTCGGGTTGAACCTTGCCTCCACAGAGGTCGCTGTGGGCGCAGGACACCAGATGGTTGTAGGCAGCCACGGCCAGCTCTCTCTTCGCCTGTTCGTGACCGATCACGCGCCTCGATAACATTGCCACAAGTTCGTCGGGAGTTGGCAGCAACGGAAGGTTGACCGGCTCTATCCTCATTTTCAGCGGGTCTTTGTGCTTGCCTGCCGGTCTGTCGGGACTCTGATTGTCGGATCCAGCGGAATCGTTCATTCAAATGCAGCCTCTTTCTCTGGGCACCGGTCACCCGGAAACGGGTGACCGGAAGACAGCAGCGAAACGGTGCCACCCGTCGTCGAACTAGGCACCAACCTCACCCTCACGAACATGCCGTCGGGCGGCGGACGATGTGAGATGCCTAATCAATTGCACAACCGCTTATTTAAACAACTGCAATGGAATTCTGCCCAACTCCAATGACCGAACGAATCGACTCCAATTTACCGAAAGTCGTGGGACCTGTTGCTCGACTCCAGCTTTCGGCTGACCTGAAGGACATTTCAAACACACGGTTTACCTCTTTGCGGAAGTATAACGCCTATATCTTAGGCGGTCATTCTTTATCACTTCCTTCAATTGAGTAGATTCCACCGTAATGCACCGCGCTTCCACCAAGACTTGATTTAAGATTATCTATTATTCGTGTCCATTTTTCTTTGCTTTCTGGGTTCACAGGAATTCTGCTCCATGTCAAACCTCTGTCCTTGCTATAAAATAGAGAGGATCTCACCCTCATTTCGCTCACAATCAGGACATCGTTTGCACGAATGAAGAGATAACCTGGATCAAACGGTGATGCATTAGGATCATCACACTGAAGAATTCTTTTCCAGGATGCGCCCCTATTTGTTGTATGAAGAATTCCGGTGAGCGTCAGAGCCCATCCTTCATGTGAATTAGAAAAATAGATTCCATAAACCGGTTCCGGATGACCACGTGCCGAAAACCATTGTCTCTCCCAACTTTTTCCATTGTCCTCACTGTGGCATATAAAACCACGTGAAGCCGACTTTTCTCCTTTTAGGGTACCCAGACAATCATAAGCGCCCGCAATCCATAAATCGGCGCCTCTTCTGGAATATTCATAAATCTTCGTGTCGAAACCATCGGCCTGGCTATGAATGGCTTCCGCCAAGTCCTCCAGCGTCTTTCTGTATTTCGGGTGATCCTTCATTTCGTCTTCCAACCAATAGTGCAATCCAGCCTTTTCATTATGTTTCCCATGCAAGTATCCCGAAGTGTCCCAATTGTATTTAGCCAATAGAACCACGTCCTTAATTTTTTCATTGGTATCAGATGCATGCATTGGCAGGGAAGTGTCCATATCGTGCTTAGGCAATGAGACTGAATCCACAACTTGTTCCTTGTCTTTTCGGCCCCATTCGGGAGTCGTGAAGAACACAACGAACAGAATTACTATGGCGGCCACCATGATAATCATCAATGCATACCTTCCACGAGATGGAGGTTGGGGAGAACTTTGCGTGGAAGAATGCTGTGAGCGAGGCGAGGCCGTCGGCAGTTGTGTTCCTACAGCTACATTAGGGCTAGACTGCGTCAACGTCTTAACAGCGAAGATAGTCTTGCGTTTCCGCTCTGGCTCGTCCTTGGTTAACCCCTTAGAAGGCAGAGGCGGCGCGATAACGTGGCTGGTTTCTGGTTCCGTCCGTGGCGGGTCCGACGGGATGGGTTCCTTTTGACCAGGCAAGGGCAAGTTCTCAAGAGGCTCGGGCTTGGGCTTATGCCCTTTGCCCATCGGGGTTAAGGAACAATGATTTTCGCACGCCATGGACCGAAGCTCCCGGACCAACGCTCTGAAGGTATCTTTATCGTCCGCGCCGATGAGAATTCGCGTTTCAAACTTGTCCTTGCTGATTGTGACCACATTTACGGCAGCCATTTCAGAGTCGCGAATGTGTTCCAGAATTGTCTTCAAATTCTTCGGTTGGCCCGCAAAGAAAAGCCAAGGCTTCCCGCTTACGATGTATTCGCCACTATTCACGCGCTTCATGCTCACGCGCAGGCGGCTGTCATCATTTTCTTCCTTGCGGAGGAGCACGACGGTGATTGTATTATCAACCTTCAAGATTTCCTTGAAGGCACCCCCGTGCTGCCAAGAAACCTCTTTGCTTGGTAGCAATGCAAGCAGACCCGGCGCAAGCTCAATCTCCGCTCCATCCTGCTTTATCACTGTGACCTTGCCGATCAGCGGAGGAAGTGGCTCAATGCTTTGAATTAGGCTCCGCACGATGGGCCGGCGGCTGACGAAGATCTTTCCTTCCCGCTCGAAGTCGATTTTCTCAATGATGGCATCGAAAGAATGTTCCCCTAATGGCCCCAAGTTCTCCTGAGGCAAAGCCATATATTTGTCATTGTAAATCCAACCACAAAGCCCGTCGTCGATGTTGAGTTCCGCGCCCTTGGGACCTTTCTTGGTTACAGTACAGGTGACCTTTTGGCCGGGGCGAAATCCAGCATACGGGTTGGGCGTTAGCTGCCGGCAGAAAACCAGGATTTTCTCTTTCGCCAGGCCAATATCTGCCTCCGTGAATCCCTCACACTGTTCCCCTGCGAATGGGTGGATGGGACTCGGAACCGTACGTCCTTCGGATGTAATGATGATTTGATCGACTTCCACATCCACGACGCCGCCCGGGCTGAGTTCCATGCTCGAAGACGAGAGCACTCCTTCTGCCGAATCAAATCGCGATTGCAGCGAATGTGCACTCTCTGAAGCGACTAACTCGGAACTTGCCCGTATCGCAGCGTATTCATCGGGCATGACATCATCACAAACCTGATAGAGATCTTCCCACTGCGAGGCGTCAATGGCTCCGGTGGACTCTTCTATCGCGACTCCGGCTTTCTTCCCGATTTCGCATTGGGCTGTCGTGAACTCGAGATCCGTGGGCGTGCTGCTGGATGTGCGGATTTCCTCTTCTGATTCAGGCCTAAAACAATTCTCCTCGGACGCCTTCTTGAAGCTCAACTTAATGCGATCTGGGAACTTGTGCGGCGGGGAGACCGCCACTCTCCAAAGCCCCTCCTCTATTCGCTCAGTGATGGTCACACGGCAGTGCGCACCACGAGGAAAGATCTGATCGAGCATGAGGTTCGTGCCGCCAGCCGGGTTACTATGGCAATTCTCCCTAATAAATTTGGACAGCGCGATCGTGCCGAGTTGGTGCAGCCGCAGTTGGCCAGCGCCAATGACTCTATCCCAAGATTTTGGCAATGACACAACAAACGACGCTAACATCCGGCGGTCTTTTCCAGCGACGATACGCGCCGCCCGGCGCTCGACACAAACGAACATGTGGGGCGGTTTTGCCCCATAGAGGGAGAAGTCCGCTCTTATTTGCACCAGAACCCGTTCCGCAGGGTTCGCTTCAGTTGTGGGGGTGATGGGGCAATACACTCCCGCGCCAGAGTTCTGGTAACAGTTGTCGGGCAAACAATGTGCAAACAACACGCGCAGTCGCTCATTGCGGCTCAGATCGAGCAGGCGGGTTTCCTCTCCCTTCTTGTGAGCTTCGAGCGGTTTGAGCAGTTCTTTTCGGGCGGCAACCACTTTTGCGAACGCGTCGGGTATCAAATAGTTCGCGTGCGCCCACGCTTTCGCCGCGGCTCCAGGCAGACGCAGCAGTGCCTCGTCAATCGCTTCCCGGACAACTCCCTTGAAATGACCAATGCGGTCGGCGAGAAGCGCCGGGTCCGCTATGGTTTCCACATCTCTCAGGATCGCCTCGACTTTTTTCGATACCTCATCATTTTCAGGATAGTCGGTCAATCGTTCGATGAGGATGGGATGCAAGTCACCTTCCTCCCAGACCTTCGGCAAGGCCCAATTGCGGACGACCGACTGCCATAGGAGGCCGAGCCGCTGAAAGTTTTTTCGGGCCGACAGGGAGTGTCCGATGGCATCTTTCAATTTGCGCCGATCATCTCTGTCGCAAATGGAGCCAAGCAATTCATTCGCAGCGGCGTTCACTTCCGCTTCCACCAACGAGTTCCGCACTGTCTCCAGAAGTTTTCCCGGATCGGGTCCTTTATTCGCTGAAGCAGCGTCCCGAAGTTGTTTCGAGAAGCCGTCATCCGTGAATAGCCTTACTAACTGAATGAATGCCGAGCCTGCGGAGGATACCTCGTCCCAGCACGCCATCAGTTTCAAGGAAGCATCCAGATCATCGCTACAGCCGGACATAACGGTCGTATGCGGTTGGCGCACTTTGCTGCGAGTGGGGTTGTTCCAATTGGGGTCAATCAAAAGTGACTCCAATCCTTGTTTCTGCGTCGCTACGGCCACCACGGTGGTCATCTCGAATGCACAGGCAAACCGATCCGCGATCACCAGCATGTTACCGATGCGCGGATCCTGGCGCATGTTGCTCAACTCGAGGCCGTGCTCGGTCAGGTCGCCGTCAGGGTCTAACGCGCCTTTCATCTCCAAGCTGTGTGCGGCACGTTCCAGTTCCGCCGAGTCCGGCACGTCCAGCCATGGAAACTGTTCAGGGTCGAGACTGGCCACTCCTGCTTTCTTCGCCGTCAACAAGACTTCCTCCAACGGCGAGCGAGAGATTTCCGGCAGCGAATAGGGAACAAAACAACGCTCCTCCGGCTTGTCGTCAGCTTCGCCTTCGTCCTTGCCGAATTGTTTCTCCGTATAGAGCAGCCAGGCATCCCCCGCCTGCAGCCGGCCAGCCCGGCCCCAGCGCTGCTTGCAACCTGCGCGGCTTTGCAAAATCGCTGTAACCGAGCTGGTCTGAGTTGTACGGTCCCATTTCTTTTGATAGATGAGACCGCTGTCCACCACGTGGAGAATTCCGTGAATAGTCAGCGAGGTTTCCGCCACGTTTGTTGAGACGATCACGCGGCGTTCGGCGGGTTTCTCTTCTTCAAGCCAGTGTTGAAATTCGCATCGGTTCAATTCCTTGCTATGACGGCTCGTCGAAATCACCACGCGAATCCGGCCTGAATTATGCTGGGGGAGAGTGGGAATCTTGGACTCTTTCTCCCCGTAAAGCTGCTTTGCCGTTTCGTGAGTGAACCACGGATGGAAGCTAACGGTTTCCTTGGGTGCAAAAAGAGATTTGTTATCATCCGTGATTAGCGCTGTGTTGAACCTGGATTCCAAGCTGGCGCAGAGGTTGTGAATTTGGCCCGCGTTGTTGAGGATCGCCAAAATGTCCCCGGGCTCATTCTTTTTGACGATTTCATCGAGCAGTTTGACAATTCTTTCGAAGAGCACGTCGTGAGGTTGCTTGCGTTCCTTGAGCGCTTCGTCCTGTTGCTTCTGCGTGAGGGTGGTGTAGAGAGGCAAAGCACGCAGCTCTACGTGGTTGGGAAGCTTCTCTTTCGCCGATTCCTCCACCTCCTTGCAACAGTTCTGAATCGGTTTTTCTCCGTGAAGGAAGCAAAGAATGTCACCTTGGCGCTCGGTGATGTCGATTTTCTGCCCTGCATGGTCGATCAGGTAGCCGCCTTCCTTTGTGAAGTCGTCATACATCGCCTTGAGAATCTCCATCGCCTTGGACGCTACTTGTTTGTGAATTTCTTCCGGCGTGCCGTAGCCGCCTTCCCACGGCTTCTCTCTCTCGGAATCCAAAGGAAATTCCTTCTCTGAATCCTTCGGGAGTTCCTCGCGATGGTAATCCAGCGGTGGTTCGTTATCGCGGTGGAAATGTGGAGACACTTTGAAACTCTTCCCTTCAAACTCCATCAACCGGCAATTCGGCAACACATTGCCATTCTCATCCTTGCGTTCCGGCAGATGGTCCTTGAAGTGGTTGATAAACTTGTCCGCTGAGATCGTGGCACTGGCAATGATCAGTTTGAGTCGCGGATAACGCGGTAACATTTGCGTCAACAACCCGATGATGATGTCGATGTTCAGGCTCCGTTCATGCGCCTCGTCGATCATCACCGTGTTGATCTTGTCCAGCTCGCCTTTGGCAATCCATGAGATCAATGTTCCGTCAGTGACAAAGGCTAGCTTCGTGCTCCAGTCCGAATTCGGTGAGCCCGAGTGGCGGAAACCAACGTCGAAACCAGCGCCGAGACGGCAACTGATCATCGACTTCGCTATGTAATCGGGAATATTCCGCGTGGCTTGAATGCGTGGCTGGGTGACGACGATTTGCCCATAACGATGAAACATTTTCCGATCCATCGCTTCCATTTGTTGATCCATCGCTTCCAGCACATGCTCCTCAGCCCGAGAATCGGGAGGTCGATCAGTGTAGAACCGGCGCAGCCCTATGGCGAGAGGCGTATGATTGACCTCGCGTTTCGCGTCTTCCAAGTCCTTCTCGGTTTCGATGGGAACGGTCCAGTACCTATCGCGCACATTGCCATCCGCGTCCTTGTAGTTTTCCGGCAACTCGACCAGACGATACGGGAGATATGTGCTTTTCCCCGAACCCGTCGGTCCGACCACCACAACCACTTGCAGTCCGGGATCCTGAATGAAGAAATCAAACATCTCGATCAACCGGTTATCCTTGATGCCAAACTTCTTCTCATCAAGCGGTGCGGGCGGAACCTCCACTGCAACGTGCGGACGATCCTCACGATCAAAACGTCCGAGGTCGCTGGTCAGAAGCTTTGGATCAAGGATGGGACGCAGCGTGAGCACTTTGTAATAAGGCTGGCCAATTGAGTTGATTTCCCTCGCGTGCTGGGCGCGACAACTATCGCACCGTTCCGGGCGCGACCACCCGCGGACCCGCCCGGACTGATACTTCGTATCGCTGTAAGCGAACGGCTTGTTACAGTCTTTGCAAACGCAATCCCATTCCTTGCTCATAAGAATCTCCTATTCCCAGACGGTTTCGCTCGGCGCGTAGTGCGTGCCGCCGCGGAAATAATGCGGCACGACGCGGAGCCATCCGGGCTGGTGCTTCAAGGTCGTCGCTACTGCGCGGTAGAACGCAATCGCCGCCGGCTCGAATCCCGTGTGATACATGTTGAGTTGGACCGCGCATCCGGAATATGCGGCCTGCAATTCCGCCAACTGCTTGAGTGAATGTTGGAAACAGAACTCATCCGATTCCGCAAGCGGCCTCGTTTTCGAAACCTCTTTGTTGCGATACCACGCCCAGTCCACAACCGGATCGAGCTCCAGATGTCTCATGCTCATCAGCGCTACGGAGATCTCAATCGGGTTTGTCAGCTCAGGCGCGGTATGCACCGGCAGAACCCGCAGCGGGAACGGTTTCGCCTCCGACCCATCCGCGTAAACGACGCGCACGCTTCCCGGCTCTTGGCTACCGTCGGCTCGCACGAACCGCCCCAGAACCTCCGTGCTGATTTCGTGCGGTTGATTCGACATGTTCACTTTGCCACCTGCGGGCAGGGCGTCCTCGATTTCAGCCGTGAGACGTTCCATCATCCGATTCCTTCCAGTAGCCGTGGTCTGTTCCCGGTCAGGATTGGGATTTTCGTTCGGCGTCGCGACTGGACGTGTTGTTATGGGCCGGGCAATCGGCGGAGCGATGTCGTGATTGTCCAATTCCTCCACAATTTCAATCGCGCCAACGCGGAGGTCGCGAATCATTTCCAACAATCGAATGCGTTCTTTCGCCACGTCGGCCAAATCCCCTTCAGTCTTCACTGATTTGATGTTCAACAACGCTTCCACCTCGGCGATGTGTGCGGGCAACCCATCGGGCGGAAAAACCGAGGTGCCAATTGTGTTTATAGGTGGCTTGCGACCGGACGGAGCAATCGCATCCATGGCTAAGGAACCCACCTGCTTTTGCATGTGTTCCAGGTGCGCGAGCGTCATCAGGTCGAAATAACGCGGGTTGAGTGGGACAACGGGAATTTCGCGCCGCTGCAGCATCGCTTCCAAGATTTGTAGCTCGCATGATTCAGCTCGCGTTCCAATTTTTGAAAGCAGGCTCTCCAATTCGCCGAGACAAGTTGAGTATCGCTGGCGTTCGGCTTCCAAATTGGCTCCTTTCTCAATGCGCCGCCGTAGGGCGACGGCTTCGCCGATCAGTTGCCGCAATACGGACGACGATGGATCGATTTCGGTGCCTCCGTCTGAAGGCCACAAGGCGGAGTGTATGATGTAAAGAGAGTAAGTAGCCATGCGGGTTCTCTATCGTGGTTTCATCAGTCTTTCTTGATGCGGCTGGCGATCATTTTTTTCTGCGCCATTT
>JBAXOP010000165.1:0-11528 GCA_037133195.1 Verrucomicrobiota bacterium | reverse complement strand
GCCGAGCGCCAGCCACGAGGCGGGCCGGCCCATCCGGTTAGGCATAAAAGCTGTGATGCCACCAGCCATCAGCGGCAGCAGCGGCACCAGCCAGAGCAGGGTTGGGAGATAGGGGGAGAGCGCGTCAGCCATGGAGGGAATCGAGGCGGTTGAGATCAGTGGAACGGGTGTGGCGGAAGTTCATCAGGATAATGGCCAAACCCACTGCGGCCTCGGCCGCTGCGATGGCAATGGAAAATAACACAAACAGCGGACCTGTTAGGTCGGCGTCTTGTGGGCCGTAGCGCCAAAAGGCGATGAAGTTGAGGTTGGCGGCGTTGAGCATCAGCTCGATGCCGACGAGGACGAGAATGGCGTTGCGGCGGCTGAGCACAGCAAATAGTCCGAGCACAAAAAGCAGCGCGGAGAGAGTGAGGAGCATGGGGAAGGGAGTCATCGGCTGGTTGGGGGTTCTGGTTTGTCGCCGGTCTCGCGGGCAAACAAGGCCGCGCCTATCAACACCGCAGTGAGCAACACACCCACCGCCAACACCGCCGGCACCGAATTTTCAAATAACTCGTTGCCCAGCGCTTGCACCGGCAGCGCGGGATTGGCCTCCACCGCCGTCTCCGTCGGCAGACCTTTGGAAAATCCATATAACAACAGGCCCAGCACCGGAGCCACGCAGGCCAGCCCCACGCCCAGCGAACGAGGGCGGCGGGCGAGTTCCGCCTCCTCATCGCCCGGACGGGTGATGAGCAGCGCGAAGACGATCAAAATGGCCACCCCACCGACATATACCATGAATTGCACCAAGCCGATAAACTCAGCCCCCACCGTCAGATAGAGCACCGCCACCAACGCCAACGTCAGCGCCAACAACAACGCTGCGTGGACCGGCCGCGCCTTCCACACCGCACTCAGCGCCGCGAGGAGTATCAACGGGGAAAGGAGGAGCAGCGGAATCAACGGAGTCATTCGGCGTAGTGGTAGCGGCGGATGGCGGGTGCCATGCGGCGGTTGAAAATAATAGTGATGATGATGAACGGAATGACCATGACCGCCGAACACAACAGCCAACCCAGCGCGCCTTGACCCGAGAATTTCCACAGTGCGGCCACCGGCAAGGTCAGCAGTGCGATAGGAATAAGGCACAGCCAGGCGAAGCGCATCAATTGGTCGATGCGCACCCGCGGGAAGGTGGCTCGCACCCATAAGAACACGAAGATGACCACGGCGAGTTTACCGAAAAACCAGATCCACGACGGCACGAAATCCAAGCCGGGCATGGGTGCCTGCCAGCCACCGAGAAACAAGGTGATGCCGAGCCCGGAAATGGCGAAGAGCCCGAGGTATTCGCCCATGAAAAATAATGCGTACTTGAAACCCGAGTACTCGGTCATGTGGCCGGCGACAATTTCGGACTCCCCTTCCGGCAGGTCGAACGGGCAGCGGTTGCTTTCCGCGTTGGCGGCAATGGCAAAGACGATGCCCGCGACAAACCCCCATGGTGTTAGAATGTTCCAGGCTGGAATGAACCAGAGATGATAGCCGGCCTGGTGCTCCACGATGCCGGAAAGCGACAAGGTGCCGGAGAGCATCACCACGCTCAGTGCTGAGATAATGAGCGGCAATTCATAACTCACCATCTGCGAAATCGCACGCATCGCCCCGAGCATCGGAAATTTCGAGCCACTGGCCCACCCGGCGATGAACACCGCCACTTCGGTCATGGTGCCCGTTGCGAAAAAGAATACCAAGCCGAGTTCCAGCGGTACCGGGTTCCACTCGCGGCCATAGGGAAGAACGCCCAACGCCAAAATCGCCGGAATTACAATCATAACCGGGGCTAATAAATGCAGGAACCATTCCGCCTTGCTCGGCACAATGTCCTCCTTGGTGAGCATTTTAATCCCGTCGGCCACCGGTTGCAAAATACCGAAAATGCCCGCGCGGTTCGGACCAAGCCGGTTCTGGACACGCGCCAATGTCTTGCGCTCAATGAGCGACAATAACGCGAAGGCCGACAAAAACACCCCCACCACCGTGCCAGCCGCCGCGGCAAATGACCCTAACGAAACCAACCAAGCCGGAGCATTGACGGCTTTCAGCGCCAATTCCACCAAGTGTTGCGGCAACAACGGCAGCGCTTCACCGGTGAGCAACGGCGGCGTGGCGGCCACCGATCCCAGCGACGGGACCGCGCCCGTCAGCAGGCCGATCAGCGCTGGCACTCTCATGCTTTAGCTCCTTCTTTGATATTCATTTACCGTTTATTTTCAATAAGTTGCAGGCTTGATTGCGCACTCGCCTCGGTGATCTCACGCGATTCCCGCAAGGGCTTTCGCATCGCATAATGACACCTGCCAGAGGCTGGCGGTGCCTGAGCGAAATAAATCGGTGATTAATGAAAAGCATATTCATGCAGCGAAGTAACCCGTTAAGACGGGCAGGATGAACGCACCCGGCCAGTTCTCTCTACCTCACGCGGCCTAAGCAAGCATTATTTTTCCATTTTGGCAGTCTCCGATTCGGACAAAAACTTCAGGATTGCAAGGGCTGGAAGGCCGGCGTTCGGCGGCCATAAGGTCGTGGCTCCTCACTCTCAGGGCTGGCTACTCGGAGCCGATATCCGTGAAAATCGTGGTCGCGGCCCGCCGTTGAAGGACCCGAGCGAGGGGAGTGGTGCCCGCGGCGGCCAGTGCATGGCGCAGAGCAGCCTGCTTGCCCGGGCCCGCCACGAGAACCCACACGGCGCGGGCGGCGGCCAGTGGCCCGTGGCCGAGGCTGATGCGGTTAGGCGGCGGTTTGGGCGCGTTGAATACCGGCAGGAACACCGAGGTCACATCCGTCTCGGCCGCCACGTCGCCTGGGAAGATTGATGCCACATGGCCGTCCTCACCCATACCTAACAAAACAAGGTCCAGCGTTGGCAGTTCTCCGGCGGACGCGCCGCAGACATGGCGCAATTGCCGGGTAGCCGCCTCGGCCGCGGTGGCCGGGGCGAGTTCACCGCGCAGCCGATGGATATTTGCTGCGGGGACGGCAGCGGGTCCCAACAAGGATTCGTTCGCCAGGCGAAAATTACTTTCCGGGTCATCTGGCGGCACACAGCGCTCGTCCGCCCAAAATAGTTGCACCCGCGAGAAGTCGATCGCCCGGGCCGCCGCCAAGGTGGCGGCGGTGGCCAGGAATTTACGCATCACCCGGCCACCGGACAACGCCACCGAGGAATCACGGCCCGCCGCCGTGCGATCCGCGATGGCATCCAACCACGCCTGCGCAGCCGCTGCTGCCAGCGCGTCGTCGTTTGGAAATGTGCGGATTTCAAATTGGCTCATGGGAGCGATTATGGGGAGGGTTATGGATTGCTGGGCTCGCGCCAGGTGCGGCCCGATTGCGCTAGTAGTCGATCCGCCAGATGCGGCCCCCAATTGCCAGCCGGATAAAACTCGCGTGGCTCGAGTGGGCGGCCGGCCCAACCGGCGCGGATCGAATCGACAATTTCCCAAGCTTGCTCGACCTCGTCGCGCCGGATGAACAAGGTGGCGTCGCCGGCGATGGCATCCAACAACAAGCGCTCATAAGCCTCCGGCGTGTAGGCACCAAACTCAGTGTCATAACTGAAATGCATCCGCACCGGGCGCAGGCCATACCCCACTCCCGGCACCTTGCCAGTGAAGCGCAGTGAAATTCCTTCGTTAGGTTGCAACCGCAGCGTCAGTGCGTTGGCGTCGAGCAACGGACCGCATTGGGCGGCAAACAACACATTCGGGGTGGGTTTGAACTGCACCCGCACCTCGCTCGCGTTGAGGGGCATGGCCTTGCCAGTTCGCAGATAAATCGGCACCCCGGCCCAGCGCCAGTTATCGATGAATAACTTGACTGCCACAAACGTCTCCACATCGGACTGCGGATTGACCTTGGACTCATCTCGATAGGCCGCTTGCTCATTGCCCGTCACAAAGCCCTCGCGGTATTGGCCGCGCACCACGTGGTCCGCCACCTGCTCGGGCCGCAACCGCCGCACTGACGAGAGCAACTTGACTTTTTCATCGCGTATTGGTTCGGCATCCAGCGACACCGGCGGCTCCATGGTGACCAAGGCGAGTACTTGCATCAGGTGATTTTGGAGCATATCGCGCAACGCGCCGGCTTCCTCGTAATAGCCGCCACGCATGCCGACGCCGAGTTTTTCACTGACGGTAATTTGGATATGGTCCACTGCGTCGCGGTTCCAGAGTCGCTCGAAGATAGAGTTGGCGAAACGGAAGGTCAGGATATTTTGCACTGTTTCCTTGCCAAGGTAGTGGTCGATGCGAAACACCTGTTGTTCGTGGGCGAAGCGGGTGAGTTCATGGTTAAGATTGCGAGCCGACACCAAATCGTGGCCGAAAGGTTTTTCGATCACCAGCCGCTGCCAGTACCCATGGCCATCGCGATGCAATAACTGCGCCTCATGCAAGTGCCCGGCCACCACACTGAAAAGACTCGGCGAGGTCGCTAGATAAAACAGCAAATTATGCCGCATCTCTGGCGTCGGAAACGCCCCGATCAGCGCCGCCAGCTTGGCGTACGCCGCGGCATCGCTCAGGTCGCCTTGGCAGTAATCCACCCGTTGCGCAAACACCTCCCACACCGCCTCGTCCACCGGCTGGCTGCGCGAGTACGCCCCCAACGCCTCCCGCAATTGCGCCCGCCACTCCGCCGCGGATTTTGCCCGCCGGGCAAACCCGACGATGCGGAAATCCGCAGGCATCTGGCCGTCCTTGCTCAAATGATAGAGCGCGGGAATAAGCTTGCGGGCTGTCAAATCCCCGCTGGCCCCGAAAATCACCAACGTGCACGGCCCCACCGCTTTGCGAACCTGGTCCAATCGGCAGGTCATCAATTCGTCCATGGCTTCGGTGCGGTGCATCTAACGCCACTGTGCCGCAGTCAGGCAAAAATTCAACCTGGCATTCAAACAATCACCCCGTCCTGCGGGCCAAAGTGCCTCAAAACCCCTGACCTTGACCGGGTTTGAGGTGATCCCCTCATTCATCTGCTGCGTTGTTTGCGTGTTCCCAATCTTCGTGTGGTAGCCAGAGTTACTCAGAAGAGAGGAGTCGTCACGGCTATCACCCTGCTATTTGCTTGCGTCTCCTGTCTTCTGTCTTCTGTCTTCTGTCTCCTGTCTCCTGTCTTGTCCTCTTCCTCAAGGCACCCGCGGGAATTTGGAGAAATCCGGCGGACGTTTCTCCAGAAACGCTTGCTTCCCTTCACGGCCTTCCTCGCTCATGTAGTAAAGCAGAGTGGCGTTGCCGGCTAGATCTAGCAATCCCATCTGACCATCGCAATCGGCGTTAAGCGCGGCCTTGAGGCAACGCAGCGCCAGCGGCGAGTGGGCGAGCATTTCGCGACACCAGCCGAGGGTTTCGGTTTCCAGTTCGGCGAGCGGCACCACCGTGTTGACCAGGCCCATCTCCAACGCCTGCTGGGCGTCGTACTGGCGGCACAAGTACCAGATTTCGCGGGCCTTTTTCTGGCCGACTATGCGCGCCAAATAACTCGAACCCAGCCCGCCGTCAAACGAACCAACCTTCGGCCCGGTCTGCCCAAAACGTGCGTTGTCCGCAGCAATTGTTAAATCACACACAATGTGCAGAACGTGGCCACCGCCAATGGCAAAACCGGCGACCATCGCCACCACCGGCTTGGGTAGCGAGCGGATTTTCTTTTGTAAATCGAGCACATTGAGGCGCGGGATGCCGTCCTCGCCGATATAACCGGCATGGCCGCGGACTTTCTGATCACCGCCGGCACAGAATGCCAGATCGCCAGCGCCGGTTAGAATGATGACGCCCACGGCCGGGTCCTCATGCGCCAACTCGAAAGCCTGGAGCATTTCAGTGACGGTTTTCGGGCGGAAAGCATTACGCACTTCCGGGCGGTTGATGGTAATTTTGGCAATGCGCCCCTGCTCCGTGGTTTCGTAACGGATGTCTTCAAATTCGCGAATGGTTGTCCACATGGACGAGAAGTGTGCACAACCCCGCCCCTGTCTGCAACCCTGATAACGATTAAGAAATCGCCCCTCCTTGGCAGCGGCTTTTGCCTTCCCAGACCGCTGCACCGGTGCTACCCTCGCCTCGCCATGAGCCTAAGCCAACTCGACCAACTGAAGCAACTAACCACCGTGGTCGCCGATACCGGCGACTTCGAGTCGATGCAAATCTATCATCCGCAAGATGCCACCACCAATCCCTCGCTCATTTTGCAGGCCGCCAGCAAGCCGCAATACCGGCCGCTCGTCGAACAGGCCATCGCCGAACTGAAGCCTTCGGGATTGGCGGGCTCGGCCCTCACCACTGCGATCATCGACCGTATTCTGGTGCTCTTCGGCCTGGAAATCCTCAAGATCGTACCCGGCCGGGTTTCCACCGAGGTGGATGCGCGTTTGTCGTTTGATACCGCAGCCACGCTGGGCAAGGCCCGCGATTTGATCACTGCCTACGAAGCAGCGGGGCACTCACGGGAGCGCGTTCTAATCAAGATAGCGGCAACATGGGAAGGGATCAAGGCGGCGGAGATTTTGGAAAAGGAAGGCATTCACTGCAATCTGACCCTGTTATTTGCGTTTGCCCAGGCGGTGGCTTGCGCCGAAGCCGGTGTGAAACTCATCTCGCCGTTTGTCGGACGTATCCTCGATTGGCACAAGGCGGCCACGGGCAAGGACTATCAGGGCTCCGACGACCCCGGCGTGCAATCGGTGCACGCAATTTACAACTACTATAAAAAATTTGGTTACCGCACCGAAGTGATGGGTGCCTCGTTCCGCAACAAAGGCGAAATTCTCGCTCTGGCGGGCTGCGACCTACTGACGATCAGCCCTGCGTTGTTAGCTGAACTCCAGGCCTGCGACGAACCGCTCGTGGCCCAGCTCACACCGGCCCAGGCAGCTCTGAGCGATTGCCAGCGGTTATATCTGGATGAAAAGGCCTTCCGTTATGCACTCAACGAAGATGCCATGGCCACTGAAAAAACCGCTCAGGGGATTCGCTCCTTCGCCGCGGATATCGTCAAGCTCGAGGCGCTCGTCGGCTCCATGCTCGGCTGAGATCGGCAACCCGGCGTGCCGACATTGATACCCACACATGGCAATCTCATGAAAAAATCCTGGCTGCTTGGTTTACTGTTGCTGCTGGCGACGGGCGTTGCTGGCTTCCTGCTACGCGACGCCATGGACCGGACGGTGACCATCAATATCACCCAGGGAATGATCGACGCTGCACTAGCACGCAAATTTCCCAAGGATAAAACCTATCTAAAAATCGTGCGTGTGACTTATCTCAATCCGCGGGCAGTGTTGCTGCCGGACCAAGACAAGGTGCGCGTGAGTCTGGATGTGAGGGTGGCTGTGGGCGTCCCCGACCTCCTCGAAAAAACCTACTCTGGCAGCGCCGCGCTCATCACCAAGATCGGCTACAAACCGGCGGATTGTCAGTTTTATCTGGAACAGCCCGAACTGCTATCCCTCGAGGCTCCCAAAATCCCTGAGAACTATCGCGCCGCCTTGCAGGAAGGCCTCAATCTCCTCGCCGGCGAACTTGGCGACGCCGTCCCGGTCTACAAACTCACCAACAACGACACCAAAACCAACCTCGCCAAGTTGTTGCTCAAGGCCGTGACCATCCGCAAGGACAAGGTAGTGGTGACCCTCGGCCGGTGAAGCTTGGGACTACGAAGCAGATATACCGCAGATGGGCGCAGTTTGGGGTTTGCCAATGGGCGCGGCAGAGCTATGACCGGGCGTGCTGATACGAACCCGATTGGATGAACTGCCCGCGCTCAATGTGCCCTTACACTTGGCGCTCGGAATGTTTGATGGCGTGCATGTCGGCCATCAGGCAGTTATCTCTCGCGCCGTGGCGGCGGCGGCCAACAATGGCGGATTGGCTGGTGTACTCACCTTCGATCCGCATCCGGTACGCCTGCTAACCCCCAACCTGGCACCCAGCGCGGTGCTTACCACCCTGCCACACAAGGCAAAAATCGTCGCCGATCTGGGAGTTGGTTTGTTCGTGCCGCTGCGTTTTGATGCGGCACTGGCCGGTCTGACGGCAGAAGAGTTTTTCCAACAATTGCTGGCGGGACCGATCCGGACGCTGGCGGTGGGCGAGGACTGGCGCTTCGGCCGTGGCCGCGGCGGCGATGTCGAGTTTTTGCGGACACGGGCCGGAGCCGCCGGATTCCAGTTGGAAACACTGCTCCCGGTTATGGTCGATGGCGAGCGGGTGAGCAGCACCCGCATCCGCCAGGCCATCCGCGATGGCTCGCTGGCCGCCGCCTCCCGCATGTTAGGCCGCGCCTACACCCTCGGCGGTCCGGTGGTGGAAGGCCGCCGACTCGGCCGCCAACTCGGGTTTCCCACCGCCAATGTCGCCCTCGGCGAGCAACTCACGCCTCCCGACGGCGTGTGGGCCGCACGCGTGAATCTAACAGAGGACGTGACCATGCCAGGGGTGGCCAACCTCGGCGTGCGACCGACGGTGGACGGTGCGAACAAGGTGTTAGAGGTGCATCTATTGGATTTTTCCGGAGACCTATACGGCCGCGAGATCGAGGTGGAGTTTGTGAAATACCTGCGTCCGGAGCAACGCTTTGCGACGTTGGATTTGTTGCGAGGGCAAATCGCAGCGGATGCCTCCGCTGCTCGCCTGTGCTGGTGTGAGCAATCCTGAGGCTTATTTAATACTACGCATCTCCGGTTGGGTGGTGGCGGCTTCGATCGCCTTGATCGCGTCTTCGACTGAGCTGACCCGCTGCTTGTTGCAACCCTCGGGGAAGCCCTCCGTCTTACATTCATTATTGAATTGGGCAATCAATTCCTTCAACTGCGGCAGCACCACCTTGGCCGCTTTGCCATAACTAAGCAAATCCTTCATGATCTCACCTGTGCGCGTTTCACTGCCATGGCCACCTTGAAATTTCGCCAGGGTGACGCAGGCGTCGATCCCCTCCTTGAAGCGGTATTTCACTAGAGCCTTCATGCCGCCCATGCGGATTTCATTAGCGAACATGGTGTCCGCCGGACTCGGCGTTTTGACGGCGGCATAGATATCCGCGCCCAGCGCCTGCACATCTTGCTCGCTAAGTTGGTTTTCAAAAACCCCGCGTAGGTGCATGCGTGCCATGCCATCGGGATTGGTGGCGACGGCGCGGATGGCTGGATAGAGTAACTTCGTATCCGTGTTTTTAAGCGCATCCCTCATGGGCCCTCCAAACACCGCCTCCGCAAGTTGCCCGTGCGTAAACTGAATCGGATCTGCCCAGGCTACCGGTTGCATCGGCACAGTGGTCTTCACCATGGCCGTTAGAATATCCGCCAGCGATGGCGTGGCATCTCCTCCTATTTTCTTGATGGAATTGGCCGCCTTGTAGCGCAACCAACGGTCGTCGGCGCTGAGCAACTTCACCAACACCGGCAGCGCCTGCTTACTTCTAAGGTAACCCAGCGCGCCAACCGCACCCTGCGCCACGTGTACATCCTTGCCGCCGGCCATGGTGATGAGTTGCGGCACGAGTGCTTGCGCTTCGGGGCGCGTTGCCAACTCCTCGGCCGCCCAGTTGCGCACCACCGGCGACCAGTCGCTGAACGCCGCCACGAGTTCCTTAGCACTTTTCTGTTTGCGCTCCAGATCGAAGCAACCCGACGCAATGGCCTCCGCGACGTCCTGCTTGGTGAGCAGATTCGCCGGATTAGCATCGCGGCCAGTTAGAAGAATTTTCTTGAGCGGCAGCGAATAGGTTAGAACGTAGGTAGCCGCCGGGCTCAGACCGCTATAGCTACTCTTGCCATAGTAGGTGTCGTCATCGGTTTTGCCGGGACCATATTGCTCGCCGCCGTCGTAGGTAAACGAGCCATCGCAGCGCCGCACCAGATCGAAATGCCACGACGCTTCCTTGAAAAAGCCCGCGGCAGCGGCCGGTCCGCCGGTACCTGCCCCCAGAGCGCCCCACAGATAACTGAAGCCCTGGCCGGTGTGGCCAATCTCGCGGTTCTTATACGAAGCGGTGACCATCTTGGCGAAAAATTGCGTTTCCGTAGGGTGATTGCCCTGCACCGCAAACAACATTGCGGCCATCGATGTCTTGCCATTGTGATCATGACAGCCGTCGCCTGGCGTGTGCTCGCCATAGGGAATGATCCCCTTATCCACAAAGTAACCGAAAAACTTGTTAGCGCGATCAATGGCCGCGTCCACCTCCGGCTCCTTGATCCCGCATTTTTTTCCCAGCGCGATGGCAATGTTCGCAGGCACACCCACTGAATTGACCGGACCATACGGCGGCACCGAGCGGAGTTGATCCTTGGATGTTAGACGAATCACCCCGTGACCAAAAGTGCCATACATGCTCTGTCCGTTAGCAAGCGCAAGCGTGTATTCCCTAATGGCAGGCAGCACCTCACGGTCGCCTGTTAGTAGAAAATATTCGCACAGGAAAATATTCTTGTAGGCCCATTCCCAGGTTACCATCCCCTGTTGGCTCCCAAGATTGAATTTTTTCGGGGCGAGCTTGTGCGCGAACGCCCGCACCTTGGGCAAGTACGCAGCATTACCGGTCGCCATCAATGCCAAGCCGTTGATGGCACCATTCCAACTTTCATTCAATGGTTCCTTCTCTAACACCTTGCACGCCTCCTCGAAAATCAGCTTCGACTTCGGGCAATTGTATGGCGCGGTGGCGGCGTAGGTCCCCATCACCCGCAACTTGAGCTGTACCTCTGCGGTAGTGCCTGCCCGCCAGCGGGTCAGCTTGAGGATACCGCCATTTGCGGTCTTCTCGGCATCCTGAATCGCCTTGGCCAAGCTCTGGCGTGCATCGAAGGCGAACGGCTTGCCACCCACTCCCACAATCACATCGTTCACTTCCATCACCCCGTACGCCGGCGAGTTTTTGCCGACGTGGGTCACCAATATCTGGCGGCTGCGCGTGGTGGTGCGGCCATGCTCGCTATCGAGGTAATTGTCGGGCCGGGTATAAATCCAACCACGCAGGCCGGTGGCACCGAGGTTGTAGGTGCCATTGCGATCCACCCCCGTGGTCTCGCCCTTGGTGAGATCCGGCGGCACCAGCGGCGGCTCTTCGGCACGCACGCCGCCACTCACCGCCAACGCAGCCAGTATTCCTAACAAAAATATTCGGGGTATCATTCTCATGGTGTACTCTATCTTGGATTAGTGGTTTGCTAGGCGTCGATGTGGGAATCACGCTTACGCATAAGCATGGACGTGGCAGCCCGTGCGGCCAAAGGGTTGCCGCAAGGTGTTGGTATGTCGAGCTTCTTTTAGGCCGCGGGTATCGCCGGAAATTACCTGCGAAGTCAGGTATTTTCCAGAGCACTATAGACCGGCTAGGCGGAGCAAATAGGGGTATGAGTAAATGCCATACGCATGACCGTCGGCCCAATGCAACTGCAGGGCATAGCCGCCGACGACTGCGTATTTCACCAAGTCAAATGCCTTGGGCCCATACTCGCCGTTGGGGCGCAAGACACGACCGAG
>JBAXOP010000164.1:0-11652 GCA_037133195.1 Verrucomicrobiota bacterium | reverse complement strand
ACCGGGATTGACGTGCATTGTATTTCCGAATGCATCGCCAGCCTGCGAGCGGTGAAGGATTCCACTGAAATTGCCCTCACCCGCCACTGTGTTCACATTGCCGAACAGGCATTTAAGGAATTGCTCGCACCTGGGGCCGCCGCCTTGCTCGGACGCACCGAACGTGAACTGGCCGACGAACTGGAAACCCGCATGTGGGCCTTGGGCGCCGATCGCCAGGGCTTTCCCGAAACCGGGATCATCGTCGCCAGCGGACCTAACAGCGCAAGCCCGCACCATACGCCCGGCTCCCGCCGCGTCATGACTGGCGAAGCATTGTTGTTCGATTGGGGGGCCGAACTTGCGGGTTACCGCAGCGACATCACCCGCACCGTTTTTCCCGGCGGGGTGCCAGAGTTCGCACGCCAAGCCTATCCAATCGTCGAGCAAGCCTTGCTGCGTGCCGCCGCTTGCCTGCACTCCGGTGCCGCCATGGGCGATATCGACCGCGCCGCCCGCGACACAATCACCGACGCCGGCTACCCCGAATTCCATTACGGAGTCGGCCACGGGGTGGGCCTGGCCATCCACGAGGCACCGTGGCTGCGTGCCCACTCGGGCGACCGCTGCGCCACCGACATGCTCACGACCATCGAACCTGGCATCTATCTACCAGGTACCGGCGGCATCCGTATCGAAAATGTCTATCGTGTAACTGACGACGGCCACGAATGCCTCGGCGCACTGCCCACCGCGCTCGAGACCATGGTCATTGCCTAGCGAGGCGGTGCCTCAAGACACAAGACTTGAAGAGGCACGATAAGAAATTTGATCTAACGACAACATCTCTGGCTTTTCAGGCACAAGAAGCCGGCGTGTCGGGTGTGGCACCTGGAGTCACTCAGGCTAAGGAGCCACCCCATTCTTGGGGTGGTAGCGGAAGGGCGGCCCAGGAGTACGCGCCGAAGACTCTGTTTCATGACCGGTCCTTCCGCACGACGACAGTAAGCTCGTCGCTCCATAATGGGCCGCGGCGGGGTCAAGTGACTCGGAAGGTGCTTCTCGATACCTAAAGCCTGCGATGGTGCCTCGAAGTGATCTTCAAGGCGTAACAGGATATTTCTAAAACTGGGCTTGTCCAGATGGGGTGGCACGGCTTACGTTCTCCCAGCCATTTGCAAGCGTGAGTCAATTTTCTCCAGCCATCCACATTCTCGGAATTCTCCCCGCGCGCTGGGCGTCCACGCGCTTCCCCGGTAAGCCCCTCCATCTCATCGCCGGCAAACCCCTGATCCAACATGTCTGGGACCGCTGCCTAGCCTGTACCAACCTCGATGCCCTACTGGTGGCCACCGACGACCTACGCATCCGCGATGCGGTGCTTGGATTCGGTGGCCAGGTGACCATGACCTCACCCGCCCACCTGACGGGGACCGACCGGATAGCCGAGGCGGCCCGCACGGTGCCGCAGGCTTCCCACATCATCAATATCCAAGGCGACGAACCACTTATCGACCCGGCACTCATCGACGAGTTGGCCGCCGTCATGGCGAACGACCCGACGCTGGACATGGCCACCGCGGCCAACCCGCTGGATGCGGATGATCCGGCGGTGCAAGATCCCGACGTGGTGAAAGTGGTTACCTCGCTGAGCGGTCGGGCGCTGTATTTTTCGCGTTCTCCGCTGCCGTATTTTCGCAATCCGGTAGAAGGACTTGCGGTATTGCGGCACAAGGGGGTTTACGCCTACACGCGGCGCTTTCTCGAGCAATTCGTCACTTGGCCGCCCTCCCCGTTGGAGCGTGCCGAATCCCTCGAACAACTCCGCGCCCTCGAAAACGGCGCCGCCATCCACGTCATCACCACCACCGACACCTCGCCCGGCGTGGACACCCCGCTACACGCCCGCATGGTCGAAGCCCTTCTCACTGCGCAACTCCCCTCTCCCACCCCTCATTCCTCCCCCTCATGAAATATATCTTCGTCACCGGCGGCGTCGTCTCCTCCCTCGGCAAAGGCTTGGCCGCCGCTTCCATCGGCACCCTTCTCGAACACCGCGGCCTCAAAGTGCTGATCCAAAAATTCGACCCCTACCTCAACGTCGATCCCGGCACCATGTCGCCATTCCAACATGGCGAGGTGTACGTCCTGGATGACGGTGCGGAGACCGATCTGGACCTCGGCCATTACGAGCGTTTCACCTCCGGCGTGCTCACCCGTATGAACAATCTGACATCCGGCCAGGTTTTCGATTCGGTCATTAAGAAAGAGCGCCGGGGTGAGTACCTTGGAAAAACCGTGCAATTTATCCCGCACGTGACCGATGAGATCAAAATCCGCCTGCACGACGTTACCGTCAACAATCCTGACGTCAACGTACTCATCACTGAGATTGGCGGCACAGTGGGCGACATGGAGGGATTGTTATTTATCGAGGCATTGCGGCAATTCACCCTCGAGGTCGGCAAGGAAAACGTTTGCTTCATCCACGTCACGCTGCTTCCCTTCATCAAGGCCGCCGGCGAGGTGAAAACCAAACCCACCCAGCAATCTGTCGCCAAACTCCGCGAACTCGGAATCCAGCCAGATATCATCATCTGCCGCACCGAAGCGGATCTCGACGAGGATAACCGGAAAAAAATCGCCATGTTCTGCAATGTGGAAAAAAAGAATGTGGTGGCATTTCGCGATGTCGCCCACACAATTTACGAATGCCCGCTGGATTTACGCCGCGACAAAATCGACCGGTTGGTGGTAGATAAAATTGGTCTTGGCCACACACCGCCGCCTGCGCTCGAAGGCTGGGAGCGCTTTGTCCAGCGAGTGATTCACCCCAAGCACAAGGTGACCATCGCGGTGGCCGGCAAGTACGGATTATTAGATGCATACAAATCCATCTACGAATCACTCATCCATGCCGGAGCCCAACACAATACCAAGGTGAAAATCCTGCGGGTGGAAGCCGAGGACATTGAGGCACGCGGGGCCAAGGAAGTGCTCGGTGATGTCGATGGGATATTGGTGCCAGGCGGCTTTGGTGACCGCGGCATCGAAGGGAAGATTCTAGCCGCGAAGTATGCCCGCGAGCAGCAGATCCCGTATTTTGGTATTTGTCTGGGCATGCAAATCGCCACTATCGAGTTTGCCCGCAACGTATGCAAGTTGAAGGGGGCCAACTCCACCGAATTTGACAAGGATTCCCCGCATCCGATCATCAGCTTGCAGGAGGAACAGATCGGGGTGGAGGATAAGGGCGCGACGATGCGGTTGGGTTCCTGTGAGTCGATTCTGTTCGCCGGCACCAAGGCCGCCGAACTCTATGGCAATGCAGAGCGCATACAAGAACGCCACCGCCACCGCTACGAATTCAACCCGGACTATCAGGAGCGCCTGCAAGAGGCGGGTATGGTCATTTCCTCGGTTTCCGCCAAGGAAGGGTTGGTGGAAATCGTGGAATTACCGAGCCACCCATTTTTCCTTGGTGCCCAGTTTCATCCTGAGTTCCAATCCAAACCCAACCATCCCCACCCACTGTTTTCCGGCTTCGTCGCTGCCGCACTGGTGTATTCACAAAAATAATCGCTCCATTACGGGCCGCAGCCACTTCAGGAAATCCAACTCGCTCGCAACTTTAGCATGATTGAGGTCGAACGATGGATTTCTGCGGCTGCATGCCTCCGGCCGCAATGCCTGTGCGGAAAAAACAGGCAAGCCCGTGGGCTCAGGCGCGCCCGAGGTAGGAATTATCCTCGGTTTTGACGTTAATTTTTTCGCCGACGTTGATAAAGAGAGGCACTTGGACGATCAGGCCCGTCTGCATGGTAGCGGGCTTATACACATTGTTGGCGGAGTCGCCCTTGACGCCTTCCGATGACTCCATAACGGTCATCACCATGGACGCCGGCAAGTCAATGGAGGCGACGTTGGAATCGGCGAGCAAGATAGTATAGACTTGGCCGTCGATGAGGTAATTTTTCACGGGATCGACCAAATCCTCGTAAACCACGGTGTCTTCGTAGGTTTCCGGGTTAAGGAAATGGTAGCCGCTGCTATCCTTGTAGGAATACTCGTGAGGGATACGCTCAAGCAGGACACTGTCGAGCGAGTCGTTGGAAGTCATCCGCAGATTGAAGACCTTCTTGGTGGCCACGCTGCGGATGGACATCTGGACGTAGGACGCCATGCGAGGAGGGGTTTTGAGTTCATGATCGATGACGATGCAGACTTCGTTATTGTGGCGGACGGCGTGTCCTTTGCGGAGGTTGATGACGGGGGTGCTGGCCATGGTGCTAGACACGGGATAAGCTGTGGGACAGCGACTGGCAAGCCCGGAATGCCTCGTCTTTGGAAAAATCGTCTTCTCAGTACTCCCGCTTGAGCAAGTAGCCGGCGATTTCGCTGAGGCGCTTGGCTTTGGCTCCCAGCGGAGCGAGGGCGGCCATGGCGTTGCGGGTCAGGCGGGCGGCTTCGCGGCGGGATGCGTCGAGGCCGATGATGGACGGATAAGTGGCCTTATCGACGGCTTCGTCTTTACCGGCGGTTTTGCCCAGGACCTCAGTGGTTTGGGTGACGTCGAGGATATCGTCGATGACTTGGAAGGCGAGTCCCAGGGCGTGGCCAAAGGTGGTGAGGGCGGCGAGTTTGGCCGGAGTAGCGTTGGCGCTCATGGCACCGAGGCGCAGGGCGGCGGTGAGCAAGGCGGCGGTTTTGGCCTCGTGGATGCGGACGAGTTGGGGGCGGGTGAGTGGTTGGCCCTCGCCTTCGAGGTCCATCACTTGGCCGCCGATGAGGTGAGTGCTATCGCCAGCCTCGGCCAGCGTGGCGACGAAATTCCCGGTGGTGTAGCGGCGGGTACCCGGGGTTTGGGCCAGCGCCGCGAATGCATGGGTGAGCAAGGCGTCTCCGCACAACACCGCCATTCCCTCGCCGTACACCTTGTGACAAGTGGGCCGTCCACGGCGCAGATCGTCGTCATCCATGCACGGCAGATCATCGTGAACCAATGAATAGGTATGCATCAATTCAACCGCACAGGCGGCTGCCAGCGCATTGGCGGGGGTGCCACCACAAGCCTCGGCCGCAGCCAGGCACAGCACCGGCCGCAGGCGCTTGCCGCCGGCGAACACGGCATAGCGCATCGCCGCGTGCAGCGTTGCGGGGCGTTGCTTGGCAAGCGGCAAACACGCATTGAGCGCCGCGTCCACAGCGGCGACGTGGGCGGCGAGATAACTCATAAGGGGCATGGCGGATGACGGGGAAAAATTGTTTGAATAGCGGCAGCGGGCACATCTGGGCTACGCTACAGTCCTTGAAAAGCTAAAATGTCGTCAGGTCCAAGTTTTCTTCTCTTACGTCTTGTGTCTGAGGCGCAGTCTCGCTAGACGAAGCGCGAATCTGCCGTTTGTTAAATCGAGACGTGTGAGTGGCTATGGTACGGTTTGTGGCCGGGGGCTAAAAACTTTGGCGTTGGGTCCGTAGGAAATACTGTCATGCGCTCCTACCGCGTAACCCCACTTATCCAGGTAATACTGGCGCGGCCGGAACGTATCGCCGGCTTGCTTCAACGCGGCATCCAAGCGTGCATCGAGTTTCTGGCGCAGCGCGGCGTGCTCCGGCTCATCCGTTAAATTATGCTGTTGGAAAGGGTCAGCCTGGTTATCGAAAAGCAACCAAGGGCCGGCGAGATTGCGCACATACGTGTAGCGGTCAGTGCGAATGCCGCGATACTCTATCAATTTTGGGATAAATGGCGACACACTCATGAACAAAGAGGCGCGATCAGGAACTGGGCCGCTGCCGCTTACCACGGCCGATAGATCCTCGCCCTCAACACTGCGCGGAACCTCCACCCCGGCCAACCCGAGCAAAGTCGGCAAAATATCCGGGGTGTTGAGCGGAGTCGTAACCACCCGTGCCGAGGCCCGCGGATCACGCAAGAGAAATGGGACATTGACCGCCTCGTCGTAGGGCCATTGTTTCGTGCGCGGCGAGATATCATGCGCGCCCATCATCTCACCGTGATCCGCGGTAAAGACCACCAACGTTTGCTTGTCCAATCCGGTATCCTTGAGCGTGGCGAGTAAGTCGCCGACGCATTTGTCCAGCGCTGTGCAATGCGCATAGTAACCTACCAATTCCTTGCGGGCCGCATCGGTGATCGCTGCCGGGACGTTGGGACCAAGCGTCAGCTTTTCAGGTTGATAGAGCGACTGATACTCTGGCGGTGCGCTGGCATGCGGGAAATGCGGCGGCCCAAACGCCACAACGAGCAAAAACGGCTTGTCGGACGGGGTGCGGGCGCGCAGGTATTGTTGGGCGTCCGCTGTCTGCGCAAAGGCATCGTAGCCGGGCCAGTATTTTTTCTCCTGGGAGGTACCGGCATAGTAATGCGAGTGATTGTAATCATGATCGCACTCGGCTGCTTTCCAGTAATCAAACCCTTGGCGGCGCTCAGGTGGAATATAGGAACTGCGGCCATGGCCATCAAGGTGCCACTTGCCTATATATGCGGTGTCATACCCGGCCGTCTTGAAAATTTCGGCCATACACAGCTCTGCATCCGGCAGATAGAGGTCATTCAGGAACATTCCCGTCGAGGTCGGAAAGCGACCGGTCAGCAGGGACGCCCGGTATGGCGTGCACACCGGGCACACCGACACCGCGTTGGTGAAGCGCGTGCTATGGGCTGCGAGTTGGTCGAGATGGGGCGTTTTTACGTTGGGATCGCCAGTGCTGCCGAACGCCGAGGCGCGCCACTGGTCGGCGAGCACAAAGACGATATTCGGTTTGGCCGCCGCCCAACCGCAAGCGGTGGTGCAGGCAAGACTCATAACGATGGCCATGGCTAACCGGGGAAATTTCATCCGGCCACTACGGCGGGCGGCATGCACTTGTTTCAGCCTTCGAGTAACTTGAAGCACAATGGAGCGCTGGCTTCAGCCGACCAGACGCGCCGACTGAAGTCGGCGCTCCGTAACGGGCCGCATCCGACTCGGGCGCATTCCAGGGTGACAGATAAAAAGTAGAGAATCACGCAACGTCTAGGAGGGCTAAATTCCGAGTGAGCGTGGGTGCCTGAAAATCACCAACACCGCGCCGGCTCAATGCAGGGCGGAGATGGTCTGGAAGATGGCGGTGATCATCAGATAGGCCATGGTGCCGATGAGGCAAGCCATGATGATGAGTACCGTCGGCATGATCAGCGCCATGATGCGTTGCAGGTCTTTGTCGAGTTCCTTGTCGTAGCGCTCGGCGGCACGACGCAACGAGATATCGATTTTGCCGGTTTGCTCGCCGACGGAGACCATGTCGATAAGCAAGGGAGGGAAGGCACCGCTGCGGATCAGGGCTTTGGAAAACGAGCGGCCATCGCCGACTTGTTCGATGACGCGGTCGAGTTCGACGCGCAGCGAGCGGTTGTAGGTGGCGTCGCGCGATAACTCGAGAGCCCGCAACAAGGGCAGACCATTGCCTACGAGATTGGCCATGGTTTCCAAAAACTGGACATAAAAGCGGCTGGTGATCACCGGGCCTATCAACGGCAGATTGAGTTTGATGCGGTCCCACTTCGGCTTATTGGCATCGTTGTCTTTCCAAGCTTTGAAAAAGATGGCGGCACCAATGAGGGTCACTAGCATGACGATCCACCATTTTTTAAGGAAGACAGAAATAGCGATGAGAATGGCAGCGCCGAGGGGCACCTTGCCGCCCGGCGTGCTGGCAATGAGCGCGGTGAGCTGCGGAATGAGGGTAGTGACAAACACGATGGAAACCGCGATGCCCGCCACAATCAGGAATATCGGATAGATCATCGCCAGCACCAGGCGGCTCTGTAATTCGGCGAGTGTCTTGAGGTAATGCGCCTGACGTTTAAGAATGGTATCCAGGGCACCGGACGCCTCACCCGCCGCCGCCAGCGAGCAATACAGCGGGCCGAAGCTCGGGCTGGCTTTTTTGAGGGCCACCGAGAAATTCACGCCGTCGCGCACCACCTGGCGGATTTTGAAGGACACGGCTTTGAGGTTGCCGAGTTCCTGGCGGTTTTCCATGGACTTGAGAGCTGGCTCGAGTTGGAGGCCGGCGGAGAGCATGTCGGAGAGTTCTTCGGTGAAGAGGACCACTTCCTGGCGTTTGAGCTTGATCGGCCCATCTGGGATCTTGTCCTCCTTGCCATTGGCTTGGGCCTTGCTTTGATCCTCGGGCTTGCCTTTGCTATTGGGTTTTCTAACCGAAGCCGCGGCGGCGGTGGCGCTTTCGCGCAAGCTTACCGGTTGGAGGCCGCGCCGATCGAGCAGGCGCAGTGCTTCGTTGCGGTCGGCGGCATCGAACTCCCCGGAGGTGAGTGATCCTTGGGCATTGAGGGCTTTATAGGCAAACAGCGGCATGGCGGGAAACGGGAAAGGGCGTAGGCGGCCGGCTCAATCAATCGGCACCGCCGATATCCGACGAGGTGACGGAAACCACCTCCTCGATGGTGGTTTCGCCCTGCATGACCTTGTGCCAGCCGTAGCCGCGCATCGGGATGTAGCCATCGCGCACGGATTGGGCGCGAACGTCGGTGGCTTGGGCGCTATGGGCGATGAGATCCTGCATGGGCGGGGTGAGAAGAACCATTTCGTAAATTGCGAGGCGGCCGGAGAAGCCGGTGCCGCGGCATTGGTCGCAGCCACCGGGCGAATAAGCTTGGCCGGTTATGTCCATCGGCATGCCCAATTCGCGACGATCGTCGTCGGACACCGGGCGCGGCACCTTGCAAGCCGGGCACAAGCGGCGCACCAGGCGCTGGGCGAGGAAGGCGCGCACGGCGGCGGACACGAGGAACGGCTCGACGCCCATGTCGATCAAGCGGCTGATGCCACCGAGAGCGTCATTGGTGTGGAGGGTGGAAAACACGAGATGGCCGGTGAGGGAGGCGCGGATGGCGATTTCCGCGGTTTCCAGGTCGCGAATTTCCCCGATCATCACGATATTCGGGTCGGCACGCAAAATGGAACGCAGTGCCGTGGCGAAGGTGAGCCCGATTTCGCTTTTCACCGCAATCTGCATCACCCCGGTGAGCTTGTTTTCCACCGGATCCTCGACGGTGACGATGCGCTGCTCCGGATGATTCACCTCACTGAGGAAAGAATACAGACTGGTGCTCTTGCCCGATCCCGTGGGGCCGGTGATGAGGATGATGCCGTTGGGCAGGTGCAACAAGGCCTCAATTTTGCGCCGGATGTAGGGCTCCATTCGCAGCTTGTCGAGGTTGAAGCGCTCCTGGTTGAGGAGGCGCAGCGACACGCTTTCGCCTTCGACGGTAGGCACGGTGGCGACGCGCACGTCGATGGTCTGGCCTTCGAATTGAAGGTTGATGCGGCCGTCTTGAGGCACCCGGCGCTCCGCGATATCGAGGTGCGCCATGATTTTAAGCCGGGCGATAACCGAACTTTGCAGTGCCTTGATATTTTCCGGCACGGCGATTTCCAGCAAACGTCCGTCAACCCGGTAGCGGATGCGCAGGTTGGTGCTCAGCGGTTCGACGTGAATGTCGGTGGCCCGCTGATCGAGTGCCTCACGGATGATCTGATTGACGAATTTGACCACGCTGGCCTCTTCATCGTCGTCCTGGTCGATGATATTTGCCTGATCTTCGCCGCCTTCGATATGGTCGTAGTCGAAATCGCGGCCCTCGAGGATTTGCTCAAACGTATCGGCACCCACCCCGTAGAGGCGGCGCAGCGCCTCGTGCAAACGCTTGCGGGAGGCCATGCACCAATCGATTGGCAGGGCGAGTTCCTGCGCCGCGGCTTGCCGGGCGATCAAATTGAACGGGTCAAAGGTGGCTAATTTAAGGCGGCGTTGGTCGCCCTCGCCCTCGATAGCCACGGGTAATAACCGGTGGCGCAGGGCGATACGCGGGCCGCAGGCCTCGCGCAATGGCAGCGGCACCTCGGCTATGGGAATACTCGCGAGCCACTCCATGTGGAGCGCCCCGGCTAATTCGCGCAGGTAATTCTCCTCGTTGACCAAGCCGGCGTCGAGCACATCGACAATGGGTGAGCGTTGGCGTTGGGCCGCTCCTCGCAGAACTTCTGCGAGTGCGGACAAATCCTCGCAACCTGTGCGACGGGCGGGTTCAATCAAAAGCTGGCTCATGCGGACGACGTCTTGTCGCCTAAAAACCTCCCAGATGCAATCTTGTCTCTTCAAAATCCACAATCCGCTTGCCAAGCGGCTCATTCCAAGGCTAGTCCCTGACGTCACAGCGCCTAGCGCTAACAGCTACCATGGGAAAAATACTCATCATCGCCGAGAAACCCAGCGTCATGACTGACCTGAGCCGCGCCCTTGCAAAACCGCTCGGCAAATTCGAGAAAGTGGGCTCCGGCCGAGATGTTTTCTACGAAAACGAGGCTGCCGTCATCACTTCAGCGGTCGGCCACTTGGTCGAATTACGGATGCCCATGGGGCCCAACGGCAAGAAACTGCCATGGAAATTCGATGTCCTGCCAGCCATCCCGGAAAATTTTGATTTAGATCCGATCCCCGACACCGAAGCGCGGCTCAAGCAAATCCTCAAGCTCGCCAAACGCAAGGATATCGATGCTATCGTCAATGCCTGCGATGCCGGGCGCGAGGGCGAACTCATTTTCCGCTACATTCTGGATATCGGAGCCATCACCAAACCGGTGCGACGCCTGTGGATGCAGTCGATGACCAATAACGCCATCCTCGAGGCATGGGACTCGCTGCGCAGCGACGCCCAAATGCGCCCGCTCGCCGACGCCGCCAAGTGCCGCTCGGAAAGCGATTGGCTGGTGGGCCTCAACGCCACCCGGGCGCTCACTTGCTTCAATTCGCGCCACGGCGGCTTCAATATCACCGCCGCCGGTCGCGTCCAAACGCCCACGCTGGCCATCCTCGCCACCCGCGAGGCGGAAATCCAGGCGTTCTCCACCACACCTTACTTCGAGGTCCAAGCGCAGTTTGACGTAGCCGCCGGTCGCTACCCGGGCAAATGGATCGACGAAACATGGAAAAAAGATGAGGCGAACCCGCACTCGCGGCCCGAGCGGCTGTGGGAACAAAGCGCGGCAGAAGCCATTCGCGGCCGATGCGAAGGCAAATCCGGGGCCGTGAGCGAGGAAAAGCGAGGTCAATCCCAGATCGCCCCGCAACTCTACGACCTCACGACCTTGCAGCGCGAGGCACCGTTTTCGGCCAAGGGCACGCTGCAAATCGCCCAGGCGCTTTATGAGAAGCACAAGATGATCACCTATCCGAGGACGGACTCCCGCTACCTCCCGGAGGACTACACCGCCAATGTCCGCGAAACCATGCAGGACATCGCCAACAGCAGCCTGCAGGTGGCCCAATACGCCGCCGCCGTCCTCAAAGGCAGCCAAAACGGTGGCCCCCATCTGAGTAAATCCCGCCGCGTCTTCGATAATAAGAAGGTTTCCGACCACTTTGCGATCATCCCCACCGGAAAAGCCGCCAAGCTCTCCGAAGCTGAACAGAAAGTGTACGACCTCATCGTCAAGCGCTTCATCGCCGTGTTCTATCCGTCCGCTGAGTTTGAGCAAACCACCCGCCTCACCCGCATCGCTCATCCGTCCCTCACCGACGTTTTTAAAACCGAGGGCCGCATCCTCGTCAAACCCGGTTGGCTCGAAGTCTATGGCCGCCGCC
>JBAXOP010000163.1:0-11681 GCA_037133195.1 Verrucomicrobiota bacterium | reverse complement strand
CGATCAACCAGCACCAATTCATTTTAACAGATTAACAGAAAAAAATCCTCTTCCAATCTCAGAGATCCTGGAAATCACCGAGAGTGCCGTCTATCAGCAACTCGACAGGGTTTACACGGTTCTTCCACAGGTGCTTGAGCGGCTGGAGCCATCGTTTGAGTGCTAATTAGACCGCCGGCCCCAAGGGGGACTGTTGGCGGAAAATGGGACATTACGTACGCAATGGCCAACTTTTCCGAATTTTTTTCTTGATGTTCCGGCATCGTTCGTGGCAAGGTGTGCTTCGATGGTGAAACGTGTATCCAACCTCGAACTGCCTTCGGCGCCGAAATCTAGCGTTTCGGATGCCGGGTTTGGCGCTTGTTCCAACCGGGCGCGTTTTACCATCGAAACCAACATACCAGATAGGGTCGGCATTCGCCGCGGGGCTAGCACTGAGCCTCGGAAAGCAACCGTTGGCGCGGTTGGTCGATCCTCCGGGTCAAGGCCGGTGAAGTGTCAATGCGGACATTGGGGTGGTCCCACCGTCCATGCCATCCTGCCAGCGTGGGTCGCGCCCACACTGTATGCATGGCACAGAACACACCCACCACCATGTTTACTACAGAAGACACATCGAAACCGGTAACGACAGACGAAGAGACGGAGACTGTTGAAAAACTGATAACGGCAGCGGCATGCGGCCAGACAGAAACTGTCCGGCAACTGCTCGATGCGGACGCGGACATCCACGCTGACGACGATGCGGCGCTGCACCATGCCATATGGAGTGGACATTTTGAAACCGTCAAAGTGCTCCTCGAATGGAAGGCATCCATTGATGCGCCAGACGAAAACGGCAGCACGCCCCTATGCAATGCCGCGTGGGCCGGACACACAGAAATCGTTGAACTGCTCCTCGATAACGGTGCTGCCATTAATGGCTGGGATAGCGAAGGACCGGAGTCCGCGTTGCGGCAAGCCTCCCGCTACGGCCATACTGAAACCGTGAAGCTATTGCTCGAAAATGGAGCTTTCGTTTTTGCTGGCGACGGGGAGGGCTGTGGTTGTGTTCTGAGTGCTGCTGCCGAGAACGGTCACGTTACCATCTTGGAACTGCTCGTCGCCTCTGCGCCGGACCGCGCGGTGTCCCAAACTTTTACCCTGGTCAAGGCCGCAGCAAACGGTCACTCCGAGGCTGTCAAATTCCTGCTGACCCACGTGGATGATAACGATGAGATTGTCGGCCTCGCTCTAGTTTCGGCAGCCGAAAACGGCCACACGCAAATCATCGAACTTTTGCTTCGAAAAAAAGCCCACATCGACGACGCCAACGCCGCCGCGCTACAAGCAGCCGCTCGATTCGGACATACTGAGACCGCGAGGTTTCTCCTTGATTATGTCGGCGATATTGATGAACCAGACGACTGGGGCCATCCGGGTGCCGCCCTGCGGGAAGCCTCCGAAAACGGGCACGTGGAAACCGTGACGCTCCTGCTTGATCATGGTGCCGACGTTCACTGCGAGGATGAGGACGGCCCTGAATCGGCCTTGCGCGCAGCAGCCAGATGCAGTCATTCGGAAATCGTCGCCCTTCTACTGGGCAAATATGAAACCCATGAGCTCGGAACGATCCGTGACGCTGTGACAGAGCCCAAACTGAAAGAATACATCAATGTGGAGCACAAGACGCGCCTCCGGCAAGCCATTCGGAAAGCGAACCGCAACCAACCCGGCGTTGAGATTTGACAGGGGGGCAACTCACCAATGCATTGAAAAGTAAAGACCGCGCTGTGCAAAAAAATATCGTTCACATGCAGGAAATTTCTTGCGCGCCGCAGTCTAACAGAACAACAAACTAAACAATGGGACCTTTCCGTTCAGCTTCGATGATTGGCGCTTCTGCTTGGCGGGATGCGTTGTATCACGTCTGTTTGGCGGGAAGAGCCCGACAAAACACAATCCGTGATGGGGTCGGCATAAAACGACGCTGGGTTAGCACTGAATCCAGGGAAGAAACCACGAGTGTGGTTTACCGATCCGCCGGGGGCACGCCGGTTAAGTGTCTGATAAGCGGATGTCCGGGAGAACCGGTCGTTCTCGCCATGCTGGCAGAGAGAGTAGCGCTCCTCCTGTGGGTCTGGCGTAGAGCAAAACCACCGTGAAAACAGCAACATGTGCGGGCGACTCGGACGATGAATACGTGACCGCCGCAGCAATCGCCCGCATTTACAAGACCACCTCCGCGACCATTTACCGCTGGGCAAAAATAGGCAAGATACCGTCGATCAAGTTCGAGGGGATGGTCAGATTCAACAAGCGTCGAGTGAGGGCCACAATCGAAGGTCCCTATTGGGATGGCGGATTCGACCCCACCTGACCGCCTGACGACAGGAGCAGGGTGGCGGAGGCTGGTTTCAGCCTAGCCGCCACCATCGCCCCGTTCGGATCCATCCGAGCGGGTTTTTTTCGTGCCCGCCAACGCAGAATGGGGGACTTGGATGGTGTTTCATGCCCCGGTTTTGGCCGGTTGACCTTTCGGAATAAGGTAGAAGAAGCGTAATGACCTCTTCTTAATGTTAGATCAGACTCTTCATAACCCATTGATTATGAAGAGTCGGGGCGGCCAGATTCGAACTGACGACTTCCTGCTCCCAAAGCAGGCGCTCTACCAGGCTGAGCTACGCCCCGTGCGGGACGGCACCTTTGTGGAAGCAGCGGCGGGAAGCAAGCAAATCCGCCGTAAAAAGCAAAAAATATGCAATTGTCTAGCTATACCAAGGCAGGCCAGAGGATTTTGGCGAATTTTGGGACCTCGAGGAATTGCTATGACTCATAGAAATCCCTGTAGCATTCCGTCCACAAGGTGAGCCGATACAGATCTTGCGGGCTCAAACCCAAATCGTGATGCCCCTTGACGAGAATTTGTTACTATTTGCTGCGGCGTTGGCTGCGCCGCCCCCCCATCAGCAAAACTACCAAGCTGGCATAACGAGGGGCGCAATCATTTTCGACTCAGGGCAGTTCGATGTAGGAAACGGTGATCGGGTCGTCGTGCTTGGAGTTGATGAGGCCGGGGAAGGGCATGTCGAAGTTCACAATGACGAGCTTGTTGCCCAGCAGGCACGTCGAACAGGGCTGGTCAAGCAGACCGTCCTTGCCATCGGTGTCGTCGTTTTCCCAGATCATTTGCAACGAATGATTGCGGGCATCGTAAATGTGGATCGAGTTGCGGGCCGAATTGGCTAGATAGATCTTGTCGGTTTTCTGGTCGCACCAGATCCCGTCGCAACACTTGAACGACGCATCATCGATGATTTTAATATTGCTCTTGACGCTACCGTCAGCATTGAAGGTGATTTTAAAAAACTGGCCATCACCGAACAGGCCGACGTAGAGGTTGCCAGCACTGTCAAACGCTTCGCCATCGGCGCCAGCGGCAGTCTCGAGCGAGCCGTCGGCCTTGGGTGGCAGGGGCTTGCCGGTGAAGGTGGCGATGATGTGTGGATCTTTACCTAGAGGAAGCACCTTGAGGGTGGGCTTGCCCGCCCCGATTTCATTAAGCGAGAAGCGCCACACGCCGCTCTGGTCACGTTTATCCGGCAGATCGAAGAAGGTGTCGGTTAGATAGAGGTCATTGCCTTTGAAGCGGATGGCGTTAGAAAGTTTGGTACCCTCGACGGCCACCTCGCAGGACAGCGGCTTGCCGTCCTTGACGATGACGCGGAGGATACGCGACTGGTGGTCTTTGTCATCGAAGTACTGGTTATCGCAGACGTAGAGGTTGCCGTCGGGGCCGAAGTCCATGCCCATCGGATGCACCTTGCCGGTTTTCGGATGCAGCGGCAGATTAACAAACCACTCGGTCATTTTGCCGGCGGCATCGAGCATGACGATTTTCGGGGTGAATTTTTCGTACTCGAGGCAGTTAGGCATGGAGACGAGGATGTGGCCCTTGCCATCGAGGGCGAGTTCATCGGGCACGGCGCATTCGCCGGTGAGGTTGCAGAAAAGCTTGGGTTTGAGATTGAGCGACGGCAGCAGGGTCACCTTTCCGGGATCGGCTTTCATCAGAGCTGAGGCTGCCGACTGGGTAGGTTTGGCCGATTCTGCAGGCTGAGCAGCGGTGGGTGTCTCGGGCGCGACGGGCGGTTTGGGAGATTCCTTGCAGCCCACGCAAACCATCGCGGTCGCCACCGCAATGATTGATAAGAATTGCGGTGACGGATTGGCACGCGGGCGGAAACCAAGTGACTGGGTGGCGGGCGGGCAGGCAGAGATTCGGTTGTGAGTCATGGTAGGGATTGTTAGCGTGGCAAGTATAGAGCGCAGCGCGACGTTGCCAAGCCGGATTTGTGGGACAGTCATATTTGTGGGCTGAGCAACGTCGGAGAGTAAGACGCGATGGCAAGGACACCCGTAGCCGATCAGGCGATGTTGGTAAACACCGCTTGCACGTCGTCGTCATCCTCGATGCGGTCGAGGATTTTCTCCACGTCGAGCATTTGCTCCTCAGTTAGCTCGATGGGCTGGCTGGGCAGGCGCTTGAGACTGGCCTTGGGGGTGGAGATGCCCAATTGTTCCACGGCTTGGCAGAGGCTGGCAAAGGCGCTGTATTCGCCGATAATGGACACGATGCCGTCATCGACGAGCATTTCCTCCAGCCCGGCGTCGATGAGTTCGAGTTCAATTTCCTCGAGGTTAGCCGCATCGGGAATAGGGAACTCGATGACGGTTTTGCGCGAAAACATGAAATCCAGCGAACCGGAATTGACCATTTGGCCGTTGTTCTTGTTGAAAATGGTTTTCATGTTAGTCACCGAGCGGTTCGAGTTATCGGTGGCGCATTCGATGAAAAACAGCGACCCGTGGGGGCCCTTGCCCTCGTAGGAGACTTCCGCAATATCGGCACCCTCCTTGCCGGCGGCACGCTTGATGGCGGCCTCGATGTTTTCGCGCGACAGGTTCTGGGCTTTGGCGTTGTTGATAGCCACCCGCAGCGGCGCGTTACTTTCCGGATCGGGCCCGCCGTTTTTGGCGGCGAGAGTGATCGACTTGGCGAGCTTTGGAAACACCTTGGACATGGTGGCCCAACGTGATTCTTTGGCTCGGCGGCGGCATTCAAAAGCTCTTCCCATGGTTCGTGCGGTGCGGGTTGGCCGGGGGGTGTAAGGTTCCGGCCCGCCGAGTGAAGCATGCCCGGCGCGAAACTCAAGCGCGGAAAACCCTCTGGGGGAAAGAGCCTGAAACCAACGGCTTGGGGATGCCCATCGCAGCTTCCCGGTGGACGAGATGGCCGCGCTCACCCTATCATTGATGAAACGTTTTGACATAAAGCCACTTTCCAGCCACCCTCGGCCCGCCATGAACGCAATCGTATCGAAGTGGGTGCTGGCCGTTGCAGTCGGCGTAACATGCCTTCCCGCCGCTCGCGCCGGGGTGGAAATCGGCGACACCGTGAAACTGTCAATTCGCGGCGTTCCCAACAACGAGCAGCAACAGGTCAACGGAGTGTACCGGGTGGGCGACACCGGCGGCCTGCGCCTGCCCATGCTCAAGGAACGTTTGAGCGTACGCGGCCTCAGCGCGGATCAAATTGCCAGCGCCGACGAACGTGCCTACCGCGAGGCTGGCATCTATGAGAACCCGTCCATCGAGGTGGAAGTGACCGGAGGCATCGAGGACCCCGGCACAGCGACCATTGTGAGCGTCGGCGGGCAGGTGGGCAAAGCCGGGCCGGTGCCGTTTCGCAAGGGCATCACCCTGATGCAGGCATTGCAGGCCGCCGGGGATCGCACACCCTTCGGCGGACGCAACGTCACCCTGTTCCGAGGCAAGAAAGCCATCCACCTCGATTACCGCAAAGCCGAGACCAAGAATTTCGAACTACTGCCCGACGACACCATCACGGTCGAGCAAAAGGGCGCACTGGAGTTCGACCGGGGGTGAGAGCTAGGTGTGTGAGTGGATAGCAGCGGCGCTGCGTGCGATTCGCGAGATTGGGGGTTGAGTTGGAGGCGGAATTCGGCAATAACCGCTGCGGATGAGAATATTGGTAGTAGGCAAAGGTGGGCGCGAACACGCGCTGGTACGAGCACTGGCAGAATCCGCGCAGCGGCCGACGCTCTTTTGTTTTCCCGGCAGCGACGCGATTTCCGAACTGGCACAACCGGTGGCGGCCGATGGCGTTGAATCGCTGGTGGCTTGGATGCAAACCCACGCCATCGACCTCTGCGTGGCCGGCGAAGAAAGCTATCTGGTTAAGGGTGAAGGCCTTGCCAACCTCTGCGGCAAGGCCGGTATCCCCTGCTGGGGACCGCCCAAGGAGTCCGCCCAACTCGAAGCCAGCAAGGAATTTGCCAAGAACTTTCTGCTGCGCAACGCCATCCCCACCGCCCGCGCCACCGCTTGTGGCTCCTTGGCCGAGGCCATTGCCGCCATCGCCAACGAATACCCGACGGTCCTGAAATTCGATGGCTTAGCCGCCGGTAAGGGCGTCGCGGTGTGCCCGGATGCGGCGAGCGCCGACGGGTTCCTTGACGAGGTATTCACGCAGCGGCGATTCGGTGAAGGCCGGGTACTTGTCGAGCAATGCCTCAGCGGGCCGGAAGTGTCGGTATTTGCAGCCATCGTGGATGATACCTATCTAATTTTCACGCCGGCCCGCGATTATAAACGCATCGGCGAGGGTGACATCGGACCGAATACCGGCGGCATGGGAGCGGTGGCCAGCCGACAACTCATCGCCCCGGAAATTCTCGCCCAAATTGAAACTCAAATCATCCGGCCCACCGTCGCCGGATTGTGCCGCGAAGGCCTGCCTTACCGGGGGTTCCTTTATTTCGGCATCATGCTCACATCCAGCGGCCCGCAGGTCATCGAATACAATTGCCGCTTCGGCGACCCGGAATGCCAGGCGGTCATGCCATTGGTACACGGGGATTTGGCCGGCTTCTGCCTGGCTGGTGCCCAAGGCCAATTGCGCCCCGATTTATTAACCTTTGACGAAGGCTGGAGCGTGTGCGTCATCCTCGCCTCCGCCGGCTATCCGGAGACGTCGCGCAGCGGCGACCTGATCGCCGGGTTAGACGCCTGCGGCAACGCCCGCCTCTATCATGCCGGCACCCGCCAAACCGCCGCCGGCCAATGGGAAACCAACGGCGGCCGGGTATTGGCGGTGGTGGCTGGCGGTGACACCCGCGCCGCCGCCGTCGCGCAAGCTCACGCCGCCGCCGAGCGCATTCACTTTGCGGGGCTTCAACGCCGACGCGATATCGGCATCCTGCATTTCACCTAACTTTCAAATTCCATGCCCCCGCCCCTTAGCGCAGAAGACATAGCCGCCGCCGTGGACCGCCTGGCCGAGGCCATTCGCATCAAAACCGCCGGTGCTCCCATCGCCCTCATCGGTATCCGCCGTCGCGGCGATGAGGTGGCCCAACGCGTGCTCACCCGCCTCGCCGAAGACGACCGCGAACTAAGCTTCGGCGTCCTAGATATTTCGCTCTACCGCGATGATTTCGAGCGTCTGCATGAAAACCCCAAGCTGCTGGAATCGGATATTCCGTTCCCGATCGAAGGTGCCCATGTGATTCTAGTCGATGACGTCCTGTTCACCGGACGCACCATCCGCGCCGCCCTCGATGCGCTCTCTGACTACGGCCGCCCCGCCAAAGTGGAACTTGCCGTGCTCATCGACCGCGGCCACCGCGAATTGCCCATCCAACCCGATTACACTGGCATCACCCTCAGCACCCAGCACACCGACCATGTGCTGGTGTGCCTGGAAAAAGCCGACGGACTCGATCAGATAAGCGTCATCGCGAACGAACCGCCATGAACCCACTCCCGCTGCGCAAAAAAAGCCCGGAAGAGCTTGCCAAACTCCGGGAAAATTTCGGCATCCGACCGCCGCCGCCAGGAGCCCAGGCACCGAAAGGGACCCCCAACCCGGCAAACGGTCCTGACGGCCCGGGAGCGCTTGCGCAGCCAAGCAGTAAGATTCCGGCAGATAAGGGGCCACCGGAGGTCCAAGCCAAGCCGCAGTCCCGCTCGTTCAAACGAACTGAACCCAGCCCCAAGTTAGAGGGCGGAGCGCCGCGCCTATCCACCACCGCGATCGTCCTGCCCGATACAGTCAGATGGGTGCTTCCTGAGCGGAAAATAGATATCTTGCCTGTGATGGAAAACAATGCATCCAGCCTGGCCAAGCATGAAACGCCAGACGGGACGCCCGTCGTCCACGCCAGGCTGGAAACCCGTCGTCCACGCCAGGCTGGAAGCCCGTCGTCCACGCCAAGTTGGATGCCCGTCGTCCCTGACAAACAGGATGCCTGTCCTCCGGAAAATCCTGCCGACTCGGGCGACTCGGCCGCCACTCCAGTTGCCGGTAGCCAACTGCCACTCCACCGCCACAGCACTCAGGAATTGGCGCAGGCCCGCCGCCGCGATGCACTGGCAGTGATATCGCAGGGGGCCTATCAACTTCCCACGGCTGCCCACCCCATGTTTCTGGCCTGCGGTTATTTGCTAGCCATCGGTGGTGCCGCCGCTCCAACATTGCTCAGCTTGCTATCGCGTCTCACCGATTCCTACATGCTGGGCATGGCGTGGGGCCACGGCTATCATCTGCTCACCGGCTGCAGCCTAGCGGCGTTAGCCATCGACGCGCTCATTTACATCAGAAATACCCTATCGCGCCATCACGCCGCTTTCATCGCCATCATCGTGTTTTTCGCCCTCTTCTTCGCTGTCATTCACTACTATTCCCAACTCCGGCATGCCACATAAAGATTTGCTAGATATCGTATCTCTTGATCGCGAGGAGATCGAGCATCTCCTCGATCAAGCCATTCCGTTCAAAGATTTATTCACCCGCTCAGTGAAAAAAGTCCCAGCACTCAAGGGCAAAAGCGTGCTTATGCTATTTTACGAGGCGAGCACCCGCACCCATTCATCGTTTGAGGTCGCCGCCAAACGCCTCTCCGCCGATGTTACCAACTTCGATGTCGCCCACTCCTCTATCACCAAGGGCGAGTCGGTTAGGGAAACCATCGAAACCTTGCAAGCCATGCGCTCGGATTTCATCATCGTGCGTCACAGCCGTGCCGGCCTGCCCGGCACCATCGCCCGGTTAACCCGCGCCTCGGTCATCAATGCGGGCGACGGTGCCCACGCCCATCCCACCCAAGCATTGTTAGATGCATTCACCATCAAGGAGAACTTTCCCGATCCCGCGGGCAAGCGCGTCCTCATCGTCGGCGATATCCTCCACTCGCGCGTCGCACGCTCCACCAGCACCATCCTCAAAAAAATCGGTCTTGAGGTCGCCTATCTTGGGCCCGGCTCGTTGGTGCCGAGGGTCGGCCCGGAAAATATCCGCCGCTTCACCGACTACCAAGCGGCGATGGCTTGGGCACCGGACATCGTCTATCTATTGCGCGTGCAAATGGAGCGTCAGGACGTGCAATACTTCCCCAGCCTGAGGGAATACCACCAGCTCTACGGCGTGACCGACGAACGCCTCGCGGATATCCGCCAGCGCGGTCTCTATATCATGCACCCCGGCCCGGTCAACCGCGGCGTCGAACTCTGCGACGCGGTCATGGATTACGAACGCTCCCTCATCAACGACCAGGTCGAAAATGGCATCGCCGTTAGAATGGCCGTGCTCTACTGGCTCAAGCCGGGGGCGGTCATGGGGTAGGAGTTATCAGTTATCAGTTACTCCAAAAATCCAATCTCAGCGCCTCACTCTGCCACCTCTGCGCCTCCGCGTTTCGATCCATCCAATCTCTTCCCCATGACTCTCCTCATCCAAAACACCCGCATCGCCTCCGAGAATTCACCCGCTCTAACCCATGGTGACGTGCTGGTCGCCGACGGCAAAATCCAACGGATCGGTACCTGTCTAACCGTGCCAGCCACTGCCCGTGTCATTGATGCCCGCGGCCGGATTCTTATGCCGGGCATGTTCGATGCGCACGTACATTTCCGCGAACCCGGCTTCGAAACCAAGGAAACCATTGCCAGCGGCAGTGCGGCGGCCATCAACGGTGGGGTCACCGGAGTGGTGATGATGCCTAACACCAATCCAGCCATCGACAACGCCACAGTGGTGGCCAGCGTATTGGAATCGGCCCGCCGCCATGCCCGCATTCCGGTGCTCACCTCCGGCTGCGTGACGAAGGGGCGTTTAGGCAAGGAACTCGCAGCGATCGACGGGATGCGGGCGCTGGGCGTGAAAATGCTCACCGATGATGGCGATACCACAGCCGATCCGGCGGTGTTGTTGCGGGCGATGCAATACGCAGGGGAATTGGGCATGTTTTTCGCCAGTCACTGCGAGGTGGCAGAGCTGGCGGGGCCGCGTGCGCTCAACGATGGAGTCATGAGTTATCGCCTCGGCATCAAGGGGTCGCCGGCATGCGCCGAGGAAATTATCATTGATAGGGATATCCGACTGGCCCACGCCGCCGGCGCGCATATCCATATCCAACATGTGTCCAGCAAGCTGGGTATGGAGACGATCCGTTGGTGGAAAAACCGCGGCGATGTGCGCGTCACTGCGGAGGTCAGCCCGCATCACCTATTGTTCAATGAGCAACATATCGGCGACTTCGACACCCATTACAAAATGAATCCACCGTTGCGTACCCTGGCGGATAATGAGGCGCTGCTGCAAGGACTCATTGAAGGTGTGTTCGATCTGATCGCCACCGACCACGCGCCACATACGCCATTTGAAAAATCCCAAGATTTTGTTAGCGCCCCCAATGGCATCACCGGTTTGGATACCGCGTTGGTCTCACTTTATCACCACTTTGTCGCCGGGGGTATTTTCGGTTGGGATGTGCTGGTCAAACGTTACTCCGCAGAACCGCGCCGCCTCATGGGCCTGCCGGTTGCCAATATTGCCGAGGGCCAGGCGGCGGACATGTTGTTATTCGATCCGGAGGGGACAAGCACCTTCACTGCGCAGTTCATGCAATCCAAGTCCCGCAACACTCCGTTCCTAAATCAAACCCTGCGCGGTAGCGTGGATCTGGTATTGCTGGGGGATGAGCTATTGCTGGATAGATAGGCGGCCCACTGGCTTCAGAAATCAAACCGCAGATGGACGCAGATGAAGAAGGGATAAGAAGCTCAATCGACCTGTGTAGTAACGTTTATTTTTCGCATCAACGCGGCGGCAGCGTGCGACGCCACTCGTCCTTGAACAAACCGATCTGATGTACCGGTATGGTCTGAAATGAAGGAAGCTCCTTGAGCAGGCGTGAGGATTCGAGCAACGTGAAATGACCACCCGCCATATCCGAGAATCCGAGCACCACTGGATCCTCCTTGGTGCCGGCGACGCGGGTCCAGCCTATCAGATCCTTGGGGGCGGCAGCGGGCGGCATGCCGGTCGAGCTTACTATCAGATTGTCAGACATCTCGAATTTATCGAGTAACTTGATGACATTGCCGTCGAAGTCATAAACCTTGCGGGAGCAGTCCACAAACACATTGCGCCGGATCGGGTTATTGAGCGGTTGGCGCGGGTCCTCGTTCATGATCGCCGCCAGCCTGGGGTATTTCACGCTCCACGGCGGCTGGGTATAATCGAGCGCCTTGGCCTTATCCTCCAAACACCAACTCGGGTCGCTCTTGTTGTTCCAGTGCGGCCAGGTCATGCCGCGCGAATCGATGTGCAGGCCGAT
>JBAXOP010000162.1:0-11690 GCA_037133195.1 Verrucomicrobiota bacterium | reverse complement strand
CGGCAATAATAACCCGGCCGGCGGCGTTGTCCTCAATCCGCAGGCCATCCCCGGCACCGACCTGATCTTGTGCATCCTCGGCTCTTGCCACGACCGCCCATGGGGCGCTATGGCCATCCTCGACCGCAGCCGCGGCGTGGATGGCAAGGCACCCATCTTGCGCACCTGGCCGTCCGACTCGATTGGCGGCGTGGCGGACCCCGGCGCGCCCAATAGCGGATTCGACGCTTTCACCGGAGTCAAACCGAAATACGAGGATCCCTATCCACTTTCTGATAAGTATTTCCTGTGCTCGCGCATGACCGGCCAGGGCGAGAAGATGGGCATCTATCTGGTGGATGTGTTCGGCAACGAAATCCTGGTCCACAGCGAAGGCGAGGGTTGCTATGACCCGATGCCTCTGGCAGCCCGCCCGCGCCCGCCTGTCATCCCCACCCGCCGCGATTACAAAAATGCCGACGGATATGTATATGTCCAAAATGTTTATGAAGGCACCCACATGAAGGACGTCAAACCCGGCAGCGTGAAATTCCTCAGGGTGGTCGAATCCCCCGAAAAACGCACATGGACAGAGCCGGGATGGAACGGCCAAGGCGTCGAGCGGCCCGGCATGAGCTGGCACGATTTCAATAACAAGCGCATCCTCGGCACCGTCCCCGTCGAGGCCGATGGCTCCGCCGCGTTCGCCCTACCCTCCGACCGTTTCGTCTATTTGCAATTGCTGGATAAGGACGGCATGATGATCCAGTCGATGCGCAGCGGCTTGACGGCTCAGTCCGGCGAATGGATCGGCTGCGTCGGTTGCCACGACGAGCGCCGCGCCGCGCCACCGGCCCTGACGAACAAGAACTTGCTAGCCCTCAAGCGGCCCCTGAGCCGACTGGACGGTTGGCATGGGCCGCCGCGAATGTTCAACTATCTAACTGACGTGCAACCGGTTTTTGACAAGCATTGCGTGAGTTGTCACGATTATGGCAAGAAAGGCGGCGAGAAACTCATATTAGCGAGGGATCGCGGCCTCATCTTCAATGCCTCCTATGTGAGCCTGTGGACCAAGGGTGCGCTCACCGTGGTGGGTGCCGGCCCGGCCGAAATCCGGCAGGCTTACTCGTGGGGCGCGCGTCCGAGCAGGCTGCTGCGCCTCAGCGAGGGCACTAACAAACACACTGATGTAAAGCTCAGCCCCGAGGAGCTTGAGAGAATCATCACCTGGGTGGATCTCAACGCCCCCTACTATCCGAGTTATGCCAGCGCCTATCCTAAAAATAGATATGGTCGCTGTCCGCTCGATGACGGCCAGTTAAACAAACTCAAACAACTCGGCGTGGATACCGGCATCACTGATATCAGCTTCGATCGGCCGGAAATTAGCCCAGGCTTGGCGAAATTACCAAAAACCGACCCGCGTTACGCCGAGGCGCTCGCCATCATCCGCGCCGGCCAGGCCGCACTTAAGAAAAACCCCAACCCCGACGCCCCCGGCTTTGTCGCCTGCGAGACCGACCAACAGCGCGAGCAAAAATATCAATCGCGCGCCGAGACCGAACTTCGTAACCGCGCCGCCATCCGCGACGGGAAAAAAATCTATGATCCGCCGGTCAGTGCAATCCCGTGACCCTCATGAATGTGTATAACGAAATGAAAAGAATCAGCCGGGTCATGGCATTGCTAGGCAGTGCCACCTAGATATGAGGTCCATCCGCAAGCACCCACCCGCTTCCAAGGAGTTTGGTGATTTCAAATTGGCGTTTGAGGTGGCTCTCGCCGAGGGAGCGGACCGCCACGGTGACACGCACGGGCCGCCTGAGCGGCTGCTTCTCTAACATTTTGATAAAGGGATGGTTGCGTGCCATATAGAAATACAGTGGAGCTTCGAAGTCGGGTGAGGTGGCAGTTAGATTCTGCCAACGTTCATCGTTGCTAAACTCGTAGTTGTAATAGTTATCCTGCTTGATGAAAACCCGCAACTCAGATGCGTGGGTGGCCTTGCCGGTAAGGAGATCGTCCCACACCGCCGAGCCATGGCGGGCATACGCCTTGAAATCCACTTTGGCCGCGCCGTCCTCCCGCACCACGCAGAGCAAGCGCTGAGTCCCGTCGGCCAGCGTCGCGGCGAAACTCGCACACATTCCCTCCGCGTCGAAATCCATAGCAACCAGGCTGGACACGGTTTCGTGAGCGCCGCCCCCATGGCTGAAAAACTCCTCCATCAGCGGCCCATCTTGTGCGGCATGCCGCACCCATCTCAGGCGCTCGGCCTGGCTCTTCGCACGAATAAAATTTTCCGCCACATCTGCTGGCAACGGACCGTAGTCGGGCACCACCGGCTTGACCACCGCCGCCGGCTGTGGCCTTGCCACATGACTGGCCCGCTGGTGCTGCCGGTAGCGGATCGCCAGCCATGCACCGAGGCCGAGGCCCACGAGTAACACCATGACAAGCCACGGCAGGCGATCATGACGAAATATCCACTGGGCGAATCGGAAGGCGCGTTTCATGACATAAGGCATTTCGAATTAAAAGAATTGTGTTAGAAATCATATCCGTGGGAAAGAGCAATGGGAACCACAAATTGCACGAATTTAGCGAATTTGAGGTACCTTTTATCCTTCCGAGTCACTTGGCTGTTACAAGCTTTCCCATCTTCTGTTCGACGCGACAGGCCCATCACCCTAGAAAGAGAAATGAACCGCAGATGAACGCCGATGGACGCTGATTGAAGAGGTCAGGCGCTTCGCGAAACAGGCCTAGCTTCCGCCCTCCCGGATTTTTTGGCGGTGTCTCTGGTGCCTATTGACATTTTGGCCGCTCCGGTCTTAGCTTACAGCCGATGCGGATTGGTCAATGCTTGATGGTGCTTGGACTGGCGGTGTCATCACTCGGATGCGGGCTGGTGCACATTGGCAACACGTGGAAAGTGGCGGTGGCCAATCAGGTGGACCGACTTGGCTATAGCAATTGGATCGTCATCGCCGAGGCGTCACTGCCTGCCCAAAACCGCCCCGGAATCCGCCAGGTGACCACCAACGTGGAGAGCCCCGAGGTGCTCGATTACGTGCTCAACACCTTGGAGCAAACCCAGCGGGTGCGCCCGCAAATCTACCTAACCCGAGAACAGCGCGCCCTCGACAATGACTACACACCCGGTATTAACGAGCACCGCCGACATCTAACCACCGCGCTGCGCTCCCACGAAACGACCGAACTGGAACAACAATCGCTGCTGACATTGCTGGAAGACGCCAGCCACAACTTCGATGTGCTGGTCATCCGCACGCCCACCACCTTGCCCTACACCTCGGTGTTCATCGAATTGCAGCCCGGTTACTGGGATGCAGAGTCAGAAATGCGGCTGCGGGAACGAATTTCACGCGAACGCATGGATAAGCTCGCACGCCCCCCCCTCTAACCCGCATGCTGCCCCGCGTGAGCCGTAAAGACGAAGAACTCCGCCAAGAACGTGAAGCTGCCTGGGTCGGCGATGCCGTACTGGCATTGTTTGCCCGCCAATTTGTCCTGCGCGAACGCCAAACCATGGACGGCGAGTGGTTTACCCGCCTGACGTCCAATGAGTTTCTCAGCGCGTTCGGCAACCCCACGCGGGTCGAGGCAGGCATCGGTAAACTCTACCTCGAAAACGGACTGGAGGCTGCCTTCAAGTGGATGAACGCCGAACTCATCCCTCTGTTCCGCAAGCAAATCGCCAAACGCGGATAAGGCAAGACACAAGACAAGATGAGGTCAGGTGCTCTGAAGATAACGCAGCACGTCTTCATCTGCTCTTCTCTTGCGCCTTGGGTCATCTTATCCGTGCTCATCGGCACCCCGCTTTACCAACTGAACGCAAAACCGTATGACGGCGTGATTTTCACGAAAACAGTGTCATCCGCACTTCACAGAGCACCGCGTTATTGATGGAAAAATCCGCGCGTCTGCGGCGCTTCCACCAGCGTGACGGAAGCCACCAACGAAATCGCCGGATCGCCGGTATGGGCACGCGCCGACGCTTTTCCCCCCGCCCCGCAAGGCTGGGGCTGGCTCGATGTGAAACGCCGAGAGCACCCGTGCGAATCGTTCGAGGCGCTTGCCAACGCGGTGCGCAACGACCGCCAAGGCACGCTGCTGTTGGTGTGGACGCCGGAGCAACCCCGCATGAGCTTGCCCGAAGAGGTGGACGGTCTGGGCACCGCGATGTCAGTGGCCCGCGAGCGCTGGACCCGCGACGATCTGAGTGTCGCAAACTCACGCCTACGCTGGTTCAGTATCTTGCTGGCAGGCTTTACCACGCATGCGTTTTATCAAGGAATGACATACCTCGCCAAGGCCGCCGCCCACTCCGGGAAGGTGCTGGAGTGGCGCCAGCGGGTCATATTGGCGGGTCGGGCGGTACTAGGTTCGACGACGCTGGGTTTGGCGATGCTGTTATTTGTGATGTTTGGATTCATTTCGTGGTATCAAGCCCGCAAGCGCCGAGCCGAACTTGGGACATGGAATGCCGCGGGCACCGCCGCACGAGTTCCCGCCCTACGCTTCGAAACTTGGCTAGAACTCCAGCGTGCCCCGACCACCAAGGTATTGCTTGGCCTGATGTGCCTCGTCGGCCTCGCCCAATTGCTGCCGGGCGACTCCATCGCGGCAGCCGGCCTAGTCAAGCCTGACTATCTGCGCGGCGAGTGGTGGCGGTTGTTCACCGCACCATTCCTGCACGGCAATATCGTGCATTTCCTCATGAACATGGCAGCCTTAGCCTACCTCGGCAAACGATTGGAGGTGTTTGCCCGCTGGCCGCACCTAGCCATGGTATTTGTCTTTGCCGCGGTGGTCGGCGGCGACGCCTCGGCCATCTGGGTGCATGCCAACTCGGTGGGTGCCTCCGGCGGCCTGATGGGTTGGCTCGGGTTTCTCATCGTCTTTGAAACCCTCCACGGCCAACTCGCACCACGATCCGCCCGCCGCCGCCTCCTCGCCGGTGTCTTGCTCACCGCCGGCATCGGCCTGCTCGGCTACCGCTTCATCGACAACGCTGCCCACCTCGGCGGCTTACTCGCGGGCATGGCCTATGCCACCATCGTATTTCCCAAAAGTGCCTCGACGAGACGGCCCGGCACCACCCTCACTGATCTGCTTGCCGGCAGTGCCGCGTTGGCCGTGTTGGTAGCCGCCGCAGGCCTAGCCATCTGGCGCATCGCCGGAGCCAGCATCTGATACCACTGAGATACCAAAGAATTTCCAGTGGGATAGAACCCTGATCATTCCAGGTAAATTCGCGTTCTTCAAACTGCCATTCATCAAGCAGACGAAGCCGGGAATCTGCACGGCTGCGGCTGCCATCAATGTGGTTTCTTATCTCAACCCTGACATCCACCTCAGCGGTTCAGAATTATTCCGTCTTTTCATCCGGTGTTTCATTCCCAAGGGGCGGAGCGCATGAACTATCTAACGTACGCCTCGATCCAGCGAGTGAAGGCGGTTTTGCGGGCGGGTAGAACCCTTCTACTTCCAAAGAATCAAACCCTGCTGTGCGTACTGCTGAACGATCTGAAAACAGATTCGACTGAACTGGAGTGCGTTTCCTTGCCTTCAGGGACAGTTGCCCGCCGTCCCCTGCCCGTCGTGTTAAAGCAAATCGCGGAATATCAGGGAGAATTCTACTCCGTTAAAGACGCGGCCGGCTTGAAGGCACACTCCCCTGCCGCTCCATGATCCCTGCTTCTGGCTGCTGCTACTAGAGTTCTTGAAAAGCCAAAGATTGTGTCGTTAGGTCAACATGCCTCTCTTGCATCTTCATGTCTTGCGTCTTGGGCCTGAGGCGCATCCTCCCTAGATATTTGTCAGGACCACTCGGTGGCGTGCTTTGCCGGCACGCAGATGGTCCAGTGCGGCATTAACCTCGTGCATCGGATATGTCTCGATGACCGGCCCAATACTGTGGCGCGCGCAAAACTCCAGCATCGTCGCAACCGTTGCCGGCGAACCGAGTGGCGAGCCAGACACCGATTTGCGCCCGCCGATGAGCGAAAACGCCGGTACCGGCACCGGTTCCAGCACCGCCCCAACAAAATGCAGCCGCCCGTCGGGTGCCAGTGCTGCCAAATAGGCCGACCACTCGAGGGTCACGTTGGTGGTGACAATCAAAAAATCGAAGGTGCCGACAAGCGCCTTGAGGGCGGCGCGGTCGCGGCTCGACACGACGTGGTGCGCACCGAGTCGGCGGGCTTCGGCCGCCTTACTTTCGCTAGACGTAAAGGCGGTCACTTCGCAGCCCCATTTATTGAGGAATTGTAGCGCAAGGTGGCCGAGGCCGCCGATGCCGATGACACCGACGCGATGGGTCGGTTTGACCCCGCAGTCGAGAATGGGCGCAAACACGGTGATGCCGCCGCAAAACAACGGACCCGCGCTGGCGGCATCGAGTGCGGCTGGCAGCTTCACTGCCCATTCCCAATTGGCGCGTACTCGATCGGCGAAACCGCCGTGGCGGCCGACGATGATTTGCTCGGCACTGGAGCAGAGTTGCTGCCTGCCGGATAGACAGGGCTGGCAGGCCAGGCAACTGCCGGAAAACCAGCCGAGGCCGACGCGTTCGCCTACCGCCAAGCCTTTAACTTGGTCGCCCACCGCCTCGATCACTCCGATGACTTCATGGCCAGCGACTAGCGGGTAGCGGGAATTGCCCCACTCGTTGTCGAGCATCGAGAGATCGGAATGACAGATGCCGCAGGTCTCGACCTTGACCTGCACCTGCTCGGGGCGAAGCGGTCCGACATCGAAAGTAAGTAAATCTAATTTTGCGCCGGCACTTGCGGCTGCCCAGCCTTGAAATATTTGGTTCATAGGAGGTGGAACATCCGATAAACGAGTGGAGCTGTCAAGCGACAATGCTCCGGGCATGCAGACGGGGGCATCTCCCGTTCTTACGCAGTATGTACCCTCTCAAGCGAAGACAGAAGACAGCAAGACAAGAAGCAAGAGCAGAGACGCTGCGGCACCACTGCTCCTGCGTCTTTTTCCCTGCGTCTTTTTCCCTTGTCGAACTCTCATCGGCGACCCTAAATGCCAACCGACGAACGGAATTTCCCAGAAATGTAGCCATCCAGGTAGGATTTGTCCCTTGTTACACGACCGGTCGTGTAACTCAATCATCCAACTGCGGGCGCCTGCGGGTGTGAGATAACAATATCCGATCAGGGGGGGGTGATAGACTCAGGATGGCTAGACATGCCGGCGTCACCCGCAAACCCTGCCCCTCCACGCAATTTTGTGATTTTTGCTGTTTGTATTTCCCCACAAACTGTCCGCTTCTGGCCGTCAACCGTCGATGTGTAAGCGAAACATGACCGTTTCAACACCATCACAAAAATCGATACCGACCCAGTAATCGACCCTCACTTCCGCCTGTTTCGCCGCCTTGTTCACCCTCGGCAATCTGGCCACCGTCCAAGCCACCGCCCTCGACTCATCCGGCGTTCCAATTCCAGGCCAAGTCATCATCCAACATACCAGCCAAATCGCTATTTCCGTTTTACGGGTGCAAGAGTGCGCCTCCATAAGGCGAATCACTTCTCGTTTGCAGCACCGCGATCCAACTCCTCACCGGCGAGTCGGGGGTCGGCGGTGGCCTTCAACTCAGCCATGAGACGGGCTTCAAGGTCCTTGAGGGTGTCGGCGTAGGCAGGATCGGCGGAGACATTGCGCATCTCGAATGGGTCCTTGCGCAAGTCAAACAACTCGCGAGCAGGGCGTTTGCCGAATGCGGGCTTAAATGCGGGATCGTCTGGATGTGTTAGAATCCATGCCTTCGTCGGCCCGGCATCCACGTCAGCATAGCCTGCGCCAGTGTTCTTGGCATACCTGTCAAAGTCCGGCGGGGCACCGGCGCTCGGGTCCCCAGCAGGCCAGCGGCTTGGATAGAAATTGCGGATGAAGTGAAAGTCCTTGGTGAGATACGTGCGCATCGGATAGCCCACGTTGGGCTGGTCGCCGTCGATGCGGGCGCTGACATAGTGGCGCTCCATTTCAGTTAGAACATGATCGCGGGTGGGATCGACCTGACCTGACATATCAGAGAGCAGTACATTGAGGAAACTGCGCGCGGTCATGTCCGGCGGCGGGGTCAGGCCGGCGGCTTCGAGGAAGGTCGGCGCGAGATCGTCGAGGCTAACGAAATCATCAACGACGCGGCCACCCTTGACGTGCCCGCTCCAACGCACGGCGAGCGGCTGGTGGGTGCCGCTATCATAGCAAGTGGCCTTGCAGCGGGGAAACGGCCAGCCGTTATCGCCGCTCATCACGATAAGTGTGTTGTCGAGTTCACCGGCTTTTTCCAAGGCGGCGATGACTTCACCGGCTTGGCGATCGAACGCTTCCGCGGCGAAGAAGTAATCGCAGATATCATCGCGCACGGTGGCGTTGTCGGGCAGATAGGGCGGGACGACGACCTTGCTGGGATCAAGGCCGCCCCTAAGCCCGCTGCCTCGCGGATAAGGCCGGTGCGGGAAATGACTGCCCAACCAGAAACAGAATGGCTTGGTCTTGGGTCTTGCTGTTAGGAAAGCCGCGAAGTTTTTGAACTCCGCTCCGGCCGCGTTGTGCGGACGGCCTTGGTGGGTTCCGGGACCATAGCCTTTGCCGGTTAGGCCAACAAAGTAGCCGGCACGTTCCAACAAATCCGGATAGACGGGGAACTTGGCCGGGATGAAGGCGTGAAGGTTGGCAGCTGGCCCCAGCCGCCAGGGCCTCTGGCCGGTGAGAATGGCCGCGCGTGACGGCGAGCACGACGGCGCGGCAACATGGGCATTTCGGAAAAGCACGCCCTCGCGTGCGAGGCGGTCGAAGGTTGGCGTCGCAATGCCCGGGGTGCCGAGACACGAGGCATTCGGCCACGCCCAGTCATCAGCCAACAGGAAAAGAATGTTAGACCTCGGCGGCGCGGACGTGTCGGCGGCGCGGAGCGGGGTCAGGGGTGCCAGCAATAGGGCGGCGAAAAGAAGAATGAGCGGGGATTGCATGATCTTGGCTGCTTGGGGTTGCTGGGCAGTGGGGTGTCCGGCCGTGTATGGCCCCCCATTCATAGTCCTTTCTACCCGTATGTCCACCGGTTTGCGACAATCAGTGAGCGTCTCCGTCCTTGCCTGATGTCCGGCCGTAATTGGGAGTTGCAGAGACACCCCAAAGCAGTCATTGCTGGCCACGCTATAACCTCAACGCTACCCCCGCCAGAATGTTCGTGCGGCCCTTGGGTCCCCGCTTACATGGGTCATGCCATCCTGTAAAATGGCTGTGCAATAATGTTACCATGCGAGGACTGACCCCCTTGGACTGACCCCCTTGGATCAGAGATTGGCGTTTGTTGGAGAAGGCGAAGATCGAGCGGCTCTTTGGGAAATTCTCCTTTTCGCCTCAGGTTTCCAGCCTCAAGCCTCAGTTTTTTTTGGGTGGAGGCTCACGGTAATCCGGAAACACCATCACGCGGGGACTGCGGACACCATTCTCGGCGTTGATGAACACGACACTGCGGCTGCGCGGGTCATGGCGCCAGCGAGTTTCGCAGAGTGGATAGAGATGCTCGTTGTCGGGCATGCGGAAGGCAAGGTTGACCGGGAAGTCCTTGTTGGAACTGGCCGGCGCATTGAGCGTCACCCGCGAATTGGGCTGGATCATCAGCTTTTCAGTACCCACCGTGCCAGCGATCGTGTTTTTTGTTAGATTAAACCACAGCATTTGTCCGGCCCTGAGTCTGTCGGCACCGGCGTTGATAATCTGCATGCGCACCGGCGCGACGGTGTTGGCTGTGTCGCTGGTGACGAGCAGATAGAAATCTGTCACCTCCTCGGTCACCGCGACGCATGGGGCACCGGGCGGGAGTTTGGTTGGATCGTCCGGAGGGGTGGGCAGCAGGCTGAGTTGCAGGGCTCCCGGCGGCAAGTCATAGACTTTGGAAAAGTTCATGCGCGGCAGGTCCACCTCGCGGCATCCTGAGCCATCGAAGAGTTGGAGTTTTTCGGGTGCGCTCTCCGGGCCGTCGAAAAACAGGATGCGGCAGGTATGTTTTGCCCCTTTGCCCGCCAGTGCGGCGGTAGGGAGCGCGAGAAAAAGGAGCAGGTAGGGGAGGCGTTTCAAGGGATTAATGATTAGTTATTGGAAGAAGACGCAAGACCGCTGCGCTCCAAGACAAGAGCCCTTAGGCAGCGCATGGCTCTTCTTATTCCTGTCTTCTGTCTCATAGTCTTCTGTCTTCTTCACACATCACTCGCCGCGAGCCAGCGAAAGGACATGAGCTGGAAGCGGCGACCGAATGTCTGGTTGGCGGCGTGGGTGGGCGGGCTGAGAATGTCGGCGGCTTCCGAGCTATCAAAGAACTCACGGGTGCGGCGCACCACCGCCTCGCACACGGCGTGGGCGAGCACTTTGCCAGTGGCGTCGCGGGTATCGCCGTAGCCACGGATCGTGAAGGTGTCGTCTCGCACCGAGAGGACGGGCGCGAGCGGACGGAGGATGTCGGCCTGGCGGGTCCATCCGGGCAGGCCATAGGCGCTGTAGCCGACGGCGGCGGCCGGGAACTTGTATTCGGCGGCGGCGGCTTGCGGCGGTGCCGCCACGGACTGGGTTGAGAGTTCCTGCATGGAGGCATAAGGGTTGGTCGAGGACTGCTTGCTCACCTCGTTGAGCGCGGCCTGCAGGGTGCCAGCCAGCGCCAGATCGCCGGATGACAACTGGCGGTTAACAAACTCGGCCAACGACAGGAAGGGCCCGCGCTGCCGGATTTGCCTGACGACCTCCTTGGCCATCGCGTCGAGAAAGGACGCATCCACCGTGCGGTAGCCGGCAAAATCCGTGGCTTCGGGAAAATCCCCGGACGTACCCACCAAGCCGCCACGGGCGTCCCCAGCGATGCTGAAGCGGCTGAAGGTGTAATCCTGCTCGCCCGAAAGCGTGGCTCTCCACGAGGTACCCGTCTCGGTGATGTAGGGGACGCGCTGGTGGCGGGCATGCCCTAACAACGCCCGCCAAGCCGTCACAGAAGTGGAATTGACGTTGAACATGCCCTCCACCTCGAAGCGCGAGGCAATGGATTTCCAGGAATCCGTCTTGGCCACATAATCGTTGTACAGGCTGTCGGCCATGGCGGTGCTCACCGTGGCGAGCGCCTGGTCTTCCAGCAACGGTTGATAGGCGCGGTTGCCCAGCGGCGTCTTGCCGGTGACAAAATCCGTGTACGTCCCCTGCAACGAGCGGCCGGAACTGCCGAAACTGGTAGGATCCGGCGTGATCGAGGAGACAAACCAATCGTCGAACAACAGGTGGTTGGCGCAATACGAATCATCGTACTGGAGGTTGACCGCCAAGTCGGCGTCGGCGCGATTGACCACCGCGTTGGCCGGCAGCAGCGGGGTGGCGTCCGAGTTACCGATCAGGTTGTAGGCGAACGGCGGCACCGGGTTTTCGTAGCGCAGGTCCCAGTTGACCAGTTCGCCTAATGAAATGATCGGCCGCGACGGCAGCTCGCAAATCACGCAGCGTGACAGCCCGTCGCTCTTGTTGAAGCCGGTGACAATGTAGCCGCGCCCGGTCTTGTCGCTGGCGTTGGGCAGCAGGCTGTCGCCGCCGGCGGGGTGCTTGACGAAGCTGTAGTCAAAGGGCGAATTGACGGGGTTGCCGGTGCCGCCGTAATGGCGCAGGATGGTGGCCTC
>JBAXOP010000161.1:0-11699 GCA_037133195.1 Verrucomicrobiota bacterium | reverse complement strand
GGGATCGCGACGGTCGGGCTTGGTAAAGACTCGCTTGCGGCGTGGCATGGCGGTAGGAGGTGCGGATTGGTTGGCGGTGAATTATTTCTTCTTGCCTTTGACCGGAGCGGCGGCCGCTCCCGGCTTGCCCGGCTTCGGACGCTTGGCTCCGTACTTGGAGCGGCTTTGGCGGCGCTTATCGACACCCAAGGTATCGAGCGAGCCGCGGACGATGTGGTAACGGACACCTGGAAGGTCCTTGACGCGACCGCCACGGACCAACACGATGGAGTGTTCCTGCAAATTGTGGCCTTCGCCACCAATGTAGGCGATAACTTCGAATCCGTTGGTTAGACGCACTTTAGCCACCTTCCGAAGCGCCGAGTTGGGCTTCTTAGGGGTACGTGTCATCACTTGGAGACAAACTCCGCGGCGCTGTGGGCAGTTCACAAGTGCGGGTGACTTCGACTTTTCGGCCGGAGTGAGGCGTCCCTTGCGAACGAGCTGATTGATGGTCGGCATGATTTCCTGCGTGGTTCTGATTTTCCCGTGGGGACAAACCGGTGCGCCAGCGAGATTCCTCGCAGGAGCCTTTTTTCCGGTGCTGCACCCGATAAATTTTCCCTGATGTGGCAGCCCGCTCCGTTGCTTGCGGCGGTGAGTTGCGATGTGGGGCGGCGAACTTAGTGACCTCCGCGACCCTTGCAAGCCCTAATTTCATTTTTTTTGTTTTTTTTATTCAAATCCGCTTTTTTTTGGAATTTCCGCCGCGCTAATCCTCGCGAGCCAGTTAAGGATTTACCGAAGGGGTAGAGAATCATGTCCTGGCAATCTGGCGATTTTCACTTGTGTCGGCAGTGGAGCGGGATAGCATCAGATCCATGCCTCAACAACCAACACCTATGAACCCACCGATCCCCGTCCGTCCGTCCCCGCGCTCCTCCAATATCCGTAACCTGCTCGTCCTTTGCCTGCTGCCGCTTGCCATGGTGGCGACCTCAGCCGCCGAGGATCCGCAGCCGCCGATAGTTACTCCCGGGGCGCAGCCGGGCGCGGCACCCGCAGATGCCATTGTGCTGTTTGATGGCAAGGATCTTTCAAGGTTCCGCGGGCAAAACAGCCCCGAGCCGAAGTGGAAACTCGAAAATGGCGTGATGGAAACCACCACCGGTGGCGGTATTTTTTCCAAGGAGGAATTCGCCGATTGCCAGTTGCATGTGGAGTGGGCCTCACCCGCCATCGTCAAAGGCGAGGGCCAGGGCCGCGGCAATAGCGGTGTCTATTTGATGGGTCGGTATGAGATTCAGGTGCTCGACTGCTACAACAACAAAACCTATCCGAACGGCCAGTGCGGGGCGTTTTACGGCCACAACGCGCCACTCGTTAACGCCTGCCGCAAGCCCGGCGAGTGGCAGACCTATGACATCATTTTCCATGCCCCCAAGCGGCTCGCCGATGGCAAGGTGCAGGAGGGTTCCTACACCGTGTTGCACAACGGCGTGCTCATCCAGGACCACATTCCCGTCGGCGAAGCCAGTACCACGGCGGCGCCCCTCAACGGATTGGTGGAAAAGGCCCCGCTCTATCTGCAAGACCACGGCAACCCGGTGCGCTTCCGCAACGTCTGGCTGCGCAAGCTGTAGTTCATGCTGACGGATCAGCTGAAAAGTTGAGACACCTAGCAATTCTCAATTGAACTCGGCGAAAACCATGGTGCCGGCATTCGTTTGGAGCGTGCTGATGACCGCCACCTCCACCGTTTTGCCGATGGCGGCGGCCCCGTGATTGACCACGATCATGGTGCCGTCGGGTAGATACCCCACCGCCTGATGATCTTCCTTGCCGCCACGCACCAGGGCGATGCGCACGCGGTCGCCGACCACCACAGTGGGCTGGAGCGCGGCATCGAGTTCACAGATATTGAGCACATCGAGCCCTTGCAACTTTGCCATCTTCGTTAAGTTGTCATTGGCCGTCATGATCCGCGCCCCCAGCAACCGCGCGGTTTCCATCATCCGTTGCGCCACACTCTCGTCCGCAGCAAGGCTACGGCTGTCATGAATGGAAATTTGGATGTCGGGCGCGTCCTGCATTTTTTGGAGGCATTCGAACCCTCGCTGGCTGCGCTGGCGGGTAACGTTCGTCGCCGTTGCGGCCATTGCCTGGAGTTCCTCCAACACGAAGCGCGGCACAATGAGGCGCCCATGCAAAAATCCCGCTCGGAAAATCGCCGGTATGCGCCCGTCAATGACCGCCTCCGCGTCTAACACCACCGGTTGGCCCGTGGCGGCGTCCTGGCGGAAGCGCACGTAAGGGATGATGAAGGCAAAGTCATCGCGGTTGCTGCGCAGCGCCAACACCGCCCCGATAAACCCAAGACTCGCAAACAAGGTCACGTCAAACGCTAGCCGCAACGCGTTGAGCAACAAATCCGCCCGTGCCTCCCCCATGCTCTCCTCAGCGACAATCCGTTCCCGAAACGCCAGATCGAGCAAATTGGCGATGTTCACCCGCGTCAATAACCACGCACACAGCAATCCCACACCCAGCCCAAAAGTGGCGGTGGAAAACCCCCGCAACGTGAATCCTTTCATCAGCGACTCCATGAAAATAAATAAACCCGCCACCGCCACCCCACCCATCAAACCAAAGCCCACTGATACCTCGATGCCCGTGCCCTTGGTGCTCAGCGCAATGGCCACCCCCGCCGCCTCACACACCAATAAATAGCACAACCGCGCGACATTCACCGAGGGCGAGGAAGAAAAAAACCGTTTGGTCCCCCAATGCCGCCAATCCTCCCGCAACCACACCCCCAACCCGCCTCGCACGCGCCCCTCTCCGTGGCCGCGCTTGCCTAGCCCAGCCTCATCTTGCCCGTTCATGCGTGCTCGTCGGCCGTCGCCTTGATATCGGACAATGCCGCAATGAAATCTCCGAGGATTTCCGCGGGCACCATGATGGTGTCCCGGTTGCCACTGACGTCCTCGGTGATCTTCACCACCATGCCGCGTTGGTTCTGCTTCAGATCAAGATAGAATGTCTTGCGATCCGCGAGTATTTTTTCCGTATGCAATAGGTCACTGTCCACTGGGCGCTCCTTCAAGGTTGGTGTTGCGGCCAAGCTGGCCACTACCGCTTGCAAGTCAAGCCTTTTCCTGCCATCGCTCCAACTTCCAGCTACCTTACTCCCATGCGCGACTTGCTCCCTGCCCTCCGCCCTGCCCTCGTGCTCGCCCCCATGCAGGCCATCACCGACCTCCCATTCATGCGCGTGCTCGCCCGCCGCAGCTCCCCAGATTGGTTCGTCTGCGAGTATTTCCGCGTCCATCACGCTTCATCCCTCAACCCACAGATCCTGCGCGCTATAACGGAAAATAAAACCGGTCGTCCGGTATTCGCACAACTTATCGGTTCCGATTTGTCCAGTCTTCGGCGGATTGCCGCGGCACTAGCGGTCTATCCGGTGGCTGGGATAGATCTCAACCTCGGTTGTCCGGCACCCATCGTGTGCCGCAAGGCGGCGGGAGGCGCCTTATTGCGCGATCTGGCGGGGCTCGACCGGTTGTTAGGAGGGTTGCGGGAGGAGATCGGCGGGCGTTTCACGGTGAAAACGCGTGTCGGGTATGCCGGGAGCGGGGAATTTTCCGGGTTGCTGGACATTTTCCGGCGTCATGCGATTGATGGTCTGACGATTCATGCTCGCAGCGTCCATGAGCGCTACCAGGGCCCGGTCCACACCGAGTGTGTGCAAGCCGCCGTCCAAACCTTGAACTGCCCGGTCATCGCCAACGGGAATATCGTGGATGTCTCCAGCGCCCTCGCCTACCACCGCCTAACCGCCGCCGCAGGCCTCATGATCGGTCGCGGCGCTATCCGCAATCCTTGGATCTTCGGCCAAGTGCGGACGGCTTACGAGGGAGGCGCTGCAATCATACCAACCTACCGGAATCTGCACGAATACATTCTGGAATTATCGGAGGAAATTGCGCTGGAGGCACCGCGATACGAGTCGCTGGGGCATGTGCAGCGGATGAAGCGCACGCTCGGCTACATCAGTCATGGGCTGGACCCGGCGTTTGAGTATGCGTTGCGGCGATGCGTGCAACCGGCTGAATTATGGGCGATATGCGCGGCGCACCTCGGCAGCGACGAGGCGCTGCCGAGTCGCCCGCCGGAGGACTCCAAGTTATTCAGTGGTTTCGCACGACTAACGTGACATGGAATAATTTTTTTTGATCTTGGCTTGGAGTTTTGTGGTGGGCGGTTTACGCTGTGGCTGTTTCTGTCGCCATATTGTCATGTCATTCGTAATTTCCCCTGAATTCCGTCCGGTGCTAGATCCGGGGTTTATACCAGCCGTGCTGTGGAACCGGACATACCGTGCCAGGGCCAAGGCCGATCCGGCGAGCCGCACGATGGAGTTGGCGCTATGCCGTGATGACGGCACGGTATTTCGATTGGCCGATAGGATCCTGTCGCCTGGCGGTGGCAACGACGCTCTAACGCTTCAATATGTCGAGCGTCTTTTCAAGTTTCTGCTTTGGCAAAAAGGCGGCAACCGGTTGCTGGTGGCGGGTGCGCCCGAGGTGGCGGCAGCGTTGGGAGCGATCTACGCGGCAAGCGGGGCGCGGAGCTTTGACTGGGACTTTATCGGTCGGAAAATCTTTGGTGAGGCGATCACGGTAGCAGTGGTTAGTCCTGCCGAGTTACCGGCGGCCAAGGAAAGCACCATGATGCTCGGGCGCAACCTGAATGGCTGCCGCATTGGCTTTGACCTGGGAGGATCGGATCGCAAGTGTGCTGCGGTCATTGATGGCAAGGTCGTGTTTTCCGAGGAGGTTGTGTGGGACCCCTATTTTCAGAATGATCCGGCCTATCATATTGAAGGGATCCATGATTCGCTGTGCCGGGCAGCGGCGCACCTGCCGCGGGTGGATGCGATTGGCGGCAGTTCTGCCGGGGTTTACATCAACAACGAAGTATGCGCCGCCTCGCTGTTTCGCGGGGTGAGCCCGGAGGATTTCGAGGCGTCGATCCGCCGGATTTTTATCACCCTCAAAGAGCGTTGGCACAACGTCCCCTTCGAGGTCGTCAATGATGGTGAGGTCACCGCGCTCGCCGGCTCAATGGGGCTTACGGCTAACCAGGTGCTGGGCGTGTCGCTGGGCACTTCTCAGGCTGCCGGCTACGTCGATGGCAAGGGGCACATCACGCCCTGGCTCAATGAACTCGCCTTTGCGCCGGTGGATTTCCGTGATGATGCGCCCATTGATGAATGGTCGGGAGACCGGGGTTGCGGCGCCATGTATTTCTCCCAGCAGGCGGTCGCCCGCCTCGCTCCCATTGCAGGTTTTGATTTTGGCACGTTGCCGTTTCCCGAGCAACTTGTGAAAGTGCAACAAGCCCAACAAGGCGACGATCCGCGAGCGGCGGCTATCTATGAAACCATCGGTTGTTATCTCGGATATGCCATTGCCCACTACGCCGATTTCTACGATATCTCCAACCTGTTGATCCTGGGCAGGGTCACTAGCGGCGAAGGGGGGCATATCATCATCAATGAGGCCGAAACCGTGCTCGCCCACGAGTTTCCCGAACTCCAGATCACCTTGGTCGTCCCCGATGAAAATACCAAGCGCCTCGGCCAGGCCGTCGCCGCCGCCAGCCTGCCGCCCCTCTAGTGCTCTTAGATTCCTGCAATCACGCCGCGGACCCCACCCACCCCCATGCGCATCCTCCTCACCACCTGTAGCTACCAAGACACCCCCGGCCCGCACCACGCCCTCATGGCGGCCCAAGGCTGGGACATGGTCCGCGAGCGAGGCCCGCTCGGCGAGGCCCGCATGCTCGAACTCGCCGGCGACTTCGACGCGTTGCTCTGCGGTGACGACGCAATCACCCGTGCGGTTCTCGAAAAATGCATGCCGCGCCTCAAGGTTATTTCCAAATACGGCATTGGCCTGGATAAAATCGACATTCCCGCCACTCAAGACCTGAAAATTCCGGTCCTTTTCACACCCGGCGTCAATCACACGACCGTGGCGGAACATACATTCGGTTTACTGCTAGGTCTGACCAAACAAATCGTCGCCACTGCCGCCGCCGCCCGCCGTGGCGAATGGATGCGCCTCACCGGCCACGAGATTCTCGGCCAAACCATCGGCATCATCGGCCTCGGCCGCATCGGCAAGGAGGTGGCGGTGCGAGCCCGCGCCTTCGGCATGCACGTCATCGCCTGCGACCCGTTCTGGGACGCCGCGTTTGCCGCCGAGCATCAGGTGACGCGCTGCGCCACCATGGACGAGGTGCTGGAGCGTGCGGATGTGGTATCGCTGCATTGCAATCTAACTGACGATACCCGTGGGATGATATGCCGCGAGAAAATAGCGGCCATGAAAGACGGTGTGGTCATCATCAACTGCGCCCGCGGCGAGATTATCGAAACGGCCGACGTGGCAGACGCCCTGCACAGCGGCAAACTCGGTGGCTACGGTGCCGACGTGCTCGACTGCGAACCGCCGCCCGCCGATCATCCGTTGCTCACCGCGCCCAATTGTGTCATCACGCCGCACATCGGCTCGCGCACCTACGAAAGCGTGCCGCGCCAGGCCATGCTGTCACTAACCAATCTGATCAACGCCCTCGGCGGCAGCGGAGCCACCCACTGCGCCAACGGCGTGATCTGATCAAAATCGTGCTCAATCGGTGTGGAATACCTCTTCGGCGTCCGCCCAGATGCCGCCTTTTTTCTTAGCGGCCGGCAGCGGGAGTTGGCACGGGTCGGTTTCTTTCCACCAGCGGCGCGTCTGCGGGTCGGCCGCCATTTTTTTCATATCGGCGGCAAAGTCCTTGCCGACGTACTCAAAGTAGGAAAACAGGTAAGCTTTGCCGTCGATCTCGGAGCGATAGATCGAATAGTTCCGGATATTGCAATCCTTGATCTTCGCCAGGATAGTCGGCCACGGTGCGGCATGCAACTGGCGATAATACGCCTCCTTTTGCGGCTTGAGGCCGGTGACGCTGCCAAAGCGCTTGGCCTGGGGTGGGGCGGCACAACTGGCGAGGAAGATAGCCGCGGCGAGAGTAACGATGGATAGGAGGTTCATGGTGTCAGGGGATTTGCAGGGAAAGTCCGGGCGCTGAGGCACAGGCCGGATTATGCAAATCCAGCAGTTGGCGACAAACGAAATCCACGCTGGCGGATGAAAGCAGGGAGCTTTTTCGTCTGTCGCGCAAAGTTAGCCTTGCACGCGGGGCGTGCCTCAGCGAAGAAAGCGCATGGACCGCTGGTTTTTGCTCATTGCCACCCTGCTCGCCGCCATCGGCGGGACTTGGGGCATGCTCTCCGTGCACCGCGGCACCCGCTCGCATTGGACCGTGGTGTGGATGGTGGGGGTCTTGCTCTGCCAACTCGGATTTCTGTCCATCCGCGGGCAATTGCGCTCGGCCTGCCCCTTGCAAGACCTCGGTGAGATGCTGGTGTTTTTGGCTTGGTCGCTTACCTTATTCTACTTGCTCATTGGTCCGGCGTACCGGATTTCCTTGCTCGGGGTATTTTCAGCGCCGCTGGTGTTTGTGTTGCAAACCGCCGCGCTGATTGCCGGCTTGGTCACCACCAGCTCCACGCCGGAGTTCACTCCAAATATCTTCCATTCATTGCACTCGGCCACCTCGGTGCTCGCTTACGGCGCTCTGGCCCTCGCCGGGGTCGCCGGTATCATGTTCCTGGTGCTCGACCGCCAACTCAAAATACATCGGTTAAAAAGCGGATTATTCCGCAATTTACCCGCTGCCCACGAATTACTGGTGTCCCTGGAGCGCCTGCTGTGGCTAGGCAGCGGCTTGCTCACCATTGGCATCATCGCCGGGTTTCTCATGCCGCGCACCACTCCGCTGCACTCCCATTTATTCATGGCGTTGGCGGTGTGGAGCGGTTACGCAGTCTTACTCGCCGTCAAAACGTCGCGCGGCTTGACGGGGCGCAAATTGGCACTATCCGCCGTAATCATGTTCATTCTTTCCCTGGTGATTTTCGCCCGCATCTAATGGAATTGCTATGTTTGGGATTGAATCATCGGACTGCACCCGTCGAGGTGCGCGAACGCTTTGCGGTGAGCACCCCGCAACTCGGCGCGGCCGCCAGTGACTTGGCCACCCTCGCCGACGCCACCGAAGGGGTGGTTATTTCCACCTGCAACCGCACCGAGTTCTATCTGGCCGCGTCCGATGCGCGCCAGGCACTGGTCCAGCTCGAAGCACGCCTCACATTGCGCGAAAGCCTCGATGCCGGAGCCGCCATCCACTTTTACCGCAAAATCAAATCGGAGGCCGCAGTCCACCTCTGCCGCGTCGTCAGCGGCCTGGATTCCATGGTCCTCGGGGAAACTGAGATTTTCGGGCAAGTGAAACAGGCGTATCAGGCGGCTCTGGCGGCAGGCACCACCGGCAGTGTGCTCAACCGCCTGTTCCAGCGTGCTTTTGGGGTCGGCAAAAAAGTGCGCACCGAAACCGCCATCCAGGAAGGATCCACCTCCATCGGCAACGTCGCGGTGGATCTGGCCGAAAAAATATTTGGGCACCTCAAGGATAGCGAGGTGATGATCCTAGGTGCCGGGGAAATGTGCCGCATCACCGCCCAAAGCTTGGTGTCGCGCGGCGCCCGCTCTATCTTTGTGAGCAATCGCTCGTTCGAGCGCGCCGAGACCCTCGCCCGTGATATGGGCGGCGAGGCCGTGCGCTTCGATGATTGGCAACGGGCGCTCGAACGCGTTGACGTGGTCATTTCCTCCACCGGCTCGCCGCATGCCCTGGTCCACCGCGCCGACGTCGAAAAAGTCCGCCGCGCCCGCAAATTCCGCCCGCTCTTCTTCATCGATATCGCCGTGCCCCGCGATATTCACCCCGAAGTCGCCGACATCGAGGAAGTCTATCTTTACGACATCGACGCCTTGGAGCAACTCGCCAGCGACGCCCGCACCCGCCGCCAACTCCAAATCGAACATTGCGAACGCATCATCAATGCCGAACTGGCCAAACTCAACCTTCCCGGAACCTGATATGCCCACCCTAACTGATACTCCGGGCTCCCCGGCCCTCGTGATCGGCACTCGCGGCAGCGAATTGGCCCTCGTCCAAGCCACCACCACCGAGACCCTCCTTGCCCGCGCCTTCCCGGATCTACCCCTCGTGCGCAACGTCATCAAGACCACCGGCGACCGCCGCACCGACGTCGCGCTCAGCGAAGTGGCCAAGGTCGAGGGGATTTTTGACAAGGGAGTGTTCATCAAAGAACTCGAGCAGGCACTCGATTCCGGCGAAATCGCCATCGCCGTGCACAGCCTCAAAGACCTGCCAACCGTGCTCGACGCCCGCTTCAGCCTCGCCGCAGTGCTCGAACGCGCCCCGGTCCGCGATGCCCTCGTCAGCCGCACCCCCGGCGGCCTCGACGCCTTGCCGCCCGGCGCGCGCGTCGGCACCAGCAGCGTGCGCCGCGCCCGCCAGATCGAATGGCTGCGCCCCGACCTAACCGTCGTGGACCTCCGCGGCAATGTCCCAACCCGCTTGCGCAAACTCGCCGATGCCGCGACCTACGACGCCATCCTGCTGGCCGAAGCCGGGCTCGTGCGCCTCAACTACCTGCCAGCCATCGCCGGAACCGCTGCGGAAACTATCACCGGCATGCCGGACCTGCACGTGCAACGTCTCGATGAAACCGTTTTCTTCCCCGCCGCCGGCCAAGGAGCCGTTGGCTTGGAAATCCGCAGCGATGACGGACCGAGCCGGGCCTGCGCCGAAGCCATCGGTCATCTCCCGACCTGGCTGCGGGTCACTGCGGAGCGTGAGTTTTTGCGCTTGCTGGATGCCGGCTGCCACACTCCGGTCGGCGTGTTTTCCACCCTCGAGGGCGACGAATTGCAGCTACAAGCCCGCGTTTTCCCGGAGGCCGGCGGCCTACCGCGCACCGGCACCACCCGCGGCCCCGCAGCCGAGCCACTTCTCGTTGCCCACAATCTTTTCCTTTCCCTTAAATGAGTCACTCTGGCATTTGTTATCTCGTCGGCGCCGGCCCCGGCGATCTCGGTCTCGTCACCCTCCGCGCCAAAGAGTGCATCGAACTGGCCGATGTGCTCGTCTATGATGCGCTCAGTAGCCCCGAACTCTTGCGCTGGACCAAACCCGGTTGCGAGAAAATCCACGTCGGCAAGCGCGCCAAGGACCACGCCCTGCCGCAGGACCAAATTAACGCCCTCATCGTCGAAAAATCCCAGGCTGGCAAATCGGTGGTGCGCCTCAAAGGTGGCGACCCGATGATTTTCGGACGCGGGGGTGAGGAAGCCGCCGAGTTGGCCGCCGCCGGCGTGCCTTTCGAGATTGTTCCGGGCATCAGCTCGTCCATCGCCGGCCCGGCTTATGCGGGTATTCCGGTAACTCATCGCGACCACTGCACCCAACTGACGATTTTCACCGGTCACGAAGATCCGACCAAAGGCTTCAGTTCCATTGATTTCGCCCAACTCGCCAAGGCCCCTGGCACCAAGGTGTTTCTCATGGGTGTCTCCCGTTTGCGCGAAATATCCGCCGCTTTTATCGCCAACGGCGCCGACCCTCACACGCCCATCGCCCTCACCCGCTGGGCCACCACCGCCAAACAATCCACTATCGAGGGATCCCTCGCCACCATCGCCGATATCGCCGATAATACCAATTTCGCGTCCCCCGCCGTCGCTGTCATCGGCGGCGTGGTCACCGAACGAAAAAAAATTAATTGGTTCGAAAAACGCCCCTTGTTTGGCAAACGCATCGTCGTCACCCGTACCCGCGAGCAAGCCGGCGAACTCAGCAAATCCCTGCGCGACCTCGGGGCCGATGTCATCGAATTGCCCACCATCCGCATCGAGCCACCAGAAGACCACCTCGGCTTCGCGGAAATGGTCACCACCGCCCATGAATACGATTGGCTCGTGTTCAGCAGCCCCAACGGCGTCGAGCATTTCTTCGACGCCTTCTTCGCCGCTTACGACGACGCACGCAGCCTCGGCCACCCTCGCATCGCCGCCATCGGCAATGGCACCGCTAAAAAAATCCGCGACTACCGATTCGCCGTCGATCTCATCCCCGAGCGCTTCGTCGCCGAGGGCCTCATCGACGCATTCAAAAAACAAAATGTCGAAAACTTGACCATGTTGTGGGTCAAGGCGGCCGAATCCCGCGATATCATCGGCGACGGCCTCGCGGCTCTCGGAGCCATTGTGGACGAGTGCATCGCCTATCGCACCGTCCCCGAGACGGAGGACCTCACCGGAGCGCGCGCCAGCCTCGCCGATCAGGGCGCCGATCTCATCACTTTCACCTCCGGCTCCACCGTCGATCATTTCTTCAACCTCGGTCTCGCCTGGCCCAAGGGCTGTGTTGCCGGCAGCATCGGCCCGGTCACCTCTGAGGTTCTCCGCAAACACGGCACCCCTCCAGCCTTCGAGGCTCACAAACACGATATCCCCGGCCTAACCGCCGCTATCTTGAAATACTTCAAGACCTGTATTTGATGATCGCCTCCACCTTGCTTCGCACATGGAGCTTGATGCAGATGCGTTTGACGTATGTCCTGACGGTTTCCAAGGTAATCCGACTTTCGCTGTTAGGTTGCTAGAATCGGCTAATTTCGCTCCCCTGAGACGCTGGAACCCTTGATTTTACCAGGGTCGCCTTGCAAAAGCGCC
>JBAXOP010000160.1:0-11860 GCA_037133195.1 Verrucomicrobiota bacterium | reverse complement strand
TAGCCTCACCAGGGCTCGAACCTGGAATAACGGAATCAAAATCCGGTGTGTTACCATTACACTATGAGGCTGTTGGCAGTGCGGCGGGCGGAAAGTAGTCTGCGACCCGCGGCTTTGGCAATACGGAAATGCGATGAATCTGCCACAAGACCGGTTTCCACTTGCCGGAGGCCGCGTCAAACCAGGCGAATCGGGTTGACAAGCCCGTGGTGCCGCATACGAATTCGCCTATGGCAATGATTGAAGTGGCGGGCCTGTCAAAAATCTATGAGACACCCGGTGCCGTGCTGCGGGTGCTGGACGGGCTGGGATTGGAAATCGCGGCAGGCGAGGCGGTGGCAATTGTCGGGCCCTCGGGCAGCGGCAAGACGACTTTACTGAACCTGCTCGGTGCACTGGATCGTCCCAGCGGTGGCTCGATTCACATAGCAGACGAGGACCTTGGCGGGCTGACGTCGGTGGCGGCTGCGCGTTTCCGCAACCGGACGCTGGGGTTTATTTTCCAACAGCATCACCTGCTGCCGCAACTCACCGTGCTGGAAAACGTGCTGGTGCCGCGCTTGGCCGGCGGGTGGGAGGAACCGGCGGCCGCTACCACCAAACGGGCGCATGAGTTGCTAGACAAGGTTGGCCTGGCTCATCGGCTCACTCACCTGCCCTGGCAGTTGTCCGGCGGGGAAAAACTCCGCGCCGCGGTGGCCCGTGCCTTGCTCAACCGCCCGTGCCTGCTATTGGCCGATGAACCCACCGGCTTGCTAGACGAAGCGGCCACCGACCTAGTCGCCGATCTGTTGCTGCAACTCAATCGCGACGAAGCCGTGACAATGATCGTAGTGACCCATAACGCCGCCCTGGCCCGCAAAATCGGTCGCACGCTCGAATTGACGCAAGGCAAGCTCAGGGAGGTTGGCAAATGAGCGGATTTGCGTTTATGCTGCGCGGTCTGTGGTTTTTCCGCCGGTCCTATCTCGGGGTACTGGGCGGTTCGGTACTAGGCGCTATGGTCTTGTTGGGCGCGATGATGGCCGGCGACTCGGTCCAGCAAACCCTCCGCCAAGTGGCCACAGCCCGCCTCGGCAAGGTGAATACAGTCCTCGCCGGCGGCGACCGGTTTTTTCGCTCGGCGCTGGCCGATGATCTCCCCTCCCTGAATGCGACAAGTGCCGGAGCGCTGGCTTCAGCCGGCGCGTCAAGACATCCAGCCGATGGTCTCCCCCCCTTGAATGCGACAAGTGCCGGAGCGCTGGCTTCAGCCGGCGCGTCAAGTCATCCGGCCGATGGTCTCCCTCCCCTGAACGCGACAAGTGCAGCACCGGTTTTGATAGTGAAAGCGAGCGCCACCGCGCAGCGCAGCGGTCGGGCGCTGGGCAATGTGCAGGTGTTAGGGGTGGACCCGCGGTTTTGGCAACTGGGTCCGGACGATAGCAACGGGAATACGCCACAAGCACGCGGGTTTTTCGTCAACGAGCACTTGGCCCGGAGCTTGGATCTCGAGTCCAACGAAACCTTGGTGCTGCGTTTTGACAAGCCCGGCTCGATCGCACGGGATGCCCCACTGGCTGGCAAAGCTGCCGAACTCATCGCGCTGAGCGGGGAAATTGGCGACATCTGTGGCGACGCTCAATTCGGACGTTTCAGCCTGGAAACTACCCAATTGCCGCAGGCCACCGTGTTCGTGCCGCTCGAGCGCCTACAACAAGCTCTCGGTTTGGCCGGTAAGGCTAACCTGTTGCTGATAAAAACCCACCAAGGCGCAAACCACGCAAAGTTGCTAGATGAAATCACCCGCAACTGCACGCTGGAGGATTACGGTCTAACAATTGAAGATGTGCCGCTGGCCAACGCGGTGGAGATCCGTAGTTCGCGGATCTTTTTTGATCGCAAGGTGGCAGCGGCGATCCAACATCGCTTCCCCTCCGCCCAACCTGTGATCACCTACATGGCCAACTCTATCGTGGTTAACGGCAAGTCTATCCCGTATTCAATGGTCACCGCAGTGGACGCCGCAGCCGCACCGTTTTTACCTGATAAACCAAGCGGCGCAGTGCTCAATGCCTGGGCCGCCGACGACCTCGCGGCCAATCCGGGTGACGAAGTAAGCCTCACTTATTTCGCGCTGGATGGCACCAACCGCTTGGTAGAGCGAAGCACGCGGATGACCCTGGCCGGAGTGGTGCCTCTAACCGGTCTGGCGGCAGACCCGCGCTGGATGCCGGAATTCCCAGGAGTGGCCAGCGCGGAAAAGACAGCCGATTGGGACGCCGGGGTGCCCATCGACCTCAAGCGCATCCGCGACAAGGATGAGGCATATTGGAATACGCACCGGGGCACGCCCAAATTGTTCATGCCCTTGCAATCAGGCCGCGAGTTATTCGGCAACCGCTGGGGAGAATTCACCGCGCTGCGACTACCCGTGGCAGTAGCGTCGCGGGATGAGGTTGTGGCTGGATTGTTAGATATACTAACTCCGTCGGTGGCGGGCCTGACGTTGCAGGACGTCGGCTCGCAAGCCAACGCAGCGGCGGGTTCGCCGGTGGAATTCGCCGGACTGTTATTAGGCATGAGCCTATTTTTGATAGCCGCAGCGGTAGTACTCACGGCGATGATGTTCCGCTTTCACATTGAGCAGCGCAACCGCGAAAGTGGGCTGCTTGTGGCGCTTGGAATCTCTCCGAATAAAATCCTGCGCTGGCACCTGCTGGAAGGCCTGTGCGTGGTGGTCGCCGGCAGTGGCATCGGCGCGCTGCTGGCGGTGGGCTACACGCGGTTTTTGCTAGGTATATTGGAAACCATCTGGGGCGGCGTGGGTGGCCAGCACTGGTTGCGGTTTCACGTCGAAGCGAGCACGTTGGCGGGCGGCATGACGGGCTTTGTTGGCCTTATGCTGCTAGCCATCTGGCTAGTGACGCGCAAGCAGGCGGGCCAAAATGCGGGCATGCGGCTAGAGGCTGGCAGCGAAGAGGTACGGCGCAAAAATCCACGACGGTTGCCGTGGTGGGCGCTCGGGTATGCGGCACTCGGAATGGCGGCGCTCACCAGCAGCGGCCTGTTGGGGGCGGCCGGCGGGTTTTTCCTGGCGGGTTGCATGTTTATGTTAGCCGGACTAGCGCTCTATGAGTGGGTGTTGCAGCGCAGGGTGGTGGTGGCGAACGCGGCCGGACTAACGACGCGGCGCTTGGCGGAGTTGAATTGTGCCCGGCGTGCCACCCGCAGCCTGGTGGTGGTTGGCAGTTTGGCCAGCGGGGTGTTTTTGGTGGTGGCGGTGGCGGCATTCCGCAAGCACGACGACGAGGCGTGGCAACTCCGAGAGAGCGGCGCGGGCGGCTTCGCATGGTGGGTGGAAACGACCCGCGCGATGAACCGCAACAACGCCAACCCGGCGGCGGATGATGTGTTGGATCTGGGGCCTGCGCGGGCACTCTTCGGGCGGGTGCTGCCGCTACGCATCGGCCCCGGGGACGATGCGAGTTGCTTCAATCTCAACAGCGTGGCTCGCCCCCGCCTGCTGGCCACTGATGTGTCGGCCTTAGCCACTCTCGGTGCCTTCCCTATCAAACAGGTGCTTCCCGGCTACGCCAAAAGCTGGGATTGCCTGCGCGCGGGTCCGGTGCTGCGGGCCTTCGTCGATGAGACAACCTTGCTTTGGGTGTTAAAAAAGAAGCTGGGTGAGCAAATCATCTATCAAGACGAATGGGGGCACGAGTTTCCGGTGGAGTTGGCCGGCGTGCTCGACGGATCCGTATTCCAAGGCTGCCTGGTGGTCGATGAGGCGGGTTTGCTCCTTCACTATCCGTCGGCGGAGGGGCCACGACTTTTTTTGTTGGAAAGTGCATCAACTGCGGCGGCGACGGACCGTGCCAAATTGCAGCAGGCACTGGCCGACGAGGGGGCCATGGTGACCAGCACCCGCGAGCGACTCGCTGGCTTCAATGGCGTCGAAAATACCTATCTGGCAATTTTCCATTTACTCGGCGGACTCGGGGTGCTTGTCGGCAGCGCTGGCCTCGGCCTGCTAACCGCCAGCAACCTCCAGGCACGACGCTATGAATTTGCCATCCTTCACACCTTGGGCGTGCCCGCCCTGGTGACGCGCCGCGTGGTGCTCAGCGAGGTCGCCCAATTTATTCGTTGGGGGCTGGGTATCGGCATGCTCGCCGCTCTAGTTGCAATCCTGCCAACCCTAAGCACCGGCAGCATGCTCAAATCCCTGGGCTGGATCGGCGTGCTGGTGGCGGCCATTGCTGCCAATGCTTGGGGATGGTCGTGGCTGGGCTATCGTCGGCAACTGCGCCATGTGCTGGGTGCCGCACGGGAGTTTCGTTAGCCGCACAGTTCCTGAACTTGGCGCAGACAGGCTGGAAGCGCTGTCTCCCCTCACAGGCAAAATGCCTGTTTTCCGCACAGAGCGCACCAACCTGTCAGTATTGGGCCAAGCTGCCCCCACTCCTTGAGTCGGACTACTTGGCTGGTGCTGGGGTCGCTGGGGGCGCATCCAACTGAGCTTTGGCAATTTGTCCGGCATTCAGACCGAATCCCTTGAGCACGCCGGTGGCCATCATCACGTTGCCGGCGGGATTCATGTGGACGCCGTCGGCGGTTAGAAGATTGCCCTTCTTGTCGGGGCCGGCCTTGGCGATGGCTGCCTGCATGTCGGCGTTGAGATCGGCCAGCAGACACTTCTTATCCTTGGCCAAAGACCGTAGAAAATCGTTGTAGGCAATGAGTTTCTGGTTGTTGGGATTGGGCTGGTCCTCGCCGATCATCGTCGATGTGAGGATCATGACCTTGACGCCGGCGGCCTGGCACTGCTCGACGATTTTGGTGATGTTTTCCTTGTACTTATCCAGCGGCACGCCGTTGGCCCCATGCCAGACGTCGTTGACGCCGCAACTCAAGGTCATCCAATCCGGCTTTTTGCTCAGAACATCATTTTCCAGTCGGCCTAACATATCATTGGACTTGTGGCCGCTGATACCCGCGGGAATCATTGTGGCCTTCACACCGTTGGCCTCGAGGCCGCGGATGACCAATGTCACATACCCTTGGGGGCCGACCCCACCCTGGGTGATTGAATCGCCAAGGAAGGCGATTTTCTGCCCGCTGGTGACGGCGATACCCGCCTGCGCAGCTGTGGCTCCGATCATGCCGAAGGCCAAAGCCGCCGCCATCCACCTAATACTTATTTTGTTGTTCATGGTTCGTTTTGTTTATTGTTTGGGAGAATGGGGTTGGCCACGGTTGGTGGGTTTTGGTGGGCCGCACCCCAATACCCGCTGTGGCGAGCGTCTCTTGCAGGCGGCGGTAAAAAATCCATCTTTGGCTCACGGTTTTCATATTGGCTTAGGTTCGTGGCGTTGGTATCGTCGAATAAGCGGCCCTTTACTGACCGGCTTCAGCCATAGCTGTCCGGCCCAACATCCGGCTCACCCCACTATTTTCCCGCAGCACTCTCCCTGGCCATCATCTCGGCTTCTTCCTCATGCGAATGGATTTGTAGCGACACTTGCACGCCCTCACGTTCAGCAGCTGCTTTGAGCACACTGCGGATAGCCGAGGCGGTGAATCCGTTGCGCCCTATCAACATCGCCACATCGGCCTGTGCCAAGACCAGCTTGAAACGCAAGCGCTTAGGCCCGACTTCAGCCACCTTCAATTGTGCCTGGGCGGGCTCGTCAATCAACTTTACAGCCACATACTGGAGAAAGTTCTTCAATTTATCGGTGACGGTCTGCATGCCGGGAAAAATGATGCACGGGGATGGTTCGCAGTGCAAGGCTTAGCTTGGATTTCGGATTGGACAGAGCGAGCAGGGAGGTTTCTGTTGTGCATTGGTGCTTCAGGCGCGACAGAGAGTGCGGCAAGATATGGGGCTCTTCACGGAGCGCCGGCTTGAGCCGGCCCGCCCATGTGCAGAGCAAGAGCCGCCGCGTGGCGAGGCGCTCAGCCCCTCTGCAATCGTCAATCAGAGGCAAGAAGAGTCGCATCACGGCCACCTGACTCACTCACCACGACTTTGGGTGATAAGGGGCTCCAGTCAAGGAATCGGCTTTGAGGAATCGGCTTTGAGGTGCTAAGTCAACAGTATCGGGCATTTTGCCTGGTTGTCTATGGCGCGAACATAGGCGGTGCCTGGCGCGGTCCATGCTCCTCGAAGAGTGTTCGGCGGGACGCCAAACACAGCCGGCAGGATGCCGATGCTCCCCATCGTTCATTAGCAATTCCCGCCTTGCCAGAGCCGATGTCAGTCGCCAAGGTCCGGCGCATGTCACGCACGCACCGCATCACGATATTGGCCGGAGACGGCATTGGCCCGGAAGTCATGACCGAAGCACTGGGGATATTGGCCGCCGCCGCCACCCGATTCGGATTTAGCGTCGCCAGTAGCGAACACCTGGTGGGTGGCGCCGCCATCGACGCCACCGGCCACCCGCTGCCACCGGCAACCGTGGCGGCCTGCGAGGCCGCCGACGCAATTTTATTTGGCTCGGTGGGCGGTCCGCAATGGGAAGGACTGCCGCCGGAGATTCAACCGGAACGCGGTGCCTTGCTGCCGTTGCGCAAGCACTTCGGCCTGTTCGCCAACCTGCGGCCCGGCGTGTGCCTGCCCGCCCTCACCCATGCCTCGCCGGTCAAACAAGAACTCATTGCCGACGGCTTCGACGTGCTGTGCGTGCGGGAATTAACCGGTGGCGTGTATTTCGGTAAACCCAAAGGCCGCCACGAAGAAAATGGTGAACCTGTGGCGCTCGATACGATGATTTATTTTAAGAGCGAGATCCAGCGCATTGCCCGCGTCGCCTTCACTGCCGCGATGGGCCGCAAGAAACGCTTGCTGTCGGTGGATAAAGCCAACGTGCTCGCCTCTTCGGTGTTGTGGCGCGAGACGGTCATTGAAATCTCCAAGGAATTCCCGGAAGTGGAATTGTCCCACATGTACGTTGATAACGCCGCCATGCAGCTCATCCGCCGCCCCGGCTCGTTCGATGTATTGGTCACCGAAAACCTCTTCGGCGATATCCTATCCGACGAAATGGCCATGATCTCCGGCTCTCTCGGTATGCTCCCGTCCGCCTCTCTGGGCGCTCGCAAGGACAACGGTCTCTATTTCGGCATGTATGAGCCGTCCGGCGGCTCCGCTCCCGATATCGCCGGCCAGGGCATCGCCAACCCAATCGCCCAAATCCTCTCCCTCGCTATGCTCCTGCGGTTTTCGTTGGGTGAAATCCCAGCCGCCGAGGCGATCGAGGCTGCCGTCGCGCAAACTATCGCCGACGGCCTGCGCACCGGCGATATCGCCACCGGTCGAGACGGTGAAACGCGCGTCGGCACCGCCGCCATGGGAGCAGCCATCTTGGCACGCCTGTGAGGATATCTGCAGTATCGTTTTCAGCCGCCGCAGCGAGCGGGCCAGGCATGCACAGCGACGGTCACAGACCGCCGCTACAAGGCCTGCGCTCCAACCACCCCAGGAACCCAAACGCCGCGTAATAACCGGCAAATTCAAATAGCTTTAACCAATACTGGATAGGCGCGTCGCCACCGTGACAACCACAGGCGATGTTGAGTTGATGCGCCCAGGCCCAGCCGATGGCCACCGCAAATACCGTGACCAAGCCGCAAAACACCCATATCGAGCCTCGCCGCAATAGGCCTAACATAAGCCCAAGTCCCGCCACGATTTCCACCCAAGGCAGCGTGTAAGCCGTCAGCGCATCCAGCGGTGGCCCAACCATTCGGTAATTGCCGATGTCCTGGGTAAAACGGTCCAAGCCGCTTCCAAAAACCTTCTGGCCTCCGCTCCAGACAAACCACAGGCCCAGTGCTACACGCAGGGCCCACGCCAAGCATGTTAGATTATTCCACCGACAATTCATGGCGCAGCATTGCGTGTCGCCTCACGCCGGGCAAGCGCATTGTGGGCCAGCCAGAAAGTTCATTCGGTGCATGAGACCCTGCGCTGGGCAACGCCCATGGCGGATTTTTGCACGGTGAACCGCTGCGAGGTTTATCCTTCCGACGGGAGAGCGCACATTGATTGATGATTCTTCCCGTTGGCCGGTAAAACGGCGCAATCCTTTTGGGACTGGGCGGTCCCATCATCCAGACTCCGTGTAAAAATCCGCCCTGGACAACGCCACCGCCCGCCCGTTTTTCTCTCACTGAGCCAAAAACACATGAATAGCCCACTCAGGAAACCGTGGCAGGCTGCGCTATCCACTTTTGAATTGGCACCTTCAGGTTATTGATCTTCAGTCCTTCCGGGCCGCCTTCGAAGGTCAGCTCAGGAGTGCGCTTGTAGGTGTCGAGCACGTCGCGGAAATTTTTGGCGATGAGTACAACCGCACCTTCTGAGCGAATGGGGGCCACGATGCCGGCGGTTACGCCGCGAAACTCGACGCAAACACGGCCGCCACATGCGGTTAGGGTGAAAACGTCGGTTTTCCTCGGTTTGGCAACGCCGGCGTTTTTCATCAGGCTGTCCAAGGTTGCAGGTGGGATGGTGAATTTCATGAATGTTGTTGAGTGAAAGATGTACCTCAAAGTGTTGGGGGGGCTGGGGTATCTTTAGTGTGGCAAGGCGGTTGCAAACTTATTGGAGCTTCAGTTCATCGGGGTTATCGAGTACCAGCGCCTGTTGGCGGCCGGCATTCCTGTTTCTTCGAAGGCGTCCCCACTCGGCGGAGACTTCCTTGCGGAACCATTGCCTGAGGGATTCGACCACCTGGCAGCCATGTGGCAAGTGGCCGCTACTCTCCAAGGAATCAAGAACAGGTGAGGTTAGAATGGATAATGGAACGCTGAGTTGGATTTTCACTTCGAACTGGGCCATGCCTACTGGCGCAAGCAAGATTGCTCGTATATCTTCCCCGTCGCGGTGCGCGACCAAATGCAGGTCTGCAAACTCTCCGGTGAGAGCACAGACTGGAAACAGATCTTCCGATTCCTTGCTTTCCGTGATGTCGAATGTGAACTCGAATTGCTCAGCCTCATGATAACTGGTGCCATTTTTCCGGGTAAACGCGTCACCCTGCCGCGTCAGATCAGCAAGCAGCTTGAGTCCAAAGCGGTCGCCAACTCCGACCCCTACATCGGCAAGACGCTTGAAACCATTGTCATTCAACTGGAAGGTAATGACAGAACCCCGCACGGAGGCGAGAATGTAATAACCTGAAGAACTGGAGTAGGATTTGAGGACTGGCATGGCTGGGAATTGTTGGGAATGGATGAAACGAAAACTTTCACTTTTTAAGGATTCTAGTGGCGGCGGGCGGGTTTCGATTTCACCTCGGGAGCGGTTGGGCCTGTGGCAAACGCTCCCGGCCAACCGCCGTGGGTTTCGATGACTTGGTCGATACCGGCCATGAGGCGGATGGTTTCGGTGAGGGCGATGACGATCTTGTGGTAGTGGGTGATGTCTTCGTCGGTGAGGGTGCGGCCTTTGCGATCCTTGAGCCATTTCTCGCAGACCTGATAGCCACCGATGTGGAAGTTCCAGACAGCCTCGGGGACGCCCTTGAAACCGCTGCTGCCGGAGGTGGTGGCGGCCTTCTTGCCTCCGGCGTCGAGCCAGACGGTGTCGTCGGTCCAGCCGATCTTGGTGACTTCCTTGGATTTGCCGATGAACTGGGAGATGGGCTTGTCGAGCTTGGGCGATTCCAGCAGGTGCAATGCGGTGAGTTCGCCACCGAGCCGGGCCAGTTCGCGGAATAGTGCCAGGTGCCCGGTCAAGGGCAGGCGCGGGAAGTCGATCTTCAGAAACTCGGCGTAGCGACTCCGGTAGCCCGGACTGTGAAACACCGCGTAGGCGTAGTGGAAGATGTCTTCGGGCGTCATGCCGGTGGGCAGACCATGAACGTCTCGCTTAGTCTTAAGTGCTCCAGCAATTGCTGTGAGGAACTCGGGCGTAAAGTTCATCCGCGCTCCACCCGTCGAAAACAAGTTCCTGCGGTCGTCGTCGTTGCCGTAGAGATAAAGTGGCGCGAAGTAGTCTTGTCCTTTGTTGCCGAGGTAAAAAGTGCCTTGTGAAGTGGGAACGCGACTCGCCAGAAAATGCGAAACAGAATCGCCGACAATCTGCCGATTAAATTGAAGCCCGACGTTCTTGTGAAGGAGAACGTGCTTCATCAACTCAACACGAGAATCACCCCGGACGATGATTTGGTTTGCCCTATCCAGCGGGTAAAATGCGTATCGGAAATCAAGCGCCCGATACATGACCTTCACGATGTCCTGCGGCTTCCACTTCGTGAAAAGATGCCGCTTGTCCTTCAGCTTCCAATCGGGAGTCTCATCGAACTCATACTTTACCAAGAGGTCGGCGTCGGGGAGCCGAGCAACATCGCGCAGCATTTGCTCCACGCTGTCTTTCGTGAAGTGTTTCTTCACAAGGAGATTGTCTTTCCGGAACTTGATGCCGCTTGAGTAATTGATAAACGCCTTGTTCAAGGGAAATCCCCGGAGGTATTCAGCGTCATCGCCAAGACCCTTGGGCTTGAAAAAGAAATATGGTGACTGTGGCTGAAGCTCTTTCGATTCGGGAATCCGGCCCGATGCCAGTCGAGCGTATTTATCCGAACGTGTCCCAATCAAATCGGCGTAGCTGACGTGTTGCGCCTTCGCACCTACTCGCGGGGAGAAAACCGAAATCGCGACGCCTTGCTGAATGTCGAAAACATTTTCGTCACAGTTAGACGAGGCTATTTCGTCCCGCTGCATGACGCTCCCGTGAAGATTTACCACCGTCACCTGGTTGCTGCTCAAAAGAAGTTCTCTGACTCTGCGATGTGTGATGCCGTCCAAGAAGGAGTTGTTGGTGATAAGCCCAACCACGGTGCTCCCGCTTACTTTTGCCAAAAGCTGGGTGAGGCGGATGAACTTGATGTAGTCGTCCGAAAGCGAGTTCAGGTTGGTTTCTCCAAGACCCTGTTTGTAATCAGCCATCAGTCCTTCAATCCAGTTTCCACGGTTCGCTGAACTGATGCTGTAAGGCGGATTTCCAATGACAACGGTGAAACGCTTGTGCCGCTTGATTTCGTTCACGGCGGCGGCTTCGTGGGCGAGGGCGTCGAAGCCTATCAGGGGAAGTTGTTGTTGCCACGGTTCGAGGGCGTTGGTGAGGTAGATGCGGGCGCGTTCCTCGGTGCCGAAGTGGTAGCCGGTCTCGGCGAGCTTGAGGCCGAGTTTCATGTGGGCGATGGCGTAGGGGGCCATCATGAGTTCATAGGCGTGGAGGCGCGGGAGGAGCGACTTTGGAACGTAGGCGTTCCAATATGCCTCAAAGGATGAAGGTTGAGGGATGAAGTATGAATAAGAAGGCAGACCCGCGCGGTTTGTTTTCCACGTTTCCTTGAGGTGCTTGTGGATGACGTCGATGACTTCGACGAGGAAGGTGGCGGTGCCGGTGGCGGGGTCGAGGATTTGGACGAAGGGTTCGTCCGGGGAGATGGTTTTGGTTTCCCCGGGGAGATCTGTTAGTAATGGGAGAGAGATCGTGGATTGTGGATCGCGGATCTTGGATTGTTGGATGAATTCGCCCCAGGTGGTGGTGTCGGCGAGGCCGTGTTCGAGCCCGAACTCGGTTTGCAGCAGTTCGTGGACCGAGCGGACGATGTAGGAGACGACGGGCTGCGGGGTATAGAAGACGCCGCGCTGGATGCGGAGTTTCTTGTTATAGGCATTGAGGAAGTGCTCGTAGAAGTGGATGACGGGATCCTCGCCGCGGGTTTTGTTGCCAAAATCGCGGAGGATGGCTGGCAGGTCGGTTTCGTCGCCGCGGAGAAGTTCCACGACGTCCTGGACGCCGAGTTCGTCGAAGTCGATGCCGCCCTTCCTGCCGCCGACATGGAGGAATGTCTGGAGC
>JBAXOP010000159.1:0-11880 GCA_037133195.1 Verrucomicrobiota bacterium | reverse complement strand
ACTGTCAGGTTTGTTCATGCAGTGGCAGGAATAAAGAAGAGGCGGCGGGCAGGATGCCCGCGCCACGTAGCCCGGGCATGCTGCCCGGAGCCTCATTTCAAACAACCCAAAGTGTTAAGCCAACAGTATTGGGCGGCCTGCCTCGTATTTTCCTCAAAATCACTTGGCAGATCGGATTGGAGGACTAGCTTGTGGCTGAGGATAGCAACGCGGAGAATTTGCTGGTGATCCAGGATGCCGTCCTCGCCAAGCAGTACACTGCCAACTGGCAAGCGCACCTCGAACATTCCCAGACCTACGAACCCGCATCGGCCCAGACAGCCAAAGCGTCCCGCTCCAAGGCAGATAGGTGAAAAATGCTGCCACCACGGACTTTTAAGCTTTCCAGCGTAGTTGCCATCCGCTAGGTGTTGCTACCTCTCATGTCCCCGCTCGAAGCTCTAACCGCCTTGAACATGTTGCCGAAAATCGGCCCGATCCGGGTGCGCAGGTTGTTGGAAACATTTGGCGATGCTGCCGCTATCCTCGCCGCACCCAAAGACCGCCTGCTGCGCGTCGATGGCATCGGCGAGGAAACCGCCAATATCCTCCGTGCCTGGCAAGACCACGCCGACCCGGTCGCCGAACTCAGCGAAGCCGCACAGCGCGGCATCGCCGTCATCACCCAGGACGATGCGGACTATCCCGCCCCGTTGCGCGATATCTACGACCATCCGTTACTGCTCTACGTGTTGGGCAAACTCGAGGCCCGCGACCGCCACGCCATCGGCATCGTAGGATCCCGCCGCGCCACCACTTACGGCACCCAGGCGACGAAGAAATTTTCCTATCAACTCGCCCACGCTGGCTTCACCATTGTCTCCGGTCTGGCCCGCGGCATCGACACCGCAGCGCACGAAGCCGCCATTGCGGCGGACGGGCGTACCATTGCGGTGATCGGTTCCGGCCTGGCCCAGCTTTATCCACCGGAAAACCTCGGACTAGCGGAAAAAATCGCTGCGGGTCACGGAGCCGTTGTTTCGGAGTTTCCGCTGCACACTGCCCCTGACAAGCAGACATTTCCGATGCGCAACCGTATTGTTGCTGGTTGGGCGCGCGCGGTGCTCGTCATCGAATGCCCAGCTTGGTCCGGTTCGCTCATCACTGCCAACCTTGCCACCGAGTACGGAAAACCCGTTTTCGCCGTACCCGGGCCGATCGATAAACCCACCTTTGCCGGTTGCCACCAACTCATTCGGGAGGGAGCCACCTTGGTCGCCGATCCCGGTCACCTCCTCGATGATCTCGGCGAACTGCCTTTCGCCCGCCAAGCGTCGCCCAACGAAGCGCCCGCATCCATTCCAGAGCTTCCCGCCGAGGAAGCCGCCGTCTTCGCCGCCGTCACCAGTGACGAGGCGGCTGTGGATCGCATTATCGAACGCTGCGGCTTGCCCGCCTACGTCGTCACCGCCACCCTCATGAAACTAGAAATGCGCCGCCTCGTGCGTGCCTTCCCAGGCTTCCGCTATGCACGGCGCTAATAACCATGAAACACCCATGCATATTTTTTAGCGGCGTGGCTAGCCCCGCGAATTCCCGCGCGGCCAACCGCCCGTTCCACCCACAAGTCCCACCCACAAGTCCCACCCACAAGTCCCACCCATTATGCCCGCCCATCCCACCATCATCGGCACCCCGCTAAGTGCTTCCGCCACCCGTGTCATGCTGCTGGGCAGCGGTGAATTGGGCAAGGAGGTCATCATCGCCCTGCAACGCCTCGGCATCGAGACCATCGCCGTGGACCGCTATGCCAATGCCCCCGGCCAGCAGGTCGCTCATCGCGCACACGTCATCAACATGGCCGACGGAGCGGCCCTGCGCGCCCTCATCGAGGCGGAGCGACCGGATGTGATTGTGCCGGAGATTGAGGCCATTGCCACCGGAATGCTTGAGGAAATCGAGCGTGAAGGCATGGCACGGGTGATTCCCACGGCGCGGGCGACCTGCCTGACGATGAACCGGGAGGGCATCCGCCGGTTGGCTGCGGAAACCCTCGGCTTGCCAACCTCACCCTATCAATTTGCCCATAGCCTCGATCAATTGCGTGCCGCCATCGCCGACATCGGCTACCCATGCATCATCAAGCCGGTGATGTCCTCGTCGGGTAAAGGACAGTCGAAGGTCGATACACCCGCACAAGTGGAGGCGGCTTGGGAGTACGCCGCGAGTGGCGGACGGGTCAATCAGGGCAGCGTGATCGTCGAGGGCGTGGTAGCTTTCGACTACGAAATCACCCTGCTCACCGTGCGGGCGTTAGCGACCGACGGCAGCACACAAACCCATTTTTGCGAGCCCATTGGCCATGTACAGGTGCATGGCGATTACGTGGAAAGCTGGCAACCGCAGGCCATGTCGCCGCTGGCCAGTGAGCGGGCACGCGACATTGCCGGCAAGGTGACCCAAGACTTGGGCGGCCTGGGTCTGTTTGGGGTGGAGTTATTCGTCAAGGGCGACGATGTGTGGTTCAGTGAAGTGAGCCCGCGTCCGCACGATACCGGCATGGTCACAATGTGCTCGCAGGTGCAAAACGAGTTCGAACTACATGCCCGCGCCATCCTCGGCTTGCCGGTGGACACGTCCCTGCGCGCCCCCGGTGCCTCCGCCGTCATCTACGGTCAACTCGCCGATACTGGCATCGCCTTTGCCGGGGTGGCCGATGCCCTGCGCGTGCCCCACAGTGATCTGCGACTCTTCGGCAAGCCGGAATCTTTCGCTCGCCGCCGCATGGGCGTGGCGCTGGCCACTGGCATCAATACCTCCGAAGCCCGTGCCCGCGCCCAACTCGCCGCCAGCAGGGTGACACCCGTCAAACCCTGAAGGTTTCCCCACAACCATGGGAGGGTCCTGTCGGCTAGAACATCCGAGATGATAACCACGAAGTTGGGCTGCTTATTGGAGCGTCGGCTTCAACCGGCCAGACTCGCCGGCTGAAGCCGGCCCTCCGTAACGGGCCACGTGAGTCGGGCGGCATCGGGGCCGTGCAAAGTTTTTCAAGTTTGTTGTTGCAATTGGTTCTCAATTAGCCAAAATTACGGGCGTGAACTATGCAGACCTCAACTCGCCGGGAAGCGGCCAAGCGATGACCTTGAACCAAGCAGTGGTGGGCAGTGATTTGCAGATTGAAGTACTCAGCGGCCCGGGTTGTGAGCGTTTGCGGGAGCTGGGGTTTTGCGAGCAAAGTCGCTTGCGCAAGCTGGCTGGAGGCCGCAACTTGATCTGCTCGATGTGTGGCACGCGATTGGCCATCAGCCGGGAACTGGCAGAACACGTGCTGGTAAGAGCGGCGAGTTAAAGCTCACGGTCATGCCACCCACCTCCGAAATTGCCGCGACCATTGCGCTGCTCGGCAACCCGAATGCCGGCAAGACCACACTTTTCAACGCACTCACGGGTGAGAACCAACGGGTGGGCAATTACTCGGGGGTGACCGTGGAAGTGAAATCCGGGACGTTTTTCACGCCTCACGGGCGCAAGTTGCGGGTGCTCGACTTGCCGGGTTGCTACTCGCTGCGGGCAGACTCACCCGATGAAAGGGTGGCGGTGGATGCGCTACTCGGCAAGTTGCCTGGCGAAGTCCCCCCCGACTTGGTGGTATGCGTGGTGGATGCGTCCCATCTTGAACGGCACTTGCAACTGGCGCTGCAGGTGGTGGAACTCGGGTTGCCCTGCGTGCTGGCGCTCAATATGGTCGATGTGGCGGAGCGGTCCGGTATGCGGCTAGATCCATCCAAGCTGGCCGCCGAACTCGGCATCCCGGTGCTGCCCATGCAAGCCAGTGCTGGCAAGGGCATCATCGAGTTGAAGCAAGCGCTGCGTTTCCCATTGCCGCATGCCGCCACCGCTACCTGGCTTACGCCCGGTACGGAGCCTGAGGCGGCACGGCGCAGTTATATCAACCGCCTGTGTGATCTCGCGGCACGCCGCTCTGCCGTGCATCAATTCAGCGGATCGGACCAAGCGGACCGGGTGTTGCTGCATCCGCTGTGGGGCTGGCTGTGCTTCGTGGCAATCCTGCTGGGGGTGTTCTGGTCGATTTTCAGCTTTGCGAAAATCCCGATGGGCTGGATCGAGATGGCCCAGGGTGCACTGGGTGAGTGGGTCACTTCCTTGCTGGCCAGCGGTGACTTGCGTTCGCTGTTAGTTGACGGCGTGATCGGCGGCGTGGGCGGGGTGGTGATGTTTTTGCCGCAAATCGTATTGTTGTTCCTGTTCATCGGTGTGCTGGAAAGCACCGGCTACATGGCGCGTGCAGCCTATTTGATGGACGCAGTGATGGCCAAGGCCGGGCTGAGCGGCAAGGCGTTTCTGCCGCTGTTCAGCTCGTATGCCTGTGCCATTCCGGGAGTGCTGGCCACCCGCACCATTCATTCCGCCAAGGAGCGCTTAGTGACGATTTTCGTGGCGCCGTGGATGAGTTGCTCAGCGCGTCTGCCGGTATATCTGTTGATCGTGCCGCTGTTGCTTCATGAAAATGAAGGCTCGTGGAAACAGGCACTGGTGCTATTTTTCATCTATGCGTTGGGCACCCTCAGTGCGTTTGCTGTGGCACGCGTGTTGCGCGGCCGGCTCGGGCCGGATACCACCGCCACGCATTTCTTGTTGGAAATGCCGCCTTACCGGATGCCGCAGTGGAGATATATATTGCGGCATCTCTCTGAACGGGCGTGGGCCTTCGTCCGCAACGCCGGCTCCTTAATCCTCGGCCTATCCATTTTGCTGTGGGCACTCAGTACCTATCCAAAATACAGTGGCGGTGACGCTGCCGACCAACTCGCCCACAGCGCGATGGGCCGGGTGGGCTCGCTCATTGAGCCGTTGGTCAAGCCACTGGGGTTTGACGGTCGCACCGGTACCGCTGTTCTAACATCTTTCTCGGCTCGCGAGGTATTCAACGCCTCAATGGCCATTTTGTTCCGGGTGCGCGATGGCGGCGACAAGCAGACGACCCGCAGCATGTTACGCGAGCAAATTGCCACTGCCACCTGGCCGGATGGGCGGCCGTTGTTTACGCCGCTATCATTGATCTCGCTGCTGGTGTTTTACATCTATGCCCTGCAATGTTTGCCGACTGTGGCGGTGGTGGCGCGCGAGTCCGCATCGTGGCGCTGGGCCTTGGGGCAATTTACCTTCATGACAGCGTTCGCGTGGTGCGCCTCATTGATTGTCTATCAAGGAGGGAGGTTGCTCGGATTCTGATGAACACGGATTGGCAATCTCTAGCAGCTATCGCGCTGGTGTTGCTCACCGCCGCGGCATTGCTGCGGCGCTGGCTGCGGCGCAAGCTGCCCGGTAGCTGCCGCGGCGCTTGCGGCAGTTGCGGCGAATCCAGTCACCGGAAGAACTGATGCGTGTTAGACGCTTAGTGCCCAATCATCCTTCTGGTCACCTTGGTGGTTTTATAAACCAAGGGGTACTCGCCATTTTCATCGATGCCGTGCCAGCCGAGTTTGGCGAAGGCGTGCAGGATAGAAACCAAGGGTTCGCCCTCATCTTCGTTTTCGCCGTGCTCGATGGTGGCAGCATGCGAAACACCGTTGACGCATTCAAGACTGATGACGGTGCGAAACCCGTAAAGATAGATCCAGTCACCCCACGTCTTACTTTCGTGGTGCGGCTCGAAGTGAACTTTGCGGAGGGCATCAAGCAATTGGGTAATGGTGCTTGGGGCTTCCGAGTGGGGGATGACAAGTTGAGTTTCCATGATTGAAGTTAGAGTCGCTGCGGGTTTGATTAAGTGGTGAACTTCGCGCACCTCGCGAATTATGTCGAGCTTGAAATTCGTTGGATTGAAAAAAAATCGTAGGCTGGCAGTGTGGGTGATAGATGGCCTGGTGGAGTGACAGGAGGGATGGGTTCGGAGAGAGGCAGCAAGCAAACGCAGACTCACCATTAGGGCTTGATATGACGTATTGCAATAAAAAAAGCGGCCCCCAACATAAAAAAAGCACCCCCAAAAATACCTGGGCCCGTGAGGAGAAAATCACAGGTCTCAGAGCGAAGGAATCTAGCGAGGATGCGCCTCAGACACAAGACGCAAGACTTGAAGACACAAGAGAAGAAATTTGACCTAACGACGACATCCTTGGCTTTTGAAGAAATCTAGGCAGGAAAATTTTGAAGCGATTTTTCTTTTTCAATTTTCCTGCCTGATAGGAGAAAAAGTGATTGCCACCAGAAGTCGGCGCGGCTGCGCCACGGGCGTGGAGGGCGCAGAATTTGCCAACCAGCGGAGTTTGCCAAGACGGCGAGGGCGGCATCGGGATTGACGACGCTTGCGGTGTGGCAAAGCGCCAGCATGGGCAAATCCGCACGGCTGTCGGTGTAGCCGTGGGAGTGGAGTAATTTGCCATCGGCGAAGTAGGGCGCGGGGAGCAATTGATACAAACGTTCGACCTTGGCCGCGCCCTTGTGATTGAGCAATTTGGGCAATAGCGGACAGGATGAGAAGATAGGCAACTCGGTGCCCAAGGCGAGGTTGAAGCCAAGAGCGCGGCCGATTTCAGCGACATAGAATTGCGGGCTGGCGGAGCTGAGGATGAGCAGGTGGCCTTGGCGGCGGTGGTTTTCCAGCGCCTCCCGGAGTTCTGGATAGAAGGTGGGGACAATGGCGGCGGCGAAGGAGCGGGCGTGGGCGGCGAGGGTCGCTGCGGGCATGCGCCAGAGGTAGCTCAGAAACGCGCGTTTGAGGCCGCCGAGTTTGAGGATGGGAAAGAGAGGCAGCGAGGCGAGAAACACCAGCAGCAACAGGGCCCGCCAAGGTTCACGGCGGATGACGTGGTGGCGGAACAATAACTGGGTGTCCCAGGCCAGCAGCGTGCCATCAAGGTCAAACAGAGCAATGCCGGACGGTGGCACGGACGGCACCTCGGCGCTCCCCCCGAAAACCGAAGTTCGACAAAACTCGGAGGGGCACGAACCACGGATTTTACGGATTGAAAAATAAGCCCCCTGGAGCTTCTGCTGCGCTGCAAATGGTGAGAGAATCCAAATCCGAAAAATCCCTAAAATCCGTGTAATCCGTGGTTTCATGATCGAATTTCAGATTTCGAATTTCAGATTTCCGCTACGGGGTGCAGGCGTACCGGTTAGGGTGGGTTTGCCTTGCAATGTGGGCAGGTGGGCAACTCATTGGCGGCGGGTTGGGGAGTGGACGGGTTGCCCTGCCAAGTGACAGGAATTGTGCCTTGAAGCCGCCACGCGAGCAGCAGCGCGGTGGCGAAAGCCAGTCCGCGTCGCAGGCGGTTCATTGCCAGCGGCGTGAGTCGCGCCCGGATGCGGTGGAATTGCTGTTGGGCGAGCCACAGCAAGGGGACGGTACCCAGGCCAAAGGCGAGGGTGAACTCGGCCCCCTTGGCGGCGGATCCTGTGAGCAGAGAGACACCAAATATCATGTAGAGCGGACCACAAGGGAGAATCGGGGTGAGCAAACCCATCGCCATGGCCGCACCGTATGCCGAATACCTGCCAGCTTTGAAACGGGCGCGGGCGGTCAGGCGGTTTAAGAACGCAGGACGTGGAACCCGCTTGTCAAGACCCAAGCCCATCATCAGCAACACCCATATCATGATCCATGGCAAAATCACTGCCGGAGACCCAAAATACCATTTGAGCGGCTGCTGGCCAATCGCTCCGCAGATGGCACCGATGGTGGCGTAGGAAATAAGCCGCATGCCATGATAGAGCGAAGCGGCAACGAGTCGCTGGCCCTCCGTCTTGGCTAGAGAGCCCAGGCCGCAGGCGATCGGCCCGCACATTCCCACACAATGGAAACTGGTGGCAAGCCCGGCGACCAGCGCGGCGGTGGTGGTGTGAATTTCGCTCATTCTAAAAAGGAATGCAGGGGTTGCAGTGGGGGTTTTTAACCCCTGATTTCAGATTGAAGAGGATTACTCGGAAAAGTTGACTGTAATCTATCAAGCCTTCGACTCATCCTAATAGTGAATGCCATGCATTGCACAACTCTTTTATGATCCGTACATTCCGTGTAATCCCTGGTTTCTATTTTCCTTTCCATGGTTGCCTTGAATTCAGGATTGGGGTGGCGGGCGGCGACGAGGATGAGAACGACCCATGAGGCGATGAGCAGGATAAAGGCGAGCACGACATAGAGCCAAGGATGGCGCGCGATGAAGTGGAACACGGATTTCATGGCAAACAATCTCAGCGGGGCGCGGGCGTGACGAGGGTGGGAAGGGGGCCGAGAAAACGGGTGGATTTTTTCAGGGTGGTATTGCCGGGCTCGGCGTGGATTTGCAGGGAGATATCGCTGGGGCCCTTGTAGCTGGAGAGCGGGACGAAGACTACGCAGGTGCGGGTGAGTTCGCCGAGCGGCGCGATGGTGAACGATTGCTCGCCACCACTGAGTTGATAGCCTGAGGGCGCGTCGCCAGCCAAGCTGACGGAGAGGGTGGCTGGCTGGTTGCGTTTATTTTGCACGCGCAGCAGATAGATATTGCTCACCGCCTCGGCATCGCTGGTAAAACCCACTCCGCCAACCCGCGAAAGGGTGGCGGCATAGGGGGTCATCTTCATCCAAGCGACTACACTCAGCGCCAGCAATCCGAGCAGCGCCAGCACCGAGTAGGCGTAGATGCGCGGGCGCAGGATGCGCTTGGGCAGACCGTCGAAGCCATTTTGCGAATCATAGCGGATGAGGCCGGTGGGGCGTCCCACCTTGGTCATGATATCATCGCAGGCATCGATGCAGGCGGTGCAGCCGAGGCATTCGAGTTGCAGGCCATTGCGGATGTCGATGCCGGTGGGACACACTTGGATGCAGCGGTGGCAATCGACGCAAGCGCCGGAGGCCCGGCCAACCGGGCCGCGAGGATCTCCGCGTTTGGCATCGTAGCCGACGATGACGGTGTCGCTATCCGTCAGCGCGCTTTGGAGGCGGCCGTATGGACACATGATGATGCAGAATTGTTCGCGGAAGTAGCCGAAGCAAAACCACAGACTGAGGGTGAGGAAGAGCACGATACCGAAGGCGGTGGCATGATGCAGAGGAGCTTCGTGCATGAAACCGTAGAGGCGTGGGAGGGACACGAAGTACGAGAGGAACACGTGGGCAATGAGCGCGGCGACTGTGGCAAAGAGCAAATGCTTGAAGCAGCGCTTAAAGATTTTGGTGGGCGTCCAGGGTGCGGCGTCGAGTTTGCGGCGAGTTGACGCATCGCCTTCGATCCAGCGCTCGATGCGCCGGAAGATGTGATCCAAAAAAACTGAGTACGGGCAAGCCCAACCGCACCACACCCGGCCCAGCAGCGAGGTGATGAAAAACAAAGTGAAGCCCATTCCGGTGACCGCGAAAAACATCACCCACATATCCTGCGGCACCAGGGTTAGCCCGAAGAGATGGAACAGGCGATTTTCCACATCGAGGAACACCACCGGGTAGCCATTGACGGGAATCCAAGGCAAGGCCACATAAACCCCGATGAGAACCCAGCCAACCAGCTTCCTAACTCTGGTCCAGTAACCGCTCACATCCGCCGGATGGAGGAAATGGCGCGAACCATCGTCATTGATCGTGGTTAAACTAGTTAGATTCGGCGGTGAATGGTTGGACATGAGAAATGGAAAGGGTTGCAGCGCCGCATATTAACCACGGATTTCGGATTGAAGAGGATTACGCGGATAAGATATGCCCTGCTCTATCAGAGTCTCAGGATCACCCAAATGGAGAATGCCATAAATTAATAACTCATTCATTATCCGTGCATTCTGAAATCCGTGGTTTCTATTTCCCCTTCCAGGGTCATGTGTTGTTGCTGGTCAAGTTTCCCGTCTTGTGCCTTGAAGTCTTGCGTCTGAGGCGCAGCCTCGTTAGGCATAGAGCAATTCCCTGGCCTTGGCCTCGATGGCCGTGCTATTGTCCAACAATTCTTGGATAGGATCCCAACGACCGGAGACGAGCGCCTCGCGGGCGGACTCAGGCATGGTTACGGGAAAGTCCAGCCCACCAGAGCTACGGACGCGCAGCGCCACCACATCGATGGTAACCAAGGTGGCTGGATCGGTTTCGACTTGTTGGCGCAAGGTTGCCAGATCCGCGGCGCTGGCAATCACGCAGGGCATAGCGAGGGTGGTCGAGTTGCCGAAGAAAATCTCGGCAAAAGATTCAGCGATGACACCGTTGAAGCCATATTTGCGCAGCGATTGGGGGGCATGTTCGCGCGACGAGCCGCAACCGAAATTCAATCCGGCGAGCAGGATCGAAGCATTGGCGAAGCGCGGATCGTTGAGCGGATGGGCCGTGGGGTGGCCGTGCTCGTCAAAGCGCACGTCGTAAAAGGCGAATTCGCCGAGGCCATCGAAGGTGATGCATTTCATGAAGCGAGCCGGAATGATGCGGTCGGTATCAATGTCGGCACCAGGAATGTAAACTGCAGGACCGGTAACTTGGGTGACGGGAGCGAGGGACATGGGGGGGAAGAGATTTTGAATTTTAAATTTTGAATTTTGGATGGAAGAGAGCTGCGCACTGGGCCAGAGGGAAAGGCGAACATCGAACTTTCAACGTCGAACTTCCAACGTCGAACCGAAGAAAATCAAAGAGAGAAAGAAAACGCCTTCCGTCTGTTCCTTTCGCCTCTTCTGTTCGATGTTGGACGTTCGGCGTTCGATGTTCGGCGTTCGTATTTTTCTTCGGCATGGCAGAGGCAGATGGCATTGTGGCGGAGGCTGGCACCGGACATCCCATAGATGCGCCCATCGACGAATTCGTGACGAATTTCGGAACGCGCTTCGCCGTCGAGATACTCGGCGGCGGTGATGGGCAATTTGCGTGGGGCGCTGGGGCTCATGGCGTTTGGCGGATCGACGACGGCGACTCTTATTTGATGGCAAAGACTTCCCTGGCATCGGCGATGGAGCCGCGAATGGCTGCAGCGGCGACCATCAGCGGCGACATGAGGACGGTGCGGCCGGTGGACGAGCCTTGGCGGCCTTTGAAATTGCGGTTCGATGAGGAGGCGCAGAGTTGGTCGCCGACGAGTTTGTCGGGATTCATCGCTAGACACATCGAGCAACCCGCATCGCGCCACTCAAATCCTGCGTCGCGGAAAATTTGCGGCAAGCCCTCATTTTCGCATTGGATGGCGACAATTTGGGATCCGGGCACGGCCAGTGCGGTGACGCCCGGAGCGACTTTGTGGCCAGGTAGGAACTTGGCGACTTCACGGAAATCAGAGAGCCGGCCGTTGGTGCATGAACCGATGAAGGCGACGTCGATGGGAACTCCTTTGATCGGCGATCCGGCGGGAATTTTCATGTAGGCGAGGGCTTCCACGATGCTGTCCCTGGCGATTGGGTCGGGCGCAGCCGCCGGATCCGGGACGCTCTCGGAAATGGCGATCCCCTGGTCCGGGGAAATCCCCCAAGTCACCGTCGGCTCGATGGTCGCGGCATCTATGCTTACCACATCATCGTAAACAGCGTCTGCATCGGAGGCAAATGCCAGCCAGCGGGCGGCCGTCGCGGCGAAGTCGCTCATATCGACGTAGGGGCGGCCGCGGAGGTACTCGACGGTTTTGGCATCGGGGTTGATGTAGCCGCAGCGCGCGCCGCCCTCGATGGACATGTTGCACACGGTCATGCGTTCTTCGATGGACATGCGCTCAAACACATCGCCGGCGTACTCGTAGGCATAGCCGATGCCGCCGCGGGCACCGAGCAGGCGGATGATGTGGAGGATCACGTCCTTGGCGTAAACACCGGGGGCGAGATGGCCATTGACCTCGATGCGGCGCACCTTGAGGGCTTCCAGCGCCAGGGTTTGCGTGGCGAGCACGTCGCGCACCTGGGTGGTGCCGATGCCGAAGGCGATCGCCCCGAAGGCCC
>JBAXOP010000158.1:0-11898 GCA_037133195.1 Verrucomicrobiota bacterium | reverse complement strand
GGCGAATGCCGATAACACCCGCGGGCCCACATGTCGCAAGGGAGAGGCCATCCTGGCAGCCGCGCAGGTCAGCCCTGAAGCGACGCATATTTCACTGTTTGACGGCGACACGTTGGCCACTGGAGATATAAGCGAGTATCTATGCCCGGATGGCGAAACCCTCTTCGCCCGCTGGAAAACTCCCGAAGAGGATGGGCAGATTTTCGCCACTCGATACGAAGCGGGAGAGGCGGCGGGTGGGATCCCGCGCCAGATTCTACAAGTCTGGCAACAAGACGTCAACGAGAGGACCACGTCGAGGATCCATAACACGGTTTGCGGCGGCAATCTCACGGTTCATCGCAAGGTGCTCGGCTTCATCGAGCGCTGGCAATCCCAGATGGATAAGGTACTCCCGGAGAACCTCCAGGGCGCTCACCACTTTGACTCACACGCCTATTTCCAGGTCGATGAGTCTGTGCTCAATAGTTTGCTGGCTTTCGCACACGACGCGCCGACGGCCTTGCCTGCCAAACTCAATATAGATGCGCAGGCCTATGTGGCTCACCTTGGACCTAATAATCCAAAGCCATGGGTGCTGTGGCGCCCTGAAAAACTGCGCTACTACCCGCAGGTGGCGGGCTTTTTCACCTGGGCAAAAAAGGAGGGCTATGAAATGCCCCAGGTGCCTTGGACATTTCAGCAAAGAAACAAGCTCGCTGTCATTGGCAGCGCCCACTTGTTTGGTGCCGCCCGCTGGCTCAAGGGCCGCCTCAAAGCCTGAGGCTAATGTTTGGGGTGGAAAATCGCCTGCTCAAGCTGAGGCCGGATTCGGTCCGAACCATAAACCGACAGGTGCCCTGCATCAAAATACATCTGTCGCGCCCGCTCATCCAAGAATAGGATGCTGCCATCCGTCTTTTGAAAGACGGAGGCGATGTCCACCACGTAGGTGCAGCCGTTGCCAAAGCCAGTCACGTATTGGTTCCGGTTCATGCGTAGTTGTTGGTAATCCGCGTTTTCGTAAAAGACCGGGGAAGCGCCATCGCGGATGGCGCTGCGAGGATCGTCGAGGGGGAGTTTGGGCGGCTGGGTCAGGAGCACCAAGTGTCCCACCAGCGGTTGCAACGCGGTGATGGCCGCATCGTGTCGGCGGGTATCGTCATGCAAAACGCCGGCCCAACTGCAAACCAGCACGAGGCAGTCTGGCTTTTCCCGTTTCACCACAGCCAAAGATTCGAGCCATAACCGACTCTGTGTGGCATCGGTTGTGGGCATGGGGTCGCTGGCACCTACGCTAATGACGGTCAGTCGGCTGCCGGCATCCGTGCAGATGTCGCGCATCACATTGCCATACATCGAACCGTTGCTGTCGCCCATGAGCATGACGGAGGATGTCGCGTGCTTGGCCGCATAGACAAGCCCCCCTTTTGCGACGTCGCTGAGCTTGGCATTCACATAATTTTCCCGTCGAAGCCACAGGCCAAGCGGCACACTGATGAGAATGATAGCCAGCGCAAACGCATAGGCCACTGGCCGGGCAGAGCGTTGGTTGAGCCGCCCGCGAGTCGTCCGCTCGATGAAATAGAAGCTAAGCACGGCGGCGGCGAAGCTCAGGCCGATTTTCAATGCGAGGCGAAGCGGAGCGGGTGCGAGGAACAGGTGGTAATCGACGAGGGAAAACACCGGCCAATGCCACAGGTAGAGCGAATAGGAAATCCGCCCGACGAAAACCAGCGGTGGAGCGGTGAACCAGCGTTCGGCCAAACGCACGACACCACTGGGTAATAACATAAGGACGGTGCCTGCCACTGGAAACAGCGGATACCAGCCGGGAAATCCGCTGCTCTCAGGAATGAAGACCAGTGACAGCAATACCAGGCCCAACCCGGTTATAAAACTCCAGCGGCTCCACATCGGGACAGAGTTGCGGGGTTGCGCTGCCACCACCGCTAGAGTGCAGCCTGCCAGTAATTCCCACGCTCGCGTCGGTAGTAGGTAAAAGGCGAGGGACGGGTCCCGGTGGGTCACCCCTACACAGGCGACGAAACTGAGCGTCCACAGGAGACCCAGCAGCAGCACCAGGTGCCGACGGGCATATTTGAACAGCAATAAAAACAGCAGCGGAAAGAAAACATAAAATTGCTCCTCCACCGCCAGTGACCAGAAATGGAGAAACGGGGTGGTGTCCGGGGAAATATGGAAATAGCTACCCTTGAAAATGAGCATGAAGTTGATGGCCGAAAGCATGGCAGCCAAGAAATAGCTGCCAGTAAACGAAAGCTCCTGGGGCGAATAGATGCAAGCGGCCCCCAGCAGGGTCATCAGCGCCACCGTCACGCTGGCCGGGAAAATTCGGGCAATGCGCCGCTGGTAGAATTTTGCCAGGCTGAAGGATCCTTCCTTACATTGCTTACAGATAATAGCGGTGATCAAATATCCCGAAATCACGAAGAAAATATCCACGCCCAAGAATCCGCCCGGCAGCCACCGGTGGTTCAGGTGAAAGATAAACACGGAAAGCACCGCCAGTGCACGCAACCCATCTATGGATGGCCGATATTCCAAGGGGCCGTCGGCCCGGGGTGAGGTAGGCATAAAAGATCAAGTGGACGATAGTTCCAAGCCAGGGTTGCCGCTGTGGCGGAGAGATATTTGGGCGATGCAGGGGCGTCAAGGACTATTTGAAAAGGTGGGGATTGTTTCGCGCTTGCAATGCATGGGGTTATGGCCCCATGTTGCGCCCAGCCTAACGCCCCTTGTGCATACCTCCCTAGATTCCCCTCCGGGATTGAAGCTGCCAGCCGGAGCAACCCCCGCCCCGGAGGAAGGAACCGTGCCTTCAAGCGCCAGATCACGGTTCCGTTTTCCGTTGCCCTTCGACCCGTTGCGCATGCTAGCCGGTGTCCTCTCACGCTGGCCGTTGATCGTCATCGGAACCATCGCTTGCGCCATTTTCGGCACCCTTGCCGGTATCCGCAGCACCCACCAGTCGTTCTCCCTCACGGTGTCCCTGATTAAACGCAGGATGCCGCCAGCTGTCCAAGTTTCGGAAGTCGGCCAAGCCTATCGACCAGTGGATTTGAATGATGCCACCCTGCTGGCCACCTTGCTAGCTAGCGAGCCACTCGATCTGGCCATCAAACACTCGAAAAACGGCGTGGATGTTAATAAAGCCAAAGAGTTCATTGAGGCAAAGCAACTCGAGGGCACCGACATCTTCTATATCACCTATCGCTCGCCAATAAGTGCCGCGGATGCCGTCGCCTTCAGTACGATCTGGGCAACGGAAATCAATAGTTATACCCAGCGCTTGCAGCAAACCGAAGCCCGCGAAGTATTGCTCATTTTGCAAAAGGAAGTCACCGATCTGGAGGGGAAAATGGCCGCCAACGACCTCGAAATCCTCAATTTTTCCAAGCAAAAAGATTATCTGGGAGGTGAGGCCCAGGTGTCTGCGGCTCTCGCCAAACTCTCACAAATCGAACTACAACTGGAAACCTTCCGCACCAAAGCCGCCTCCACCGAGGCGCAACTCAAGAACTACACCAGCCAAATCCAGCGCCAAAGCCCGATAGATTCGCAGCTCAAAACCGTCAAGGATGAACTCGCCAACTTGCGTGCGACCTATACCGATGCCAATCCGCTGGTGCAAGCGAAGCTGCAAAGCATCGAATACCTCAACGAACAGATCAGCAAATCGGCCGACAAGGATGTCTCCGAGCTGGACTCTTATACCGGCACCCCGCTGGGCAATAGCCTGTATCTATCGATTCTTGGGCTGCGCAACGAGCAGCTGGAAGCGACCAGTCAAATCCAAGCGCTGGAAAAACTCTATCAAATCACCAGCGAGCGCCTGGCCGAGTTTCCTGAGATCGTGAGCGCCTATGAGGCGCTGAAAAAGAAGAGCCGCTCGCTAAGCGAAAGCCTCAGTCTCATGAGCAACCGACTCAAGGAGGCAGAAATTTTTGCCTCTGGGGCACCCGGCTATTGGCAGGTTTTCCAGGCCCCCGATGCGCGCCTCATTATTCCCTCATCGCGGGTTAAAAAGCCAGCGCTGATAGGGATTGTGTGCGCGATTCTGGGGGCCGCAGGCTCGATTTTTCTTACCCTGCTGTTCACCCACCGGACGCCACGCCGTTCGGCGTTAGAATGCTGCAGTGAGACAGGAGCGCCGTTCATGGCGCAGATTTCCAGTGACTCCGAGGCAGACGCCACCATCGCTATCGAACAACTCTGGATCAGCCACCTCGCACCACATCGCAACACCCCGGCACATGTCTTATGGTGGACCCCAGCTCTGGACCCGGCCGCCGAACGCCGATTTTGGTCTCTACTCGCCACCGCAGCTTGGAATGACAGCGGCAAGCCACTGAGAATTCACGATCTCTCACCCAATTCGCTCTGGAGCGACGCTAGCCGCCCGAGTTCGTTGGAGTGGCTCGATGCAAATGCCGAGCCCCCGGCTACCCCCTGCGCTATCACTCTGTTGCGGGCCGCCAACTTGCCTCATGGCGAGGCCAGGGAGTGGTTCGCCGGGTCCGAATCCTGGATTGCTGTGGTCGCCGGTAACAAAAACTCACTGCGCCGCAGCGCCGAGTTTCGCTCGCTCACTGATGCCTATCTGCCGCCTTGTGCGGGCACCTTGGTGTTGGCCGAGCGGCCCGTGGGTGTTATCCGTGCGGCGGCGGACGTCGTCTCCTGCGCCCTTGCCAAACGCTTTTCCTAAGTTCTCTTCTACCTATGCGACGTGCTCTGCCCATTCTCTTTTTCCATGGTTGCACGCTGGTCCTGCTGAATGGCCAAAGCGGCGAGTCGGAAGCGGTCAAGGCCCCGGCACCCGTAGCTAGCGTGCCGGGCAATCAAGCGCCCCCATCACCTGCGTCGTGGCGCAAGCGCTATGAACTGGGCCCCGGCGACGTGATTAACTTCTCTCTGTTCGGCCGCCCGGAACTCAACCGTCCGGGTTTCCGCATTGCTCCCGACGGGACCGTGAGCTACCTCCAAGCCCAAAACATTAAGGTCAGCGGCCTCTCACTCGATGAGGCCCGTCTGGCCGTTGAAAAAAGCCTCTCCTCCCACTTCCGTTCGCCACGGGTCATCATCACGCCTCAGGAGGTTGGTTCCAAGCGCTTCACCGTCCTGGGTAAGGTAGGCCATAAGGGAGTGTACACCCTCGAACGCCCGATCACCTTGGTCGAAGCCATCGCCAACGCCGGCGGACTCGAAAGCGGAATGTTCGAATATAAGATCATCGAACTCGCCGATCTGGACCGTTCTTTTATCGCTCGCGGCGGCCAACACCTGCCAGTGGATTTCCGCCGCCTGCTGCATGAGGGGGACATGAAGTTCAACTTGGAAATCGAGCCGGAGGATTTTATCTACATAGCTTCCAATATAACCAACGATTACTACGTGCTTGGGGCCGTAGGGGCACCGGGCATTCAAGGGCTCACCGAGGATGCCTCGGTGGTTGCCGGCATCACGCTGCGCGGTGGCTTCTCCGAAAGAGCGTGGCTCAGCCGGGTGTTGGTCATCCGCGGCAGTTTTATCAAGCCAAAAACATATATCATCGATGTGCAAAGGGTGCTCGCAGCTAAGGACAAGGATTTCAAACTGGAGCCCAAAGACATTGTTTACGTCGCGGATCGTCCGTGGTTATTAGCGGAGGATGTGCTCAAGGACGCCATGGCGGCCTTCACCTCCAGTGCCTCCACCAATTGGATCAGTCAGCGCCTGAAGCCCATCATCAACCCACCCTGATGTCTAACTCCTTTTTGCTGCATAGCGCGGTTCTGTGCATTTGCCTGCTTGGCAATGCCTGTCAACAGACTATTCCCAAGCCCCAGTTTGATGTACGCAAAGTGGACCAAACGGTCAAAAACCTCAACTTCACGAACGTCAAAATCAAACGTGCCTTGGATCCCAAGTTGCTGCTTGCGCCTAGCGAAACCTATATTTTGGGACCGGGGGATATTTTAGAAATTGAGATTGCCGAGGTGCCCAATACCCAGGCCCGTACCTTTGTGATGCCCGACGGCATGGTTTACTATAATCTTGCTGGCGGAGTCCGGGCGGAAGGTCTTACCCAGACGGACTTCGCCAAGCAACTCACCGCTGCCCTCAAGCAGGATTATGCTAACCCGCTGGTTAACGTCAGCCTCGTCGAAGTGCGCTCGCGCCGCTACTGGATGCTCGGCCAAATAACCAACCCCGGCATCTACCCACTGCGTCAGCCCACCACCTTGCTCGAAGCCGTCGCTCACGCGGGCGGCATCGCCATATCTGGCCAGGGCGGCACCTCCGTGGAAGTCGCCGACCTAGGCAGCAGTGTGGTCATTCGCGATGGGGACGTTCTACCGGTGAGTTTTGAAAAACTCATCAGAGGCGGCGATATTTCCCAAAACATTTTTTTGCGTCACAACGATTTCATCTATCTTCCGTCTTCAAGCTCATCGAGCGTGTTGCTGCTCGGCGCGATTGCTTCGCCGCAAGCCGTCCGCTATAAGGAATCGCTCACCTTGGTGGACTGTTTTGCCCAAGGCCGTGGACCTACCGCAGATGCTTGTCTGAAGCAAGTGGTGGTGGTCCGTGGTTCGTTTGACAAACCGAGCGCGGCGATCGTGAACCTGCAAGAAATCCTAGTCGGCAAGGCCAGCGATGTGTTACTCCAACCCCGCGACATCGTGTGGATTCCCCGCCAGCCCTTGGGATTGCTCGATTCCACCGTCAAACTTATCTTTCGGGATGCGGCCCGCAGCTACGCCGCGAACCAAGGGGCCCGCCTCAGCGGCAGCAAGCAAAATCCCGCCATCCCCATTCCTGTCAGCCCCCCGTGAGTTTGCGCCTAGCCATCGCCTGGCGCCGCCACCATTCGGCACGCGCAATTATCGCGCAAAAAATGATCCATGTTGTTAGATTCTTCGTTTGTACCAGGATGCGCTCCGCCCGCAGATGCACATAACTGATAGCCAGCGCCACCGTCACTCCATAGAGCAACAAGCCGAGGGGCGATTTCCAGAAGTATGCGGTGGAGCGCAGGCCCAGCCAGACCGTGAGCACTTCAAACAACAGAATCGCCGCAAAGCCCAAGGTCCCGGTTTCCGCTAAGGCCAGCCAATAAAAACTTTCCGTCAGGGGATTGGTCCTGAAATTTTCCGGGTAAATGGCACAGCCGCGATTTTGATTCCAGCGCTCGAGTATCTGCGAGTATTTCAAACCCAGCGGCCTGCTGTTGGCCAAGCCAAAATTGTTCCACCCGATGCCCACAAGCGGGTGATCCTGGAGCATCGCAGCGGACTGTAGGTTGAGGGCATAACGCAGATCATTTTTCGGCAAATCATCGCCGCCCATGCGGGACTTGAAGGTATCTGCCGATTTTACCAGGACCAAGGCCCCGCACACCGCTCCGAACACTCCCAACGCCACCCGCCGAACGGTGAGTTCCTGCACATAGGAACCCAACATCACCAGCACCGAACCCATCACGAAGGCCGCCAGCGATGCCCGTGAAACTGCCAGCACATTCACTAATCCCGCCGCCCCAAATGCCGCGAAATACAGCACGACATCTCGCGGTGAGGTATCCTTCGAGAGGGCCAAGCCCAAGATCGGAAACGCCAGCGAGTACGACCACATCGCCATCGGATTCTGGTGCTGAAACCACCCCTTCACCTGGAATTGGCCATGCACATAACGATCCCACAAACAAATGCCCACCTGTAAAATCAACGCGATGGCAAACCCGCGCATCAGAGCCATCACATCGCGCTGGTCATGCAGGGCTGCGAACACCCCGATAAAGACGAAGCTCATTTTGGCAAACTTGAAGGCGGGCATCAGGGCGTAGAGGGGATTGATCGCGCCCGGCGCCGATAGCAAGCCAACGCAGATCCATAACAACCACGCCCACAAGCCCGGTGGCAGCCAGCGGAAATCCCGGCGCTTTTCCAGCAGGGCGGCCAGTGCCAAGCTCAGCGCGATGGCTTCAAGGAAGTTGAATTCAAACCCGCGGCAATGACCCCGGTAGGTTTCGATCGAATATAACATCAGGGTGAAGTCCGAGGGCGGGCGCACCAACCACCACGCCATGAAACCCAGCGTCACATGCCGGGCCATATCCTTGCCTTTCAGGTAAAATCCGAGTAACGGAGTGATTCCCAAATAAACCGCGGCAATCACCAGTACCTTGATTAGCGTCTTGATTTCCATGGGGCTCATGCCGACTCCACCAACATCCCGGCCCGCTGACAAGCAAATTCCCGATAGCTAATTCGGAGCGGGGTGGCATGGCGAGGTTGTGCCTCAGACCTAAGACGCAAGCCCTGAACCCGGGGCGAGCATCAATGGGATGGGGCGGGCCGGAAAGCGGAGAGGAGCCGGTTGCGCAAGCACTTGGCAAAAAATACCAGTGGATACCCATCTTGCAGGCCGATGCAGAAACGCGGCACCTCGTAGGATGGACTGGAAGCCAGCCAGAACCCGCGCTTGATCGTGAAGGCATACTTGAAGGGCGAGGTCTTGGCGCGTTGGACCACTGCCTCGGAGTAATTGCCATAAGGGTAGGCGAGCACCGGCAGGTAGCCGCTACCTAGGCCATCGGCCAGAATCTGGTGGCTCTGTTCGATCTCTTGGTCCAATTGTTCCGGCGTGAGCGTCTGCAGGCGCCGGTGTAGCAAGCCGTGGGAGCCGATGGTGATGAGCCCGGAGCGGGTCGCTTGCTGCATCTGCTCCAGCGACATGAGCGGGGAATGGGGCATATCTGGATCCCAGTCGTTGTGCCCCGCAAATTTACCCGCTACGGCAAACACGGTTGCCGGGCAGTTTTCCCGTTCCAACACCGGCAGCGCATAGGTGAAAAAATTCTCATAGGCATCGTCATAGGTCATGACGATCTTATTGGCATGGTCTGTCTGCCAGAATGCTTGGGGGTCCTTGAGGACCTCGGCCATGCCGATGAACTCCATGCCCAGCGCTCGCGCCGAGCGAATCACCCGCGTCAACCCTTTGGGCGTGATGAGAAACTGACGATACTTATCCCCGCCTTGGGTGGCGGGAGACACATGGTGCAGGCAGAGGGTCATCATGGCTGATAGATTCTAATAGGGGAAACCCATACGATAGCTAACGGGACGAGAGTTTGAGTTGGAATCGCATGGTTGCAAGGGAATTATTTCCTCCGCCGCGGATATTTCTCTCGGATATTTCTCACTTGCGCCTATCCGTAGCTTGTGTCTCCTCCTGAGTAATTTGGCTGAAGTGGCTGCTTGCTCCGGATCATTGGCCATCTCCTTGATGGCACGTTTCAGGGCAGAATTGCTGAACTGGGCCGTGGCAGGCAACCACGCGCCCCCCCGAAAAAGGTTCTGTCGGAAGGAAAGGTCCTTGGCAAAGCATGCCGGATATATAATTCTATGTCCGAGAAGTCTTTCCATGTTTCTTAGGCAAATCCGAGTTTTCCTGAATCAGCGCAGGAGACCACTTCACAGCGATCATTGATCTTTTATGCGTACTCATACCAATTTTCTGTCAAGCAACCTACGTGCGGACCTCAAGGCATTGCCTTGGCTCTGCGTCGCCCTCGCCTGTATTCTCCTGCCCAATATACTGCCGGTTGTGTGGCCTGTCCTCGAACCAGGCATGGCCTCCGTGGTTCTGCATCTCGCCGGCTTGTTGTTGTTACCTTGTCTTTTCGGCGTCAGAGTGCGCAAAGTCCTTCTCGCCTATTGGCCTTTCGTCTGCGGCGCGCCCATCGCCGCAGTGTTTTACATTTGCACCCTGCATAAGCCCAGCAAATGGTTCTTTCTGGTCGTGGCTGAAACCGTAACTCAGGCCAACATCAAGGAAGCCACGGTGTTCATGCCTCAACTTGTCGGCGTCGCTTTACTGCTCATAGCAATGGTCGCCGTTTACGCTTGGCTGATGTCGCGCAGCGTCTTTAAAGACCTTAGGCTCGGTCCGGTGAGCGGCTCAATCGTCGTCATTTGCGCCTTGCTCATTCCCTTGGCCAAACTCATCCGAGCCGGCAGTTCTCAGACTTGGAAAGAAGAGGTCTGGCGTGTGGCCGAAAACTACCCCGTTGGGACCATTACCGCGGGGATTGAGGCCGCACAGATGAGTTATCAAGTCGCCCATCGTGATAATGTCGGCAAACACCTCGCGGTGATGTCCGTGGGCGCTCCACTGCCCAAGGGCAAACGTGAGATTCATGTCCTCGTTCTAGGCGAATCTGCCCGATTTAGCAGCTTCCAGATCAATGGCTATGAGCGTGAAACAACCCCCTTGCTAGCCGCCCAGCCCGGGTTGTTGAACTTCCGCGACGTGGTAGCACCAGGGCCGACGACCATCATGAGCGTCCCGGTGCTGCTGACCCCGAGCAACGCCTCTAACATCGCAAACGCATCCACCCTTCCGAGTCTCTTGAATGTTTTCAAAACCGCCGGTTACCGCACCTACTGGCTTTCCACACAAATGAAACACGGTGAATGGGACACTCAGTGTTCTGTGTTCGCCCAAGACGCCGATGAAGCGAAATTTCTCAGCGGCAAGTTCCCAACCTACGGGGATTGGCGCAATGCCGCCCTGGACAGTGCCTTGGTCGATGCCGCCCACGATGTGCTGGCGCGTGGCGAGGAAAAAGTGCTGCTCATCCTTCAAACGATGGGCAGCCATGCAAACTACTCTGACCGCTACCCCGCCGAATTCAATCGCTTTCCTTCCGACCCCGCCAGAATCCGGGCAGCCTACACAGCCATGACGCCCGAAGGCAACGAACAGTTGCACAATTCCTATGACAATACGATTCTCTTCACCGACTATGTCCTGAGTCACCTGATCCATCTGCTCGACGAGCAAGTGGCCGTATCGTCGCTGTATTATGTGTCCGATCACGGTGAGAACGGCGATTCGGCGGTGATGCCCTTCGCTCATGGAGTGCTCACCCAGGATGTCTTGCGCGTTCCCATGATGATCTGGCTATCGGCGGACTATCAAGCCGCCCGGCCGCGGCAAGCCACAGCCCTGCGCTCACACCTCGAGGTGCCGTTTTCGTCGGACACCACCTTTCACACCATGCAGGACCTTGCCGGCCTCTCATGCCCCTTGTTCCAGCCTCAGCTCAGTGTCGCGAGTGATACATTCCTGCCCGGTCCGCGCCTAGTCATCGACTTAGAAGGAAGCCTGTTGGACTACGACCAGAAAATCGCACCTATGGCCACCAGCACTACACAAGGACATGCTGACAGATAAGAGCAATGCGCTTCTTCATCAGCCTTTTTTTGGGTCTTTCCGTCTTGCTGTCTTGAGTCTTGCTGTCTTCACTTGACGCGCATGCCCGCTCCAACCTATCTACCGGTGATGCCAGCCACGCCCCCAGAAGCCACAACCCCGTGCCGATTCATCGCCGTGACGGGTGGCAGCGGCTCGGGCAAGAGCTGGCTCGCCGCCGAACTGCGGGAGTGGCTCGGCAACGAGGCGGTCCACCTCAGCTTGGATGATTTTTACCACGACCTCGGGCATTTGCCGCCAGCTGCACGCGCTGTGGTGAATTTCGATGACCCGGCGGCGATTGATTGGGAAGCACTGAGAGAGGTGTTAGAGCGGTTTGAGAGCGGGGCGGCGGCACGGCTTCCGAGCTATGATTTTGCGAGTCACACGCGTCAGCCTGCGACGCGCGATGTGGCGCGGGCCCGCTTTATTGTGTTAGACGGGTTGTGGTTGCTGCATCACGGCTGGCTGCGCGACAAGCTCGCGCTGAGTGTGTTTGTCGATTGTCCGGAGGCTGAACGGCTGCGGCGGCGCGTCGAGCGGGATACGCAGACACGCGGCCGCAGTGCGGACTCGGTGCGGCGGCAATTCGCCGAGCATGTGCAGCCGATGCATGAGTTGTTTGTCGAGCCGCAACGCCAGTGGGCAACTCAC
>JBAXOP010000157.1:0-11905 GCA_037133195.1 Verrucomicrobiota bacterium | reverse complement strand
AGGAAATTGCAGGAAATTGCGAGGCAAGCCGGGCATTAAAATGAAGCGGGGCCGCCGATTCGCATCAGCGGCCCCGCCTTTCCGGAGAAAAACCAATAACTCCGGAAAATCAAGTGCAGCGTGTCAAACACCACCTTCTTGTCAGCTTGGCTCTTGGTCCGTGGCTACCACACCCGGGAGGATGCCGCAGTGGCCAATTGCTGCCAACGCCCGAATTTTAGCGGGACACTTGGATTTGTCATGTGGCATGAAGTGGCCACATGGCGGCCATCGTTCATCCGGGTGATTTGGCGGCGATGTTGAGGGCGACGACCTTACTGTCGTCATTTTTTTTCGTTTTTCGTAATTTTTTGTTTGACGTGGGGGGTGATTTTAGTACTTTTCGCGTGTCGCGACATTATAGGCGGTCCGATTGAGGCGCCTTCAAGGTTAATGGGTTTTCCTTGAAGATGATCAGTCGGGCCGCTTTTTTATTTGCCAAGCTGGCCCGGAGGCCTCGAGCGAGCGAGAGAGCCGAGCTGGAAATCCGCCATGAGCCAGATTTACGAATCCGAGAAACTGCTCGCTGAGTACCTGCTGTTTCATTACGCAACGGCGGATGAAATTTTGCCGCCCGGTCGATCATGGCCTGCGGGAATGAGCGCAGCCTTGGAATTTCCGTGTCGCACGGTCGCGCATTTTGGGGCGGCGCAGGTGGCCCGCGGGCTGGACCTCGGCTGTGCGGTGGGCCGTTCGAGTTTCGAAATGGCGCGAACCTGTGACGACGTGCTGGGGATTGATTTTTCGCATGCCTTCATCCGGGCGGCCGAGGCGTTGCGTGGCGGTGAGTCGCTCGTGTATCACCGAATCGAGGAGGGGACGCAACGCACGGCTCTCACGGCACGCCGGCCCGCCGGGGTGACGGGCCGGAATTTGCGATTTAGCCAGGGCGACGCCATGGATCTGGCGACGGATCTGGGTGCCTTTGATCGGGTGCATGCCGCCAATCTGTTGTGCCGCCTGGCCGAACCCCAGCGCTTGCTCGAACGCTTGCCATCATTGGTGCGGCCCGGTGGCGAATTGGTTCTAGCCACTCCCTGCACCTGGTTGGAGGAATTCACCCCGCCGGCCCATTGGCCAGCCACTAGTACCCTCGCCTGGCTCAAGGCGGCCCTGACCCCGCGGTTTTCCTTGGAACGGGAGGTGGAGGAACCCTTTCTCATCCGTGAAACCGCCCGTAAATTCCAGTGGTCCACGGCGTTGGTGACGGTTTGGCAACGTTGTAAAGAATGATGAAGGATTGACGTTTCATTTGGTAGCGGGACGTGCTAGTCTCCCGCCATGCGCTTGATCCGATTTGGCGACAAGGGAAACGAAGAGCCCGGTGTCTGGCTGGCCGATGGCCGCCGTATTGACGCCAGCGGCGAATTTTTAGATTACGACGAGGGGTTTTTCGCGATGGGCGGCTTGGAGGCGTTGGCCGAGTGGGTGGCGGATGGCTGCCCGGGTGGGGCCGAGGTGGACCCGGCGCTGCGGCTGGGTCCGCCGGTGGCGCGGCCGTCAAAACTCGTCTGCGTAGGCAAAAATTACCTAGAGCATGCCAAGGAGTTGGGAGAGGGGATTCCCACGGAGCCGACCCTTTTCATGAAAGCCACCAGTGCTTGGAGTGGCCCCTATGACGAGGTGATGCTGCCGCGCGGTGCCACCCAACTCGACTATGAAGTCGAGTTGGCATTGGTCATCGGCCGCACCACCGCCTATGTCGAGGAGCGCGACGCCTTGGAATGCATCGCCGGCTATGCCACGTTCTGTGATTTTTCCGAACGGGCATTTCAAAAAGACATGGGCGGCCAATGGATGAAAGGGAAAAGCGCCGACACGTTTGCGCCGATGGGACCGTGCCTGGTGACACCCGATGAAGTGGCCGATGCGCAGGCACTGCGATTGTGGTGCAAGGTCAACGACGAGTTGCGCCAAAATAGTTGGACCGGTGACATGATGCATCCGCTCCGATTTCTGGTTAGCTATATCAGCCGCTTCATGACCCTGCTGCCGGGCGACGTCATTGCCACAGGCACGCCCGGAGGTGTGGCCATGGGGATGACGCCGCCGCGCTACCTGCAAGCCGGCGATTGGGTCGAATGCGGCGTCGAGGGGCTTGGCGAACTCAAACAACGCGTCATCGCTTTCCAAACTAACAACTACAGCGGGCTTTGAAACGCAAAGCAGCCAAAGCCACCTGGCCCATGCCGGCGGGTGCTCCGCATCCGGTGGCCTGCCATTTTTGTGATACCTTGCACGAGGCACGCGCCGTGCCCGAGGGAACGGCGGCCCGCTGCCGCCGTTGCGGGGTGTTGCTCTATCAAAATCGCCCGGCTTCGCTGGTGCGGGTTACGGCATTTTCGCTGGCGGCGCTTATTTTGATGGGAATTGTCAACATGTTTCCATTTTTGACCATGGAAGCCAACGGCATCAAGACGGAGTTAAGTTTGTTTCGGGCGGCATTTGAGTTGATACGGGAGGGCAGCGCGGCGATCGGCTGGTGTGTGGCGGTGTTCACCTTTATTGCGCCGCTGGTGATGGCTGGCGGCATGCTCTACGTTTGCGCTCCGTTGTTGCGCGGCCGCGCCGCTCCCGGTGCCAGGCACGTTGCACGCTGGATTGGTCGCACCGAGCCATGGAACATGATCGAGGTTTTTTTGTTGGGTGTATTGGTGAGTCTGATGAAACTGGGAAAAATGGCTGACCTGTACTTTGGGGCTGGGTTTTGGGCATTTGCGGCGCTCATGGTGTGCATGGCCGCGGCGGTGGCGGGGATTGATCGCAACGAATTGTGGGACCGGCTGGAGGTGGCCGCCGAATGAATTTGTCCGAGCCATTGCCACGTGCCATCGACCAAGGCCTGGCCAATTGCGAGATCTGCGGGAAAATCACCCCGGTGGTGGCCTGCCGCTGCCCGCGCTGTGGTAGCGCCCTGCATTTGCGCAAGCCAGCCAGCCTGCAACGCACGGTGGCGTTGCTGGTGGCGGCCTGCGCGTTGTATTTGCCGGCCAATTTACTGCCGATCATGACGATCTCGGAGGTGGGCAATGTGATGGCATCGACAATTTTGGAGGGGATGGTCGAGTTTTGGCACCGCCAGGCATATCCGATAGCCATCGTGATTTTCGTCGCCTCGATCATGATCCCTTTCGTTAAGATCGTTGCCTTGGTGTGGTTATGTGCGGCGGCCACGGGCAAGGTACATCCCTCGCCACGCATCCTCGGGCGGATCTATTGGTTCACCGAATTGTTGGGGCGCTGGTCGATGGTGGACATATTTGTGGTTTCCATATTGGTGGCGTTGGTGCAATTTGGGGCATATATGAATGTTACGCCGGGACCGGGAGCACTTGCGTTTGCGGGTGTGGTGGTGTTAACGATGTTCGCGGCGATGAGCTTTGACCCGCGATTATTATGGGATCGGTTGGAAATTATGAAAGCCGCAGAGACAAGGCAGCCAAAGACAAATCATGAGTGAGCAAACCGCCAAGAAGCCAGTGACGCCAGAGTTTAGCGCCGCCCAGCGCTGGAACATGGTCTGGGTCGTGCCGATTATCGCCGTACTCATTGGCGGCTGGTTGATTTATCAGAACCTCGCCTCCCGCGGTCCCATCGCCCAAGTGCGCTTCGAGACAGCGGATGGGATCGCCGCCGGCAAGACCGAGGTGCGCTGTCGCTCGGTGCGGGTCGGCATGGTCAAGGATTTGGAATTGGCCGGAGATTTGAAATCGGTACTCGTCTATATCCAGATGGACCGCCATGCCTCCTGCTTGCTGTGTGAGGATACCCGCTTCTGGGTGGTGCGCCCGCGGGTGAGTTCCACGGATATTTCCGGGCTGGGCACCTTGCTCACCGGAGCCTACATCGAGGTGGAGCCGGGCAGCGGGACACCAGGGATCACCGGGTATCGCGGGCTGGAGGAACCCCCACCTACCAACCGCAATGTGCCGGGACGGCGCTTGGTGCTCACCGCTGATGAGGCGGGGTCGCTGGCGGTGGGATCTCCGATTTTCTATCTGGGCGTGGAAGTGGGCCGCATTGAGAAACGGGAACTCGCTCCCAATGCCCGGCAGGTGTTCTATCATGCCTTTGTGCGCCAGGAATTTAGCTCGTTAGTGCGTGAAAACACCCGCTTCTGGAATACCAGCGGCGTGGATATCAGCGCCGGGGCCACCGGTATCAAGGTACGCACTCCGTCATTTCAGGCGATGCTGGCAGGCGGTGCGTCGTTTGGTCTGCCAGATGGGTTGGAACCAGGCAAGCCAGCTACAGATAACATGAGTTTCAAGCTCTATTCGGATGTGGATGAGGCACAAAGCACGTTGTTCAATCCGAGTTTGAGAGTTTTGTTGCTATTCGATCAATCGGTGCGCGGTTTGGCCAAGGGGGCAGCGGTGGAGTTTCGCGGTATTCCGATTGGACGGGTGGCTAATGTGTCGTTCGACTATTTGCCATCTGGCAAGGATTCGCGGGTGCCGGTGCTCATTGAGATGGATCCAGCGCTTTTGCGGCGTAGCATGCAGGGACAGGTGGCCGGGCCTGACGGGGAGTTTTTGAAACAAGCGGTGGAGCAGGGGTTGCGAGCGGCGTTGAAGGTGGAGAGTTATATTACGGGCACGCTCTTTGTGGACTTGGCCTATTACCTGGATACACCGGAGGCGGAAGTGGTACAAGTCGGGGAGTATGCCACTGTGCCCACCCTGTCATCAGGTTTGGCGCAACTTGAGATGAAAGTTACAGCCATTCTCGATAAGATCCAAGCCTTGCCGCTGGATGAGGTGATGGGAAATATCGCCAAGGCGGCCGAGGAATCTGCCACCACTATTGCCGCCGCCCGCGGCACGCTCGATGAAATCAATACCACCGCCTCGGCGGCTCGTAAAATGTTAGAAGACCCGCAATTTCGCGGCCTACCCACCGACCTGCGCCGTACACTCGCTGATTTGCAAAAAACCCTCGCCAGTGTAGGACCGGATGGCAGCATGCAAGGAGACCTGTTGCGCACGCTTGATGAATTGCGAGCCTCGCTGCGGGCTATCAAAGGGCTCTCCACCTCGTTGGATGAAAAACCCAATTCGTTACTTTTCGGCCGTGATACCTCTGGCAATCCGCAGCCGCGCGCGCCGCGAACCAAACACTGATCCCCCTGTCATGTACAAAGCCATTGTCTCCGCTCTTTTTACCTTGATCCTCGCCGGTTGTGGCACCACCCCACATTCGTTCTATATGCTGACCTCCGATGGTCCCGCTCCATCTGGCGGCGGCACCGGCATCGGCGTCGGCCCCGTGGTATTGGCCGAGTACATCGACCGCCCCAATCTCGTGCTTCAAGACGCGCCTAACCGCTTGGCTGTTGCCGAATCTCACCGCTGGGCGGGTGACCTGAGTGCCTCCATCTCGCGTGTCACTGCCGCTAATCTCGGCCGCCGCCTGCACACCGGTAACCTCCGCACCTATCCGTGGCTGCATGACGAGGAAATCAGCCACCAAGTGACCCTCGATATCCGCCAGTTTCACGGCACCGCCGACGGCTGCGCTGTCATCGAGGCTGGCTGGCGCGTCTATGCCTTGCCAGCACGACAGCTCGTTGCCTCGCGTACTTATGTTGCTCGCGAGCAGCTAGCCGCCGATGGCTATCAGGCGCTGGTCGCCGCGCAATCGAAGTTATTGGCCGACCTCGCCGCCGATATAGCCGAGGGCATGGCCGCGGGGAAGGCCGCGGGGAAGGCAGCGGGGAAGGCAAGCAGATAGGCGCAAGGTTCACTCCATGCGTTTGATGCCTAACGGATTGGCCTCTTGCAGTTCAGCGGGTAGGGCTGCGTCAGGAAAATTTTGCCAAGCGACGGGACGGCAGAAGCGGAAGATAGCCATGGAGCCGACGGAAGAAGAGCGTCCGTCAGAAGTAGCAGGGAAAGGGCCGCCGTGGACGATGCTGTTGCAAACTTCCACTCCGGTCGGGAAACCATTGAAGATGAGGCGACCGGCACGCTGCTGCAAAGCTCTGACCAAATCGGTGTGAGCAGCAAGCTCTGCGTCGGTGGCGTGGAGGCTGGCAGTGAGTTGGCCCTCGAGTTGAGGGATGGCGGCTTGGATTTCCTCGAGGTTGCCGCGCACGATCAAGCTAGCGGGTCCGAACATTTCTCCCTGCAAGGATTTTTGGCGGAGAAAATCTGCAATGGATACCGTGAACACTGCTGGTGACGCTTGGCAGGATCCGCTGCTAGCTACCGCTCGGGCCAGCGTTCCTACCCCGTCTGTAGCCGCAAATTCGGCAGTCGATTGCCCATAGGCATCGGCTATTCCAGCATGCAGCATCGTGCCTGGCGTGCCACCCTCAACAAGTTCCTTGAGCTTCGTTAGAAAGCTTCCTCCCATGCCGGTGGGCAAAAAAACGAGTCCCGGATTGGTGCAAAATTGGCCCACTCCCAGGGTGAGCGAGTTAAAAAATCCTTCGGCTAGGGCCACCTCGCCGCGTGCCAACGCACCTGGCAAGATGACTGTCGGATTGACCGAACTCATTTCTGCGTAAACTGGAATGGGCTGCGCTCGCTTGTTAGCTATATCCATAAGCGCGGTGCCACCCGTGCGGGAACCGGTGAATCCAACGGCCTGGATGACCGGGTGTTTGACCACTGCCTGACCGACGCTGCGACCGCCGCCGTAAAGCACGGAGAACACGCCATCAGGCATGCCGGTGGTTTGCGCGGCTCGCATAACTGCATGCGCTACGATTTCCGCAACCCCAGGATGGGCTTGGTGCGCTATGACAATCACCGGGCAACCCGCAGCCAACGCTGAGGCGGTGTCCCCGCCTGCTACCGAATAGGCCAGCGGAAAATTACTCGCGCAAAAAACCGCGACAGGGCCCAGCGGCCGAAGCATCGAGCGCAGATCCACTTTCGGGAGTGGCTTGCGCTCGGCATCGGCGCGCTCGATGCGGGCATCGACCCACGAGCCTTCCTCGATCAGGTTAGCAAACAACCGGAGCTGGGCGAGCGTCCGGGCCGTCTCACCGCGCAGACGTGGCTCCGGCAAGGCGGTTTCCAATTGGCCACGCACGACAATATCATCGACGACAGCTTCGATTTCCGAGGCGATAGAACGCAGAAAACCGGCACGCTCTTTGCCAGATAGGTGCGAGTAGATAGGGAATGCCGCAGCTGCGAGCGTGGCGGCTCGCTCAACCTCAGCAGCAGTAGCGGCTAGATAGGCGGGTTCCAATTGCACGCCGGTCCCGGGTTGGGCGGGTTGGCCACAGACGTCGGTGCCGATAGAACGAGTGTAGCCGATGAACGAGCTGCCCAATAGTTGAGTGATCATGGTCGATAAATGTGTTAGAGTATCGGTGCGCACGCCAGGGCTTTTTCGATGATCGCAGTGGCCTCGGCGAGTTCGGCACCGACGAGTTCGAGGCGCGGTGGACGGACGCGATTATTGCCGAATTTGCCGCCGCTGGCGAGGGTTTGCTGAAGTTTGATGAGTTGGACAAATTTTACGACAGTATCCATGCGCAACATCGGCAGCATCCAGTGGTAAAGCGGTTTGGCTTCCTCGATGCATCCCGTGCTGGCGAGGTGTACAAGTTTCACGCAGTATTCCGGGAATGCGTCGCCGACGCCTGTGATCCAGAATTTGGCGCCCATGGCAAGACCTTCGAGAGCGCAATCGTCCACGCCGACCCCGAGAGCGAGGCGATCGCCGCAGAGTTCGCGGATGCCGGCGATGCGGCGGGCATCCGTCGAGGATTCCTTCACGGCCTCGACGTTAGGTAGCTCGTCGGCTAGTTCCTTGATGTTGGCCGGGGAAAAGTCAGTTTTGTAAGCGACCGGGTTGTTATAGATGATGCACGGCAAGTCGGTGGCGCTGATGACGGCGCTCATGTGTGCCTTCATTTCGCGCCAATCGGACGCATAGAGGTAAGGCGGCAATACCATCAGGCCACGGCAACCGTTGTCCTTGGCGGCCTTGGCTAGATCCACGGCTTCCTTGGTGGAAAGCGCGGCGATGCCGGGGATGATCGGCGTGCCTGGCACGGCCGCTACATAGGTTTGCTGCAGCGCTACTTTTTCCTGAAACGATAGCGTGGATCCTTCGCCAAGGGAGCCGTGAGGCACGATGGCACTGCAGCCGTTTTCGATTAACCATTTGCCGTGCTCCGCCATCAATCCGTGGTCGATGCTGAGGTCGGTATTGAATTGCGTAAGCGTCGCGGGCATAACGCCCTGCCATTGGATACTCATGTGATTATTGTGGTTTGGTTAGTTGGTTGGTTCGTTCGTTAGTTTATAGGAGAGGGGATGCCGTTGCGGAGGGGATCGGCGGGATTGAAGATATAGGTGCTTTCACCATTCACCCATGCGCGGCCGGTGATGTTAGGGATGAGGCCATCGGCCGATTCGACCACGCGGCCAGTGAACACAGTGTCGAGGATGCTGGCCTGGTGCCAAATCTCACCGGGCTTGAGTTTGCCATCGGCGTGGAGGCAGGCGAGCTTGGCGCTGGTGCCGGTGCCACAGGGCGAGCGGTCATAAGCTTTGCCCGGGCAGAGGACGAAGTTGCGGCTATCGGCCAGCGTGCGATCTGCCGGCGGTCCGAAAACCTCGATGTGATCGATTTCCATGCCCCCATCTCCGGTAATCCTGTTTTTCCCGAGTTCAAGGCGGACGCGCCATGTGAAATCCACCAGCATTTCAAGATTCGAGATGTCCACCTGCGGTCCTTGGTTATCTATGAGGAAAAACCAGTTGCCGCCCCAGGCGATGTCCCCAATGATGGTGCCGTAACCTGGGACCTCGACCGGGACGCGGGCTTCCTTGCGGAAGCTCGGAACATTGGCCACCTCGACGACACCATCCTCATGCAAGGTAGCTACCACCACGCCGACGGGGGTATCGAACCGATGGGTGCCCGGGCCGATTTTCCCTAGGTGTGCGAGTGTTACGGCGAGTCCGATGGTGCCGTGGATGCACATGTTGAGGGTTGAGTGATTATTGAAAAAGATAACACCGCAGACGCATTCCGGTTCGCTGGGTTCGCAGATCAATGCCCCTACCATGGCATTGTGGCCCCGCGGTTCGTTGCACACCGCTCTGCGCAGCCAGTCATGATCCTCACGCAAGCGTTGGGATTTTTCCGCCATGCTCCCGCTTCCTAGATCGGGCCCGCCGGCGATAACCACCCGGGTGGGTTCTCCCCCGGTGTGTGACTCAATGATATGGAGTGGGGTCTGGTGCATATGCGCTTTGTTTTAATTTTACTATACCACCTCGGTCTTGGCGAATAGACTAGCGGAAGCTGCCAATTTCGTATAGGACCCGCGCACCGCCAATCCCTCCATGAACAAACAGGCATCACTTCGGAAAGATTTTTGCGATTTGCTAGACGGGTTGTTACCCGTGGACCGCCTATTTGACGGGGTGCCGGACATTGTGTTTTTCATTAAAGACGCGCATGGTCGCTACATGGCGGTGAATGACACGTTAGCGGCGCGCTGTGGTCTGGCGGGCAAAGAGGCCGCGCTCGGGCTAACAGCAGAGGAGTTATTTCGGCCGCCGTTTGGGAAGGCGTTTGCGCTGCAAGACAGGGAGATTTTGCGTGGAGCCAATCCCATCCGTGATCGCCTGGAACTTCACCTCTATCCAGGCGGTCGCAGCGGCTGGTGCCTGACGTTTAAGGAACCTATCCTGGGCAGAAGCGGGCGCGTTATCGGTATCTGCGGAATCTCGCGCGATCTGCATTCCCCCGGTGATCAAAACGGGGATTTCGCCGCGCTATCTGGTGTCATCGATTACATCCACCGCCACTATGACGATGCCCTTCGCTTGCCCGCCCTCGCCGAAATGGCCGGTCTTTCCGTCTATCAATTCGACCAGCGCATCCGCTTCCTCTTCCACCTCACCGCCGGTCAGTATATAGTCAAAATCCGCATTGATGCCGCCTGTCAATGCCTGTCCGCCACCACTGAAATCATCGCCCAGATCGCCCTGCGTTGCGGATATTCCGACCAATCCGCGTTTTCTCGCCAATTCAAGCAAGTCGTTGGCATCAGTCCGCTGGCGTATCGCAAAAAATTTCAAACGATAATTGCGTAATCTGCGCCATCGGCAGTCCGGTGATCCGGGCGATGGTTTCGGCTGCGATGCCAGTGGTTTTCATTCCCGCGGCTGTTTTCAGCAAGGTCTCGGCCTTGCCCTTGGCCTTGCCCTCGGCGAATTTCCCGCTCAGCAGGCTGCGCTCGATTCTCACGGTGTCCCGGAATCCGTCGTAATGGGTGAGTTGTTCGCGAGAGAAGCCGCATTCCTCTGCGATGCTCAAGGCCTGGAGAAACGAGCCGGTTCATTGCATCTGCCATCTCTATGAAGAGCGTTACTCTCCGGGGGTATCAGTCAAGCCGACAGGTGTTCTTAGTCGAAGCGTCCCGGTGACATGGCGGCAATCGGGCGGAACGATGGCTCTCCGGCGAGCAAATCCGCGATGAGGCGGCCACTGACCGGACCGAGGCTCATGCCCATCATCGCGTGGCCGCTGGCGGCTAGCAGATTGGGCAGGCGCGGGACCTGACCGATATACGGGATACCATCCGGGGCGACGGGGCGCAGGCCGGCCCAGGGCGTGATGGCGTCGAAATCGCGTTCGGAGAATTTCGGGAAATAGGCGTTCACGGATTTCACGAGGCCGCGCATGCGTGCCGGGTTGATAGATAGATCGAGGCCGCCGACTTCCAGGGTGCCGCCGAAGCGCAGGCTGCCGTCCATGGGTGTGATTGCCACCTTGGCCTCGGCGAAGATTGAACAAAGTTGCGGCAATTCTGGCGGCGATGGCAACGTGAGTGAGTATCCTTTCCCTGCCTGCAGCGGCAACTTGAAGCCCACGGTTTTGAGCAATTCCGCGCTCCACGACCCGCCGGCTATGACAAATCGCTCACCCTCGAAGCGCCGCCCGTTGCCGGTTACGGCGATAACCTGACCGCCACTCGTTTCGATGGCATCCACCGTGAGGCCGCTTTCGATCACCCCACCGGCTGCGATCACCCGCCGCCGGATCGAGGCCATGAAACGTGAGGGGCTCAGATGGCAATCCGCCGGAAAATAGACCGCGCCGGTGACGTTCATGGTGATCGTCGGGTCGAGCTTTGCGGTGGCTGCGGCGTCGAGCACCTCGGCTTGCAATCCGATTTTGTGAGCATCCCGTGCGATGTGGGCTTCCTCGTCCAAGCCCTTTTGGGTTTTGCAAAGCATCAGTAATCCGCGTTTCACCAATCCGAAATCCTCCTCCTCCGCCAACTCGATGAATAAGCGCCGACTTTCCAGATTGAGATCGCGGAGCAATTCACGGGATGCGGCGACGTGGCGCTCGGTGGAGTGCCGGTAAAACAACCACCCCCAGCGCATCAGGGCCGGGTCTAGCCGCGGACGGACGTAGAATGGGCTTTCCGGATTGAACATCCAGCGCAGGCCCTTGGAGATCATGCCCGGTGCGGCGAGCGGCGTGAAATGACTCGGCACAATCATGCCCGCATTGCCCATCGAACAATTCTCCCCTCCCACCGCCTCGCGCTCTATGACGGTGACCGAAAACCCGCGTTTCAGAGCATAGTATGCCGAGCACAGCCCGATGACTCCGCCGCCCACAACTATCACTTGTTGTTGTTTCATTTTCTTCAGCCTACCACATGTGTCTTGGCATAGACTGGAGAAATTCCTGAGGAAACCGCAATGTGTGGGGGCTTATCTCTCCATGGGTGGAATTGGAATTGGGCACTTCCAGGAATTGCTTGTGTGAGTGAAAATATGGGTGGCCGGGACGCAGGGTATGGAAAAAGGTGGCGCATGGGTGCCGGACAAAAAAGTTAATTTGAGACCTCAGACCAGCGCGGTTGTTTTGC